>NZ_MUMF01000009.1 GCF_002155905.1 Streptomyces tricolor | reverse complement strand
GCGATGCCGAAGTCGGTGAGGACCACCCGGTCGTACCGGCCCAGCAGGATGTTGTCGGGCTTGACGTCCCGGTGCAGGACGCCCGCCGCGTGCGCCGCCTCCAGCGCGCCGAGCACCTGGAGGCCGATCCGGGCCGCCTCCCGCGCGTCCAGCGTGCCGTCCCGCAGCACCTCGCCGAGGGTGCGGCCGTGCACGAGTTCCATCACGATCCACGGCCGGCCGTCGACGACCGCGACGTCGTGCACGTTCACCACCGCGGGGTGGTCGAGGCGGGCCGCGGCGCGGGCCTCGCGGCGCATCCGCTCGTAGGCGTTGGCCTGTTCCCGTTCGGGCAGGTGGTCCGGTACGCGGGGTTCCTTGACGGCGACCTCGCGGTCCACCACCTCGTCCTTGGCCCGCCACACCGTGCCCATGCCGCCGTGGCCCAGCTTGCCGAGCAGCCGGTAGCGGCCCGCGACGAGCCGCCCGGCGCCCGGGTCCACCCGGGTCTCGCCCGGTCCGGGCTGCCGCTGCGGCCCGGACCCAGGCTGCGGCTGCGGCTGCGCGTGCGGCTGTTGCTCCGTCCGTGGTCCGGGCGGTTGCAGAACAAAACTCGTCGTGTCGTCGGCCAGGCGGCCGGCTCCCCCGTCACTGCTCATGCGTCATCTTTACCGTGCGCCCGGCGTTTCCAGCCACCGGGGGTGCGAACCGGTCACACACCCGTGACCGAGAACGTGTCGACCGCCACGTCGAAGTACTCCCGCGCCTCCCGCACCTTCCCGACCGGCGCCGACACCCACACGTCGTACACCAGTCCGTTCTCCTCCCAGCACAGGTCGTAGGTGTGCCGGGGGCCCTCCGCCGCGCTGAAGCCGTCCCAGGTGAACTCCCAGAACGCGGCCGGGTGTCCGTGGTGCGTGGTCCGGGTGACCCGGCCGTCGTGGTACCCGGGGTTGGTGGAGGGGCCGGCGGCGGCCGAGCGGTTCAGCGCGCCCTCCGGGCCGCCCGGCTGGGGCGCGCCGACCCTGATGCCCAGGCGGAAGGTCTCGCCCGGCGAGAGGTAGAACACGCGCGGCCCCTGCGGGCGGCGGGTGAAGTCCTCCGGTACGGCGAGGGAGAAGCCGGCCGGGTCGCGGGCCGTGCGGTAACCGGAGGGCGCCGTGTGCGAGCCGGTCGTACCGGGACTGGCCGTCGGCGTCGGTGCCGGCCGGGTCCCGGTCGGCGTGGGCGACAGGAACGTACCCCCCGTACCGGTCCGGGTCGCCGGGGTCGTCGCCGTACCGCCCGGGGTGCCGCCGCCCCCGTCCCCGTCCCGGTGCAGCAGCAGCGCCGCGGCCGACACGCCGGCCCCGGCCAGCGCGGCGACGAGCAGCGCCGCCACCAGCAGCCCGCGCGGGGAGGACCGGGCCGGGGGCGGTTCCGGTGCCACGGGGGGCAGCGGCCCGCCGTACGGCAGGTCCAGCTGGGTCGGTGTGTAGGGCGTCGGGGCCTTCGGCGTGCGGCTGCCGTGGATCCGGTGGATGAGCCCGCCGACGTGTGATCCCGTGGTGCCGGCACTGCCCGGCGCGTCCGGCGTCCGGCCGGTCTCCAGATACGCCCGCAGCATCCACTCGGCGTCCGCCGCGCCCAGCCGCCGGTCCGGGTCGCGCTCCAACAGGCCCCGTACGACGGGCAGCAGCGGCTCGGCCTCGGCCGGCGGGCGGATCTCGGCGGCGACGACGGCGTGCAGGATGCCGCCGAGCGAGTCGCGCCGGAACGGCGACTCGCCGCTGAGCGCCGTGCACAGCAGCGCGCCCAGCGACCACAGGTCGGACTCCGGTCCGGTGCGCAGCCCGGACATCCGCTCCGGCGCGGTGTACTCGGGCGAGCCGACGAAGGAGCCGGTCTCGGTGAGCGTGGTGGCGCCCTCGACCTGGGCGATACCGAAGTCGGTGAGGACGACCCGGTCGGTGGCGGACTCGATCAGGACGTTCGCGGGTTTGATGTCCCGGTGCAGCACCCCCGCCTCGTGCGCGGTGCGCACCGCGCTCAGCAGGGCGACGCCGATCCGCGCGGCCTCGACCGCGTCGACCGGGCCCTCCCGGGCGATCCGTTCGGCGAGCGAACCGCCGTCGATCAGCTCCATGATGAGGTACGGCCGTTCGTCCTGCTCCACCACGTCGTGCACGACGATGATGTGCGGATGCCGTAACTGGCAGACCGCGCGCGCCTCACGGAACGTACGGTCGCGGCGGCGGCGCGCGTCGTCCTCCGGGAGCGTGTCGTCGGACAGGAGTTCCTTGACCGCCACCTGACGGCCCAGCACCTGGTCGCTCGCCCGCCACACGACGCCCATGCCGCCGCGCCCGATGCGTTCCTCCAGGCGGTAACGGCCCGCGATCAGCCGGAATCCGGCTCCCTCGGTCCCCATGCGCCCCATCATGCCGCACCGGGTACCCGCCCTCCGGGGCACAGCTCGGCCAAGACACACCGCGCAGCCTGCCATTTTCGGCCGTCCGGGCCGACGGGCCGCCGCTGCGGCCGGTTCAGCCCTCGTCCGGCTGCTGCCAGCCGCGCAGCACCCAGGTGAACTGTCTGCTGGTCGTGGCCCAGTCCTCGGCCGGTGAGGACATGTAGAGGGCGTACTCGGTGCCCTGGCGCGAGAAGTACGTCTCCTCGACCGCGCGGCGCGGCCCGGGCACGTAGGGCGGGTCCTTCTTCAGCGCGGTCCAGGTGTACTCCCAGCGGGCGCCCTTGCGGTCGCGGTAGATGTTCTCCTTCATCGTGACGCGCCGGTAGTCGACCAGCCGCTGGAGCTGCTGTTCCAGGTCCTTCTGGTGGGAGAGGGGGTCGGCGAAGTCCGGTGAGGCGTCGATGGCGATGCGGACGAAGTGCTTGCCGTTGTCGGGCGAGTAGTCGATCTGCTGGAGACCGCCCTTGTTGCTGAAGACCGTGCGCTTCCAGCCCTTGGGCAGGGAGAGGCTGAAGCCCAGGGGGTCGCGGTACGTCTGCCAGTCGGCCGGGATCGTGCCCCCGGCACCGGCCGCTCCGTGGTCGGCGGGCGCCGGCGCCGGGCTCGTCGCGCCGCCCGGCCCGCCGTCCTGCCGGCCCCACTGCTGGATCGCCACCGCTCCGGCGCCGCCGAGCACCGCCGCGACGGCGACGACCAGGGCGAGGGTGCGCAGCCGGCGCCGGGGCCGGGCGGGCGCCGGCCCACCGGCCGCCCACCGGCCGCCCGTCGGCGCCACCGCGGTCGGCCCGGTCGCGGAACGACCGGCACCGGCGGGGCCGCCGCGGCCGGAGCCGGCCGCCGCGGAGCCGTACCCCGAGGCGGACCCCGAGCCGTACCCGGAGGCGGACCCTGAGCCGTACCCGGAGGCCGAGGCGCCGTACCCGGAGGCCGAGGCGTCGGAGCCAGGGCCGGAGCCGGGGCCCGTCGCCGGTGTGCCGGAACCGGAGCCGTACGCCCCGCCCGGCGCGCCGGAGCCGTAGCCGGTGGCCGGTGTGCCGGAACCGGAGCCGTGGCCGGCGGGCGCGGTGGCGCCGCCGTGGCCGGGTGTGGCCGTACCGCCCGAACCGTGGCCCGTGTGCGTGCGCACGCCCGAACCCTGGGTGGGGACGAACGCCTCGGCGGCGCGCGGCCGGCGGCCCTCCGCCGCCTCGGCGAGCATCTGCTCCGCCTCCTCCGCGCCGGGCCGCCCGGCCGGATCCTTGCGCAGCAGCGCGGCGATGACCGGGGCGAGCGGACCGGCGTGCCGCGGTTCGTCCGCGTTCTCCTCGACGACCGCCTGCATGGTGCTCAGCGGCGAGGTGCGCCGGAACGGCGAGCGCCCTTCGACCGCCGTGTACAGCGTGGCGCCGAGCGCCCACAGGTCGGAGGCCGGGCCGGGGTCGTGGCCGCGCACCCGTTCGGGGGCCAGGTAGTCGACGGAGCCGACGACCTCTCCGGTGCGGGTGATGGTGGTGTCGCCCTCGATCTGGGCGATGCCGAAGTCGGTGAGCAGGATCCTGCCGTCCTCGCCGAGCAGGACGTTGCCGGGTTTGACGTCCCGGTGCAGCACCCCGGCGGCGTGCGCGGCGCGCAGTGCCCGCAGCACCCACAGGCCGATCCGCGCGGCCTCCCGCGGCTCCACACGGCCCCGCTCCTTGACCGCGTCGGCCAGCGAGACGCCCTCGACCAGCTCCATCACGATCCACGGGCGGCCGTCGTGTTCCAGCACGTCGTGCACGGTGACGACGGCGGAGTGGTTGATGCGCGCGGCGGCCCGTGCCTCGGCCCGGGTGCGGGCGAGCAGGACGGCCTGGTCGCTGTCGGAGACGTAGAGCGCGGCGGTCAACTCCTTGATGGCGACCTTCCGGTGCAGCACCTCGTCGTGGGCGCGCCACACCCGGCCCATGCCGCCGCTGCCGATGGAGTCGGCGAGCCGGTAGCGGCCCGCTATGAGCAGGCCCTGCATCTGATTCACGTTGCCCCGCAATGCTCTTGACAGGGTCAGACTAAGGACCGGCCTGCCCACAGGGAACCAGCGGGGTGCCAAGGAAACCGCACTGTGACGATGGTCATTTCCGCGCGAGAAAGGGAACCGGACCGGCACCGCCCCGGTGCCGTATACGCGCTGCTCAACCGGTGTAGCGATACGTCGCGGCAGCCTGCTCGTACAGCCGGGTCACCTCGTCCCGCTCGGCGTCCGGGCCGCGCACCTGGACGATGTGGTAGCGGCCGTTCAGCAGCAGCGCCATGTTCCGCACGAACAGGTCCCGCCCCTGCCCGTCGGTCCAGGTGAACTGCCCCTCGGCCATGGTCCGTCCGCCCACCTCGATGGTCCGCAGCCCGGTGGCCGTGGCCCAGCTGGAGTCGCGGTACGGCTGGAGTTCGCGCTCCTTCTCCCGCTGGTAGACCATCGGATCGCTGCCGTACGCGGACGTGCCGTCCCGCCCGGGTACGACGATCAGCTCGAACCTCCCGTGGGCGTAGACCACCTGGCCGCTGCCGTTCTTCGGCGTGCGGTCCCAGCCCTCGGCGACGGCGACCTGGAAGCCGTCCGGATCCTTGCGCAGGGTGAACCCGTCGGGGACGGTGGGGTCCCCGCCGGTCTGGGTCTCGGTCGCGGGCGCGGAGGCGGTGGCGTCGCCGCCCGGCGTGCTCGGCCCGCCGGAGGGCTGCCGGGTGTGCGTGGGCGCGGGGTCCGCCTGTCCGGCGCTGCCGGTGCGGTCGCCGCCCGCCGCGCCGTTCTCGCCCTGCTTCGGCATGAACAGCATCGCGTAGGCGATCGCGCCGGCCAGCAGGAGCAGGATCAGCAGGAGCAGGGTGCGGCCGAGGCTGCGCGGCGAACGTCCGCCCTCCCTGGCCCGCTTGTGCCGGCCGTGCGGATGGGTGGCGGGCAGCCCGGCGCGCCGCCTGCGCACCAGCTCGCCCCGGCGCCGGACGATCGGCAGCCGGCTCGGGTCGGCGGGCGGCACGGGCACCACATGGGTGCCAGCGTCCGGTTCCGGCGCGGACCGCACCAGCGACCGCAGCCAGCCGCTCAGCTCCTCCACGTCCGGCCGCTCGGTGGGGTCCTGGCGCAGCAGCGACTCCACGACCGGCCGCAGCGGGCCGCACTCCTCGGCGAAGGCGGGCGGCTCGGCGCACACCAACTGCACCAGCTCGGCCGTCGACTCCTCCGGATACGGCGCGTGCCCCTGCACCGCCCGGAACAGCAGGGCGCCCAGCGCCCACAGGTCGGTGGCCGGGCCGATCGGCGCCGCCAGCTGCCAGTTCTCGTGCACGGGCCCGGCCTGCTCCGGCGCCCAGCGCTCGGTCACCGGTCCCACCACGGTCATCCGCACCTGCCGCGCCCGCTCGGCGGCGAGCGCGGTCCCGGGTCCGCGGCGCACGGCGCCGGGCTCGTCCCACCGGCCGCCCGACTGCGCGGGGACGACGGGCGCGGCGGCGGGGGCGAGTTCGGAGTGGGCCGGTGCGCCCTGGTACCCGGATCCGGGCGTCGGCCGGTCCGGTCCGCTCCGTTCACCGCCCGGCGTCCGCTCCGGTCCGTAGCCGTACCCCTGGCCCGGCACGGACGGGATTCCGGTAGCGGGGTCGGCCGCGGGCAGCCCCGGCCGCTGCGCGCCGCCGCCCAGGGCCGGGGAGGCGCCGCCGCGCCGCTCGGCGCCGTGCCATGGGGCGCCGCGCACCCCGTAGGGGTCGGCTATCCGGCCGGGCGGCGCCGCACCGCCCGCGTCCGGGGAGTGCTCCGGGTACGACGGCCGGGAGGAGTACGGCGACGGTGCCGCGCCGTCGGACCGGCCGGCGCCGGTGTCGCCCTCGGCGGGCTGACGGGCACCGGGCAGGGCGGCGCGCCCGTTCTGCTGGGCCTCGTGCACCCGGGCGGCGGCTCGGGCACCCGCGCGGTACGCGGCGATGGCCCCGGCCCGGGCGGCGCGGATGTCGGCACCGCTGTCGAGGGCCGGCTGCCCCGTCGGACCGGCGCCGTCCGACGGGCCGTCGGTCCCCGGGGCCGGCAGTCCGCCGGCTGCCCGCGCCTGGATCGCGGCCCGCCGCGCGGCCTCGGGATCGCCGCCCGCGACGGGGTCCCCGGGCACGCCGGTCCGGCCGGGCGCACCGGCGGTTCCGCCCGTACGGCCACCGGGGCCGAGACCGAGAGGCCCGCCGCCGGCGTAGTCCGCCCCGTCCTCTTCCAGCTCTTCCAGTTCTTCCGGCTCTTCCGGGTCCTCGGGCGCCGGCACCGGGTCGTACCCGCACAGCGCCTCCTCCGCCGCGCCGGCCGCCAGGCCGGTCAGCATGACGCGGCCGTCGTCGCAGACCAGGACGGTGCGGACGGTGATGTTGCGGTGCACCCAGCCGTGCGCGTGCAGCACCCGGAGCGCCATGAGCACGTCGGAGGCGACCTCGGCCGCCCGGTACGGCGTCAGCGGCTGCTCGGTGAGCAGGGCGGCCAGCGGTCGCGCGGCCACCAGCTCGCTGACGATCCACAGCGACCCGCCCTCGGCGAACACGTCGAAGACCTGGTCCAGGCGGGGGTGGTCCGGGATGCGGGCCGCCGCCTGCGCGGCCTCCACGGCGCGCCGCACCGCCGGATCGGCGGGCTGCCGGGTGGCGGCCCTGGCCTCCGGCGCGCGGCGGGACGCGCGCTCCCGCGCGGTGAACCCGGCGGGCAGCCCCTCCGCGTCGAGCACCTCCGCCTCGACGACCTCCGGCAACGGCACCTGCCGGACGAGGACTTCCTGGCCGCTGTAGGTGTCGAAGGCGCGGGTCTCGGTCAGTTCGTACGCGTCGGACGGCGGCAGCGGCAGGCGGTAGCGGTCGGCGAGCACCCGACCCGCGTAGTCGTCCACTGTGCCTCCCCCGGCCGCCCGGTTGGTCAGATCCGTTCGCCTCACGACCCGTTTCGCACACGCATGCGGCTGCGTACGGTCCGCGACCCTTCACGATACGTGCCGGAGGCAACCCGCATTGCGAGGATGACGGATTCTCACGCAGCAAACCGGCGCACGGCGCCTACGACTTGGGTTCGAAGGACTTCGTCAACGTCTTCCAGGTGTCCTTGCGCAGCTCGCCGTCCCAGTCGGCGCTCTTCGCGGTGTACATCAGCGCGTAACCGAGGTGGCCGTTCACCACGAAGCCCCGGTCGATCGTGCGGTACTTCGTGCCGCCCTCGACGTAGGTGAACTCCCAGTCGGCGGTGTTCCAGCCGCGGTAGTCCACCTGCTCGATCCGGATCTTGTGGTACTGGGAGCGCACCATGTAGCGCTCCTGGTACTTCCAGTCCGCCACCGGATCGTCCTTGGGCGAACCCGTCCAGGCGACGAGCAGCTTCTGTCCGCCGGGCCCGGTGTAGCGGTCGCCGGCGGATCCGTTGGACCGGTACTTCCACCCCTTGGGCAGCCCGATCGAGTAGCCCTGGCCGCCCTTGCGGGTGGAGACCACCGGAGCGCTGCCGCCGTCCTTCGGCCCGGCGGAACCCGACGACTCCGCGTCGCCGTGGGAGTCCGCGTCGTCGTCGGACCCGCTCTCCCCGGAATCCGCCGTGGGAGCCGAACCCGCACCGGTGCCGACGGACGCCGTGGACGTGCCGTCCGTCCGCTTCCCGGTGTCCGTGCCGCTCCCCGTGTCCTTGTCCCGCTTGGTGGACGCGCCGGCGCTGCTCACGGCCTTGGCCCCGTTGTTGCCGGACTCGCCGTCGTCGCCGTTGAGGGCGAAGGCCAGCACGGTCCCGAGCACCGCGAGCACCACGACCACGGCGATGACCACCAGCGTGCGCTTGGGCACCACATCGGTCAGCGGCGCCCTCGGCACCGGCCGCGGCGGCAGGTCCAGGTCCGGCGGCGGCACCACGGGCCAACCGGACGCGGCCTTGTTCGCGCTGGAGTTCGGCGCACCGGCGGCACCCGGCACCGGACCGCCCGGCCGCGCGCCGGATCCGCCCGCCGACCCGGTGGAGACCCCGGCGGCACCGGGCCGCGCACCGGGCACACCAGGCACACCGGGCCGCGCCCCACCGGACACCGCGCCCCCGGCGCCCCGCGCGCCCGGCTCGCTCCCGCTCTTCCCCCGCGCCGTCGCCGCGCCGGTGGCCGCCCCGGCCGCCTTGCGCACCGACCGCAGCGCGCCGCGCAGCTTCTCCCCGGCCTCCTCGCCCCGCTTGCCCTCCGGCCCGCCGGGCGGCACCGGCAGCGGAACCACGCGGGTGGCGTCCAGCGGCTCCGGCTCGGGCGCGTGGATCACCGCGTTGAGCATGGCCCGTGCCCCGGCGTCGTCGAGCCGCTTGGCCGGGTCCTTGGTCAGCAGGCCGTAGATGACGTCCCTGAGCGGTCCCGCGTTCTTCGGCTCCTCCAGGGGCTCGGTCATCACCGCGGTGAGCGTGGCGATCGCCGAACCCTTGTCGTAGGGCGGCGTGCCCTCGACCGCCGCGTACAGCAGACCGCCGAGCGACCAGAGGTCGGCCGCCGGTCCCGGCTTGTGGCCGCGGGCCCGCTCCGGGGAGATGTAGGAGGGGGCGCCGACGAGCATGCCAGTGGAGGTGATGGACGGGTCGCCCTCGACCTGCGCGATACCGAAGTCGGTGAGCACGACCCGGCCGTCCTCGGCGATGAGCACGTTGGAGGGTTTCACGTCCCGGTGCAGGATGCCCTCGCGGTGCGCGGAGCGCAGCACGTCGAGGATGGCGAGCCCCACCTCGGCGGCGCGCTTGGGTTCCAGCAGGCCGTCCTCACGGATGACCTCGGCCAGGGACTTGCCCTCGACCAACTCCATGACGATCCACGGCCGGTCGTCCTCGTCGACCACGTCGAAGACCGTCACCGCGCTGTTGTTGCGGATCCGGGCGATCGCCTTGGCCTCGCGCAGGGTGCGCGTGATCAGGCGCCGCTTCTCCTCCTCGTCGATGTTCGACGGGAACCGCAGCTCCTTGACGGCGACCGTCCGGCCCAGGGTCTCGTCCTCGGCGCGCCAGACCGTGCCCATACCGCCACGGCCCAGCACGTCTCCCAGCCGGTACCGCCCCGCGAGGAGACGCCGCTCGTTCTTGTCCTGACGAGTCTCCTGACGAGATGTACCCGCCCGCTCCGCCTCCGACATGCGTCCCCTCATACAACCCGCCCTGACAGAGCCTCCATTGTCTCTCACCCGACAAGTGCCCGACGCCCAGGGTGCCCCTGTCCCGGAGCCGCCCGCCGCGCCCGGGAAGCCCCCCTGAAGCGGCCGTTCCGCTTACCGGGATGATGGGTCGTAAGAGGGGAGGAACCGGCATGCCGACGCTTCGGACAGTCCTGTCCATACCGGTGTCTCTCGTGCTGCTGCTCGCCCCGGCCGCGTCCGAGGACACCTCCCCGGCCGCCGCCACGGACTCGGTGCTGCCGCTGTTCGTCAGCGACGGCGAGGTGCCGGCCGCGGCCCTGCTGACCCGGGACGACGACGCGGCCGGGGTCGGCTTCCGCTACTCCGCCGCGGGCGAGGGCATCGCCCGCGCCGACCGCTTCCGGGCCGGCAGCATCACCAAGACCTTCGTCGCGACGGTCGTGCTCCAGCTGGCCGCCGAGCACCGGCTCGCCCTGTCCGATCCCGTGGAGCGGTACCTGCCGGGACTGCTCCACGGGCGCGGCACCGACGGCCGGCGCATCACCCTGCGAGCCCTGCTCAGCCACACCAGCGGGCTGCCCGACTTCACCGAAGCCACCCGGGGCACCGTGCCTCTGACTCCGCTTCAGGCCGTGCGCATCGCTCTCACCCTCCCCCCGGCCCGCCCGGGCCGCTACGCCTACTCCAGCACCAACTACGTCCTGCTCGGCCTGGTCGTCCGCCAGGTCACCGGTCACTCCTACGCCGCCGAGGCCGAGCGCCGTGTCATCGCTCCGCTGGGTCTGACGGGTACCTCCTTTCCCGGGGCCCGCAGGTCACTGCCCGCGCCGCACGGGCGCGCCTACGCGGCCGACGGATCCGACGTCACCCGGCTCGACCCGCGCGTGGCCGGCGCGGCGGGTGAGCTGGTGACCACGCTGGCCGACCTCGACCGCTTCTACGCGGCCCTGCTCGGCGGCCGGCTGCTGCCCTCGCACTGGCTGCGCGAGATGCTCGACACCCGTGCCGCACACGGCGCGTACGGCATGGGCCTGTTTCCGGTGAAGCTGCCGTGCGGCACCACCGTGTGGGGGCACAACGGCCGGATATCCGGCAGCTACGTGCGCAGCGCGGCCACCGCCGACGGCCGCCGTGTCCTCACCTTCCGGGTGAACACGGACGCGATCGCAGACCCCCGCCTCGAACCGGCCCTGCTCTCGGCCGAGTTCTGCCCTCGCACCTGGTAGAACGGCCGGGGTTCGAGCAGAGATCCCGTAAACGGCCACTCGTTCGAGCGAACGTCGTCCGCCGCGACGCGGAGTGCGCGGAGCACGGCTCCACCCGCCGCCGGACGCCACCGCCGCCCGCCGGACCCCACCCTCACCCGCCGAACCCCGCCGTCGGCCGCCGGGCCCCTCCGTCGCGGCCGAGCGCCCGGGAGCGGCGGGGCTCACAGCGGCACGATGTCCGGTGCCCCCAGTCGCGCCGCGTCGGCCGTCTGGTCGTCCGGCTGGAGCTGGGACTCGCGCTCGGCCTCGACCCGCTTCTCGTAGTGCTCGACCTCCCGTTCGATCTGGCCCTTGTCCCAGCCGAGGACCGGGGCCATCAGCTCGGCGGCCTCGCGGGCGCTGCGGGTGCCCCGGTCGAAGGTCTCGATGGAGATGCGGGTGCGGCGGGTGAGGACGTCGTCCAGGTGCCGGGCGCCCTCGTGCGAGGCGGCGTACACCACCTCGGCGCGCAGATAGTCGTCGGCGGCGTGCAGCGGCTCGCCGAGCGAGGGGTCGGCGGCGATGAGGTCCAGGACCTCCTCTGCCAGCGAGCCGTACCGATTCAGCAGGTGCTCCACCCGGACCACGTGCAGTCCGGTACGGGCGGCTATCCGCGCTCGCGCGTTCCACAGGGCCTGGTAGCCCTCCGCGCCGAGCAGCGGGGTCTCCTCCGTCACGCAGTCGGCGACGCGCATGTCCAGGCCGTGCACGGCCTCGTCGACGGCGTCCTTGGCCATGACCCGATAGGTGGTGTACTTGCCGCCCGCCACGACCACCAGACCCGGCGCCGGATGGGCGACCGTGTGCTCGCGGGACAGCTTGCTGGTGGCGTCGGACTCGCCGGCCAGCAGCGGCCGCAGCCCGGCGTACACCCCCTGCACGTCGTCGCGGGCGAGCGGTACGGCGAGCACCGAGTTGACGTGTTCCAGCAGGTAGTCGATGTCCGCGCTGGACGCGGCCGGGTGGGCCTTGTCCAGGTCCCACTCGGTGTCGGTGGTGCCGACGATCCAGTGCCGCCCCCAGGGGATGACGAACAGGACGGACTTCTCGGTGCGCAGGATCAGACCGGTGGTGGAGTGGATGCGGTCCTTGGGCACGACCAGGTGGATGCCCTTGGAGGCGCGGACGTGGAACTGTCCGCGCTCGCCCACCATGGCCTGCGTGTCGTCGGTCCACACACCGGTGGCGTTGACGACCTGCTGGGCGCGGATCTCGTACTCGCCGCCGGCCTCCACGTCCTGCACCCGGGCGCCGACGACCCGCTCGCCCTCGCGCAGGAAACCGGTCACGCGCGCGCGGTTGGCCGCCTTCGCGCCGTAGGACGCCGCCGTGCGCACCAGGGTGGCCACGAAGCGGGCGTCGTCCATCTGCGCGTCGTAGTACTGCAGGGCGCCGACCAGGGCGTCCTTCCGCAGGCAGGGGGCGACCCGCAGGGCATGACGGCGGGTCAGGTGGCGGTGCAGGGGCAGGCCCCGGCCGTGGCCGCGGGCCATGGACATCGCGTCGTACAGCGCGACGCCCGAGCCCGCGTACAGCCGCTCCCAGCCCTTGTGCTGGAGCGGGTAGAGGAACGGCACCGGTTTGACCAGGTGCGGGGCGAGGCGCTCCAGCAGCAGGCCGCGCTCCTTGAGGGCCTCGCGGACCAGGGCGAAGTCGAGCATCTCCAGATAGCGCAGGCCGCCGTGGATCAGTTTGCTGGACCGGCTGGAGGTGCCGGAGGCCCAGTCGCGGGCCTCGACCAAACCGGTGGACAGGCCGCGGGTGACGGCGTCCAGCGCGGTACCGGCGCCCACCACTCCGCCGCCGACCACCAGCACGTCCAGCTCGCGCTCCGCCATCGCCGCCAGTGCCTCGGCGCGCTGCGCCGGCCCCAGAGTCGCTGTCCTCACCGCTGCCTCCCGCTGTCGCACACTCGCTCGCGTCGGCCGCACCCGGTGGGCGAAGCCCGGTTCACCCCCTCCTCATGCCCAAATTCTGACCGGGTTGCCCGGCTTCAGCCACCACGGGCTCCCCACCTGTGGACAACTCGCGCACAACCCTGGGAAGACACACAAACACAATCACACATAACAGTCATATGTGTACCTAGTCTGACAGTGCGCTCGCTCATGCTGTCCACAGCGGTTGCGCACCTGTCCCGCTTCGGCTACTGGGAAGGACGGCCCACGCCATGCCCGCAGACCTCGCTGTCATCGGACTCGGCCCGTACGGATTGCCGCTCGCCCAGGCCGCCGTCGCCGCCGGCATCCACACCGTCGGCTATGCCACCGGTCCCGAGGCCGGCTCGCTCAGCCCCGCCGAGCTGCGCCGGATGCACGCCGCCGGGTTCCGGCTCGCCAGCGACCCGGCCCAGCTCGGCCGGGTGCGCACCGCGGTGATCTGCGCGCCCACCCCGCGCGGCGCCGACGGCTCGCTCGACCTCGGCCAGGTCGAGGCCGCCGCCCGCACCGTGGCGGCGCGGCTCCGGCCGCACACCACGGTCATCCTGGAGTCGCCCGTGCTCCCCGGGGCGACGGAGGACTTCCTGCGCCCGCTGCTGGAGGAGGGCTCGGGGCTGCGCGCCGGCCGCGACTTCCACCTCGCCTACTCCCCCAGCCGGGTCGACCCCGGCAGCCGCGACCACACGCCGGCCGGTACGCCCCGGGTCATCGGCGGCCTCACGCCCGCCTGCACCGAGTCGGCCGCCGCGTTCTACGGCCGGCTCACCGACAAGGTGGTCCGCGCGCGCGGGCTGCGCGAGGCGGAGGCCGTGCAGCTGCTGGAGACGAACTACCGGCACGTCAACATCGCGCTCGTCAACGAGATGGCCGTCCTCTGCCACGAGCTGGGCGTCGACCTGTGGGACGTCATCCGCTGCGCGGAGACCAAGCCCTTCGGCTTCCAGGCCTTCCGGCCGGGCCCGGGCGTCGGCGGACACGGGGTCCCGCAGGACCTGACCGGGCACGCCACTCGCACCCTGCGCATGGTCGAGCTGGCCCAGCAGGTCAACAGCCGCATGCCCCGGTACGTCGTCCAGCGCGCGGCCACGCTCCTCAACGAACACGGCAAGTCCGCGCGCGGGGCGCGCGTGCTGCTGCTCGGCGTCACCTACAAGTCCGACCTCGCCGACCTCCAGGCCACTCCGGCCCAGGAGATCGCCGTACGGCTGATGGGGCTGGGCGCGGCCGTCAGCTACCACGACCCGTACGTGCCCGCGTGGAGCGTCCTGGACCGGCCCGTGCCGCGCGCGGACTCCTTCTACGAGGCGGCGGCCGACGCCGACCTCACGATCCTGCTCCAGCAGCACCGGACGTACGACTTGCAGGGGCTCTCGGTGAAGGCCCAGCTGCTGCTGGACACCCGGGGGGCCACACCCACGGGGGCGGCGCATCGGTTGTGAAGGGGGGCGCGTGGGGGGCTGCGCGGGCGCCCCCTTACACACACCGCGCCGCTGTTCAGGCCCACCTGCCCGCACTCGGGCATGCGAAAGGGCCGGTCGTCCACCCGGGACGACCGGCCCTTCAGGCGTCGTGGCGACCGCGCGGCGACTACCGCCGGTGCTGGCTGTCCGCCACCGTCACCTCGACCCGCTGGAACTCCTTCAGCTCGCTGTAGCCGGTGGTGGCCATGGCGCGGCGCAGGGCGCCGAAGAAGTTCATGGAGCCGTCCGGGGTGTGGGACGGACCGGTGAGGATCTCCTCGATCGTGCCGACCGTGCCCAGGTCGACCTTCTGGCCGCGGGGCAGCTCCTCGTTGACCGCTTCCATGCCCCAGTGGTGGCCCTTGCCGGGCGCGTCCGTGCCGCGGGCCAGCGGGGAGCCCATCATGACCGCGTCGGCGCCGCAGGCGATCGCCTTGGGCAGGTCGCCGGACCAGCCGACGCCGCCGTCCGCGATCACGTGCACGTACCGGCCGCCGGACTCGTCCATGTAGTCGCGGCGGGCCGCGGCCACGTCGGCGACGGCGGTGGCCATCGGGACCTGGATGCCGAGCACGTTGCGCGTGGTGTGTGCGGCGCCGCCGCCGAAGCCGACCAGCACGCCGGCCGCGCCGGTGCGCATCAGGTGCAGCGCGGCGGTGTAGGTGGCGCAGCCGCCGACGATCACCGGGACGTCCAGCTCGTAGATGAACTGCTTCAGGTTCAGCGGCTCGTGCGAGGACGACACGTGCTCCGCCGAGACCGTCGTACCGCGGATGACGAAGATGTCCACGCCCGCGTCCACGACCGCCTTGGAGAACTGGGCGGTGCGCTGCGGGGAGAGCGCGGCGGCGGTGACCACGCCGGAGTCGCGGACCTCCTTGATGCGGGCGCCGATCAGCTCTTCCTTGATCGGCGCCGCGTAGATCTCCTGGAGGCGGCGGGTCGCCTGCTCGACGGGCAGCTCGGCGATCTCGTCCAGCAGCGGCTGCGGGTCCTCGTACCGCGTCCACAGGCCCTCGAGGTTCAGCACGCCGAGGCCGCCCAGCTCGCCGATGCGGATCGCGGTGGCCGGGGAGACCACGGAGTCCATGGGGGCGGCCAGGAACGGCAGCTCGAAGCGGTAGGCGTCGATCTGCCAGGCGATCGAGACCTCCTTCGGGTCTCGCGTACGGCGGCTGGGGACGACGGCGATGTCGTCGAAGGCGTACGCCCTGCGGCCGCGCTTGCCGCGCCCGATCTCGATCTCAGTCACGTTGGTGGCCTTTCCCTATGCGTTGCAGCGCCTTCCAGTATCGCCGACGGGTACGACAACGGCGGCCCCGGATGCTCCGGGACCGCCGTCGTACGGGCTTCACGCGTGCGCGTGCGTCACCGCTTGCTGCTGTAGTTCGGCGCCTCGACCGTCATCTGGATGTCGTGCGGGTGGCTCTCCTTCAGACCCGCCGAGGTGATCCGCACGAACCGGCCGTTGGCCTGCAGCTCGGGGACGGTCTTGCCGCCCACGTAGAACATCGACTGGCGCAGGCCGCCGACCAGCTGGTGGACGACGGAGGACAGCGGGCCGCGGTAGGGCACCTGGCCCTCGATGCCCTCGGGGACCAGCTGCTCGTCGGAGGCGACGCCCTCCTGGAAGTAGCGGTCCTTGGAGAACGACTTGCGGTCGCCGCGCGACTGCATGGCGCCGAGCGAGCCCATGCCGCGGTACGACTTGAACTGCTTGCCGTTGATGAAGAGCAGCTCGCCCGGGGACTCCTCGCAGCCCGCGAGCAGCGAGCCGAGCATCACCGTGTCGGCGCCGGCGACCAGGGCCTTGGCGATGTCGCCGGAGTACTGCAGACCGCCGTCACCGATCACCGGGACACCGGCGGCCTTGGCGGCGAGCGCGGCCTCGTAGATCGCGGTGACCTGCGGGACGCCGACGCCTGCGACCACGCGGGTGGTGCAGATGGAGCCGGGGCCGACACCGACCTTGATGCCGTCCGCGCCCGCGTCGACCAGGGCCTGGGCGCCGTCGCGGGTGGCTACGTTGCCGCCGATCACGTCGACGTCGGACGAGTTCGACTTGATCTTGGCGATCATGTCGCCGACCAGCCGGGAGTGGCCGTGCGCGGTGTCGACGACGATGAAGTCGACGCCCGCCTCGATCAGGGCCTGGGCGCGCTCGAAGGCGTCACCGGCGACACCGACCGCGGCGCCGACCAGCAGGCGGCCCTCGGCGTCCTTGGCGGCGTTCGGGTACTTCTCCGCCTTGACGAAGTCCTTGACGGTGATCAGGCCCTTGAGGACGCCCTCGTCGTCGACCAGCGGCAGCTTCTCGATCTTGTGCTTGCGCAGCAGCTCCATGGCCTCCGGGCCGGAGATGCCGACCTTGCCGGTGACCAGCGGCATCGGGGTCATGACCTCGTGCACGCGGCGGCTGCGGTCGCTCTCGAACGCCATGTCGCGGTTGGTGACGATGCCGAGGAGCTTCTTGTCACCGTCGGTCACCGGGACGCCGCTGATGCGGAACTTGGCGCACAGGGCGTCGGCCTCGGCGAGCGTGGCGTCCGGGTGGATGGTGATGGGGTCGGTGACCATGCCGGACTCGGAGCGCTTCACCAGGTCGACCTGGTTGGCCTGGTCCTCGATGGACAGGTTGCGGTGCAGGACGCCGACGCCGCCCTGGCGGGCCATCGCGATCGCCATGCGGGACTCGGTCACCTTGTCCATGGCGGCGGACAGCAGCGGGATGTTGACCCGCACGTTCTTCGAGACGTACGAGGCGGTGTCGATCTCGTCGGGTGCCATGTCCGACGGGCCCGGCAGCAGCAGCACGTCGTCGTAGGTCAGCCCGAGTGTCGCGAATTTTCCGGGCACTCCGTCGACGTTGGCAGTCATGACACCTTCCCCAAATGGCCTTGATCGGTGCGGATGTCCATGCTAACGGGAAGCATCGCTAGCAAATTCCACGGTACGGGGTGGCTTCAGGCTTCGTATGTTCGTACGGAAGCGAGGGCGCACCTGTTCAGCGAAGGAGCTACGGGGCCTTTCGCGCACGGGGATTACTGTTCGGCGAGCGCCCGCAGGCGGCTCAGGGCCCGGTGCTGGGCCACACGGACCGCGCCGGGTGACATTCCCAACATCTGCCCCGTCTCCTCCGCGGTCAAGCCCACGGCGATGCGCAGCAGGAGCAGTTCGCGCTGGTTCTCCGGGAGGTTGGCCAGCAGTTTCTTGGCCCACTCGGCGTCGCTGCTGAGCAGGGCGCGCTCCTCGGGGCCGAGGGAGTCGTCGGGCCGCTCGGGCATCTCGTCGGACGGCACCGCGGTCGACCCGGGGTGGCGCATCGCCGCGCGCTGGAGGTCGGCGACCTTGTGCGAGGCGATGGCGAAGACGAACGCCTCGAAGGGGCGGCCGGTGTCGCGGTAGCGGGGCAGCGCGAGCAGGACCGCCACGCAGACCTCCTGGGCGAGGTCCTCCACGAAGTGCCGCGCGTCACCGGGGAGCCGGGACAGCCGGGTGCGGCAGTAGCGCAGCGCCAAGGGGTGCACATGGGCGAGCAGATCGTGCGTGGCCTGCTCGTCCCCGTCGACGGCACGATGCACGAGCGCACCGATCGCCCCATGGGCCGTGCCCGCCTCGTCGTCGCGCATCGGTCCATGGTGCCCTGCGGCCGTCCGGTCCGTCGCATCGTGCTCGTGGTTGTGCACCGAAGCGTTATGAGCAGGTGCGCCGGCACTCATCCCCTGCGCCCTCCCCTTCCGCTCGACCGACTCGTCCCCGAGAGACTCCACATCTCAAGGATGCGGCATCCGCGCCGAAACGAGCAGCGCGCGTCCGGCGGGCCGCCTTGCACAGGGCCTTCCGGGGGGTTCGGCGGGGTTGCGCGCCGGGGCAACCAGCTGCTCCGCCGAGCGCCGTTGTGCGCCGGGGGGCGTCGCGTCGCAGGGCGTACGACCGGGGCATGGGAGCCCGGGGCTTCCGTGCGGGCGCGCACCACGGGAGCGGATGACCTCGGGCAGACGCGCACTACGGAGGCCGCGGCTCCTTGTATGGGCGCGAGCCATCGAAGGCCGGGCCCGTGTGTGGGCGCATGCCAACGGAGGGCGGCCCCGTGCGTGGGCGCACACCAGCGCAGCTTGTGTGTCGGGGCACGCCAGCGCAGGGTGCGCCTCCGTGGGGGTGCATGCCAGCGCAGTACGAGCCTGCGTGGGGGTGCATGCCACTGAAATCGGGGCTTGTGTGTGGGTGCGTACCACTCCGGACTCTCGCACCCGGGGCCGGCGCACGCCGACGCGTACGGCCGAGTCCCGCGTCCGCCGCCCTCGCGTGCCGACGCGTACGGCGGTGTCGTACGCCCGGGGCGGTTGCCTGTCGGCGCAGGGCTCGGGCGGTGCCGCCGTCCGCACCGCGCCGGAGCCGGCGCGGTACCGCGAGCCCGTCCCGGCGCGCTCCCCCGGCCGGTCGGAAGGGTGCGCCGTACCGGCATCGGCACGGCCTCCCAGGGCCCTATCAAGGCGCGACCCGGTCAGGACACGTCCGCACACCGGCACCGAGCCGCAGAGGGCACGCGCTTTCGGCAGGCGCACCCGGACACGGAAGGCACGAGTGTCCGGCGAGCGCATCAGGCCGGAGACCGCACGGCACCCCGCGTCCACCACAGGGGTCCGAGGGGGCCCAGGTGCCCCGGAAGGAGTCCCCGGCGTCCGCGGCGTCCCCGGCAGCCGGGGCCCCCGGAGCGTCCGCAGCGATGGCGGCGGACCGGAACGCCGGGCCGGTGCTCCACCGGCTCGCCAGGCGGCCTGCCCCTGCCGGCCCGGCCGCCGGGAAGGGGGCCGGCCGCCCGTGCCGGGGCACGGGGCGGAGCCGGGTGGTGACCGGTGCCGGGCGGCCCGCAGGGCCTCGCACCGGTTACCGGACCAGTCCCCAGCGGAAGCCGAGGGCCACCGCGTGGGCCCGGTCCGAGGCGCCGAGCTTCTTGAACAGGCGCCGCGCGTGCGTCTTGACGGTGTCCTCGGAGAGGAACAGCTCACGGCCGATCTCGGCGTTCGAGCGGCCGTGGCTCATGCCCTCCAGCACCTGGATCTCACGCGCGGTGAGCGTGGGCGCGGCGCCCATCTCGGCCGAGCGCAGCCGGCGCGGGGCGAGCCGCCAGGTCGGGTCGGCGAGCGCCTGCGTCACCGTGGCCCGCAGCTCCGCGCGCGAGGCGTCCTTGTGCAGGTAGCCGCGCGCGCCGGCGGCGACCGCGAGGGCGACGCCGTCGAGATCCTCGGCGACGGTGAGCATGATGATGCGTGCGCCCGGGTCGGCGGAGAGCAGCCGGCGTACGGTCTCGACGCCGCCCAGACCGGGCATGCGCACGTCCATCAGGATGAGGTCGGAGCGGTCGGCGCCCCAGCGGCGGAGGACTTCCTCGCCGTTGGCCGCCGTCGTCACGCGCTCGACACCGGGCACGGTCGCGACCGCGCGGCGCAGCGCTTCTCGGGCAAGCGGGGAGTCGTCGCAGACGAGGACGGATGTCATGACCGCCCTCCGCAGCTGATGCGCGTCACCTTGAGCCTCCAGGCTGGTACGGAATCGTCACCTGTGCGGTCGACCGTCTCGGACGCCTGCCCGAGCGCTTGTGTTTTCAACCGCCTCCGCACTCTCAACGACGGTCACTCGAAAGAGTTACGGGGCCGCGTGCCGTCTTCGGCACTCTACGTGAGCACACCGACACGGTGCAGACATGCCCGACGGACCCTCAACTTTTCATCACAACCCATGCCCCATTCGGCCGCTTTTCTTCCCGTTTCGCAGTGTCCGGGGCTAGATTCGCAATGAGTCATATTTTCATCTCCTTAGACCGGAGATGTACGGTCGTTGGCACCGTATCCGCCCAGAACGGCGACAAGGGGTCACGTAATGGCAGATTTCTCCCGCCTTCCCGGACCGAACGCGGACCTGTGGGACTGGCAGCTGCTGGCTGCATGCCGCGGGGTGGACAGCTCGCTCTTCTTCCACCCGGAGGGCGAGCGCGGGGCGGCTCGGAGCGCTCGCGAGAACTCGGCCAAAGAGGTCTGCATGAGGTGCCCGGTCCGTGCGGAGTGTGCGGCGCACGCGCTGGCGGTGCGCGAGCCGTACGGGGTCTGGGGCGGCCTGACCGAGGACGAGCGCGAGGAGTTGATGGGGCGGGCACGCAACCGCCTGGTGGCGGCGTCGTCCACCAGGGGGGACACCGCTTCGAACCACTGAAGGAACGTTTCTGCACCCCTCGTCCGACGGGTGCGTCCACTCATCCCCCACCTGGGCACGCGCGCGCGTGCCCATGATTCTGCCGCCGTACCCCTTGATTCCCCCGTACCCCTGGACGCTTCTTACGCGCGCCCGGCCGTGCGGGCCGTCCGGGCCAGCTGTTCCAGCGTCGCCGACACGGCCGGCACCTGGGCCAGGTCGGGCAGGGTGAGGGCGACGATCTCGCGCCGTACCGCCGGTTCCAGCCGTACCGTGCGCACGCCTCGCGGCCGTACCGACTCCACGGCCAGCTGAGGCAGTACGGCGACGCCGAGGCCCGCGCCGACCAGGCCGACCACGGCCGGGTAGTCGTCGGTGGCGAAGTCGATGCGCGGCGTGAAGCCGGCCCCCTCGCACACCTCGATCAGCTGGCCGCGGCAGCGCGGGCAGCCCGCGATCCAGGGCTCCTGGGCCAGCTCGCCGATGGCGACGGCCTCCGCGCGCGCGAGCCGGTGCCGTTCCGGGACCAGGGCGACCAGACGGTCGGTCAGCAGGGGGCGCACGACGAGGTCGTCCCACTCCTCGGCGACCGCCGCCCCCTCGTAGCGGAAGGCCAGGGCCAGGTCGCAGTCGCCTTCGCGCAGCAGTTCGACGGAGCGCGGGGGCTCGGCCTCCTCCAGGGAGACGCGGGTGCCGGGGTGGGCGGCGCGCAGGGCGGCCAGGGCGGTGGGGACCAGGGTGGAGCTGCCGCTGGGGAAGGAGACCAGCCGGACCCGGCCCGCGCGCAGGCCGGCGATGGCGGCGACCTCCTCCTCGGCCGCGGTGAGCCCGGCGAGGATGCCGGAGGCGTGCCGGACCAGGGCTTCGCCGGCCTGGGTGAGCCGCATCTCGCGCCCGGTGCGGATCAGCAGCGGGGTGCCGACCGAGGCTTCCAGGGCCTTCATCTGCTGGCTGACGGCGGGCTGGGTGCAGCCCAGCAGGCGCCCCGCCGCGGAGAAGGAACCGGTGGTGGCTACGGCGCGCAGGACGCGGAGATGACGGGCCTCGATCACCCGTCGAGCATAAGGCAGCCTTGGGACCGGCGCCCGATAATGCGTCGACGCTTTGGGGCGCGATCGCTTACCGTGCGGGAATGAAGCTTCTCTCGGTCAACCTGGGACACCCCAGCCCGGTCCCCTACACGAGCCAGCCGGACGGTGTGACCGGCATCGACAAGCGGCCGGCCGACGGACCGGTGCGGGTGGCGGCGCCCGGCCCCAAGGGGGTCGGCGGGAGCGGGCTCACCGGGGACGCCGTGTGCGACACGCGCCACCACGGCGGGGACGACCAGGCGGTGTACGCGTACGCCCGTGAGGACCTCGACGAGTGGGAGCGCACCCTGGGTCGATCGTTGGCCAACGGTTGCTTCGGCGAGAACCTGACGACGGACGGGCTGGACGTCTCCGGGGCGCTGATCGGCGAGCGCTGGCGGATCGGTTCCGGGGTGGTGCTGGAGGTGACCTCGGGCCGCATTCCGTGCAAGACGTTCCAGGGCCATCTGGGCGAAAGCGGATGGGTCAGGAGATTCACTCAGAAGGGCGCAACCGGTGCCTACCTCCGGGTGATCGAACCGGGCGAGATCCAGGCGGGCGATCCGGTGGAGATCGTGCACCGGCCGGACCACGGGGTGACGGCGGCGATGCAGTTCCGCGCGGTCACCACCGAGCGGGAGCTGCTGCCCCGGCTGCTCGCGGCGGGCGAGGCGCTGCACGCGGAGACGCTCGCCAAGGCCCGGGAGTACGTCGCGCGGCACGGGGCCTGAGAGGCCGTCGGAAGGTCGCCGGGAAGCGCCCGCGCGGGCAGCGGAGGCTCTCGGTCCGGGTCACTACCCTTGGGCCATGACAACGTCTCTGATTACGGGATCGACCGCGGGCATCGGTGCCGCGTTCGCGCGGCGGCTGGCCGCTGACGGGCACGACCTCGTCCTGGTGGCGCGGGACACCGGGCGGCTGCGCGAGCAGGCGACGGAACTGCACGACCGGCACGGCATCGAGGTGGAGGTGCTCACCGCCGACCTGGCCGAGGACAAGGGCATCGAGGCGGTCGCCGACCGGCTCGGCGACCGGAAGAACCCGGTCGACCTGCTGGTCAACAACGCCGGCTTCGGCAACAAGGGCCGCTATCTGGAAGTACCGATGGCGGACGAGCTGAGGATGCTCAAGGTGCACTGCGAGGCGGTGCTCCGGCTGACGTCGGCGGCGACCGAGGCGATGCGCGAGCGCGGCCGGGGCGGGGTGGTGAACGTCGCCTCGGTGGCCGCGTTCGTCCCGCGCGGCACGTACGGCGCGTCCAAGGCGTGGGTCGTGCAGTTCACCCAGGGCGCGGCGAAGGACCTGGCCGGCACCGGGGTGCGGCTGATGGCGCTGTGCCCGGGCTTCGTGCGCACCGAGTTCCACCAGCGGGCCGGGATGGGCACGGACAACATCCCGGGCTGGTTGTGGCTGGACGCCGACAAGCTGGTCGCGGCGGCCCTGGCCGACCTGGCGCGCGGCAAGACGGTGTCCATCCCGGACCCCCGGTACAAGGCGCTGATGGGGCTGGTGAAGGTGACGCCGCGCGGGCTGCTGGGCGGGCTCAGCTCCCGGACGGGGCGCAAGTACGGGCCGCAGTAGCGGCGGGTGACGCCGCCGTCCCGGTGGGAAAATGGGCGGGACGGTACCGGACCAGGGGGGCCGGAGGCGGCGTCATGACCTTCGTACAGCTCATCGAGTGCAGGACGAGCCGGATGGACGAGATGAACCGGCTCATGGACGACTGGGTCCAGCAGACCAAGGGGAAGCGGACGGCGACGCACGCGCTGGTCGGCACGGACCGCTCGGACGCGTCGCACGTGGTGGAAGTGGTGGAGTTCCCGTCGTACGAGGAGGCGATGCGGAACTCGAACCTCCCGGAGACCGACCGGATCTTCCGGGAGCTGGTCGCCCTGTGCGACGAGATGCCGACGTTCGTCGACCTGGACGTCGTACGGGACGAGCGCCTGGCCGAGGGGATCGTGCGCGCGTTCTTCGAGGCGCTCCGCACCCCGGGCGAGCTGCCGCCGCTCAACGACCTGCTGGACGAGGACGTCCACAGCCACGACCCGATCAACCCGCAGGACACGATCGGGCTGGACAACGCCCGCGCCGAGTTCCGGATGTGGCGCGGCGCCTTCGACTTCGCGTTCTCGGTCGAGGACGTGCTCGCCCAGGGGGACCGGGCGTGCGCGCGGTGGACCTGGAACGCCACGCACAAAGGGGACTTCCTCGGGATCGCGCCCACCGGCAGGCAGGTCACCATGACCGGGATGACGCTCTTCCGTTTCGCCGCCGACGGCAAGATCGCCGAACTGTGGTGGCAGCACGACCAGCTGGGGCTGATGCAACAGCTCGGCGCGCTGGACGCGTTGGAGCAGTAGCGCGCGGCTCGGACGGCAGGACGAGGGGTGCGGCACAAGGGCGCAGGCCCGGCCCCCCTCGTCGGGGTGCCGGGCCTGCGTGCGAAGGCGGGTGCCTCAGTGGGCGTGGCCGTGGCTGTGGCCGTGGCCCGCGGCCTCCGGCTCCTCTTCCTTCTTCTCGACGACCAGGGTCTCGGTCGTGAGCAGCAGGGAGGCGATGGAGGCGGCGTTCTCCAGGGCGGAGCGGGTGACCTTGACCGGGTCGATGACGCCGGCCTTGATCAGGTCGCCGTACTCGCCGGTGGCGGCGTTGTAGCCCTGCCCCTTCTCCAGGTCCTTGACCTTGGAGACGATGACGTAGCCCTCCTGGCCGGCGTTCTCGCCGATCCAGCGCAGCGGCTCGACCACGGCGTTGCGGACGACGGCGACACCGGTGGCCTCGTCGCCGGCCTTGTCGAGGTTGCCCTCAAGGACCTTGGAGGCGTGGACCAGAGCGGAGCCACCACCGGAGACGATGCCCTCCTCGACCGCGGCGCGGGTCGCGGAGATGGCGTCCTCCAGACGGTGCTTCTTCTCCTTCAGCTCCACCTCGGTGGCGGCGCCGACCTTGATCACGCACACGCCGCCGGCCAGCTTCGCGAGGCGCTCCTGGAGCTTCTCGCGGTCCCAGTCGGAGTCGGTGTTCTCGATCTCGGCCTTGATCTGCGCGACGCGGCCCTGCACGTCCTCGGACTTGCCGGCGCCGTCGACGATGGTGGTGTCGTCCTTGGTGACGGTGACGCGGCGGGCGGAGCCGAGCACGTCGATGCCGACCTGGTCGAGCTTGAGGCCGACCTCCTCGGAGATGACGGTGGCGCCGGTGAGGACGGCCATGTCCTGGAGCATCGCCTTGCGGCGGTCGCCGAAGCCCGGGGCCTTCACCGCGACGGCGTTGAAGGTGCCGCGGATCTTGTTGACGACCAGGGTCGACAGGGCCTCGCCCTCGACGTCCTCGGCGATGATCAGCAGCGGCTTGGAGGAGCCGGCCTGGATGACCTTCTCCAGCAGCGGCAGCAGGTCGGCGATGGCGGAGATCTTGCCCTGGTTGATGAGGATGTACGGGTCCTCCAGGACGGCCTCCATGCGCTCCTGGTCCGTCACGAAGTACGGCGACAGGTAGCCCTTGTCGAAGGCCATGCCCTCGGTGAAGTCCAGCTCCAGACCGAAGGTGTTGGACTCCTCGACGGTGATGACACCGTCCTTGCCGACCTTGTCCATCGCCTCGGCGATCAGCTCGCCGACCTGCTGGTCCTGGGCGGACAGCGCGGCGACGGCGGCGATGTCGGACTTCTCGTCGATCGGGCGGGCCGAGGCGAGCAGGTCCTCGGAGACGGCCTTGACCGCGGCGTCGATGCCCTTCTTCAGGGCGGCCGGGGAGGCACCGGCGGCGACGTTCTTCAGACCCTCGCGGACCAGCGCCTGGGCGAGGACCGTGGCGGTGGTGGTGCCGTCACCCGCGATGTCGTTGGTCTTGGTCGCCACCTCCTTCACCAGCTGAGCGCCGAGGTTCTCGTACGGGTCCTCGATCTCGACCTCGCGGGCGATCGTGACACCGTCGTTGGTGATGGTGGGAGCGCCGAACTTCTTGTCGATGACGACGTTGCGGCCCTTGGGGCCGATCGTCACCTTGACCGTGTCGGCAAGCTTGTTGACGCCGCGCTCAAGGGCGCGACGGGCGTCCTCGTCGAACTTCAGGATCTTCGCCATGACAGCGGGAGCCCTCTCGGAAATCTGTGGGTGAAAAGACACTGCGCCCCGGGCGCCCGGCTTCTTATCGGTCGCGGGGGCCAGGGGCGCAGCTCAAGCGGAGAGTTGCTTGAGGTGATTACTTCTCGATGATCGCGAGGACGTCGCGAGCCGAGAGGACGAGGTACTCGTCGCCGTTGTACTTCACCTCGGTGCCGCCGTACTTGCTGTAGAGGACGACGTCGCCGACCTTGACGTCGAGCGGCAGACGCTCGCCGTTCTCGAACCGGCCCGGGCCCACGGCGAGGACGGCACCCTCCTGGGGCTTCTCCTTCGCGGTGTCCGGGATGACCAGGCCAGAGGCCGTGGTCTGCTCGGCGTCCAGCGGCTGGACCACGATGCGGTCCTCGAGCGGCTTGATGGCAACCTTGGAGCTGGCGGTCGTCACGATCCGACCTCCCCCTTCGGAGATCTCACGGGGTTAACTGTCTGAGGTGGCGACCAGGTCGATCCGTCGTCGCGGGTGCCGGACCTGCCCGTCGCGTTTATTTGGCACTCTCCAGGGGGGAGTGCCAGAGCCGAGACTATGACCGCGATTAGCACTCGGTCAAGCGGAGTGCCAATGCCGTGCGGCGCGTCGGCCGGAATGCGGCGTGTCGGGCCGTCGCCGTCCTGGCGGCTGCCGCCCCCAGACCCCCGCTGTCGGGCCTGGCGGCCCTCGTCCTCGAACGCCGGACGGGCTGAGTGCACCGCGAGGCACCGCCGGACACCCGGGATCACAGGTAGTCCTCCAGCCGCCCCACCGTCAGCCCCCTCCCCTGCACCTCCCTCAGCACGCGTACCGTGCGTTCGCGCAGCGGGGGGCCCGGTGACTCGTCGAGGCCCACCAGGACGACGTCGCCGGGGCGGAGGCGGTGGGGGCCGTGGGTGTAGGTGAGGCCGGCCGGGGTGAGGGCGGCGCGCCAGAGGACGAGGGCGGAGATGCCGCAGCCGGCGGCGGCGCGCAGGGTGGTGC
>NZ_MUMF01000894.1 GCF_002155905.1 Streptomyces tricolor | reverse complement strand
GGTGAGGCCGGAGCCGTCGGTCAGCACATCGCCCAGTTCGGGGTTGCCGGCCACGGAGAGCTTGCCCGCGGGGGCGACCGGGGCCGGGGAGGCCGAACTCTGGCTGCCGTCGGCGCCGTATCCGTTGCCCGCACCGGCCACGGTCCCGCTGCCCGGGTTGCCGGAGTTGCCGGCCGCGGCCGTGGCCCCGACGTTCTGGGCCGCCGACGCGGGAGTGGTGGTGTTGTCCTGACCGCACGCCGTCGTCAGCGCCAGCACCGAAGCGGCTGTGGCCACCAGTGAGGCGGTCCGCCAGGAGGTATTCATCGTCAACTCCCCATTATCGCCTGGATATTGCAGCGCCCTGCTGCCGCCGCACGGTCATGGGTACGCACCGCGGGGGCCGTGGTGTTCAACAGCGGCCGGAATTTCTTTCCGCGTCGTGTGCCGCACTCGGGGAGTCACCGTTGTGCACAAAGGGGCACATGGGGCCTGAACGGGCTCTTTCGCTCGTCAAACCCGTGACCCCGCCATCTCCCTCGTTCGGAGCAATCTCGGCCTACTCCGGGGCAGGACGGCCGTCGGCGCCTCATGATCTTCGTCGTGCATGGACCCGAAGTGACCCGATGCGCGCCCACCACGAGGGTGTTGGTCCTGTTGACGCTGACCTGGACCCTGGTGGGCTGTCCGGCCGGCAGCGCGTCGGCCGACGCCTGCGCGTCCGCCTCGACGGGCCCGGACGGCACGGTGGCGGTGGCCCACGCCGGCGGGCACCACTGGCCCGACCCGCCC
>NZ_MUMF01000893.1 GCF_002155905.1 Streptomyces tricolor | reverse complement strand
CCCTCCCGGCTCCCGCCCCCTTCCGGCTTCCGCTCCGTCTCACGCGAAGCGGTCGAGGTGGCCGGCCGCCCACTCGGCGAAGGTGGTCGCGGGCCGGCCCGTGAGGCGTTCGACCGTGTCCGTGGTGCCGGCCTTGGCACCGGCCAGCTGCCGCTCGGCGCCGGCGAGCAGGGCNNGGCGGACACCTGCGCGATGTCCTCCGGCGCGATGCAGGCGTTGCGGCTGTGCGGGTGCAACGCGTGGACGACGCCGTCGCGGCGGATGTCCGGCGCCCAGGCCAGGGCGTGGGACATGAACGAGCGCGGCTGGATCATGGTCCACGGGATGCCGCTGTCCCTGATGCGTTCCTCGTTGGCGCGCTGCCAGCGGGTGATCAGGTCGTGCGCCCGGCTGTCGTGCACCGCCGCGGCGGAGAGTTTGACGATGTGGCCCACGCCGGCCTCGATGGCCGCCCGCACGATGTTGCGGTCGTGGCCGGGGCGCGTGGGGTCGTTCGTGACGACGAAGAGGGCGTCGGCGCCGCGGAACGCGTGGA
>NZ_MUMF01000892.1 GCF_002155905.1 Streptomyces tricolor | reverse complement strand
AGGCCCGCCGTGCCCGCGGCCACCGCCGTGCCCGGGCCGGGGCCCGAGGGGCCGGCGCCGGTGCCGTACCGGCCGGGGAGGGGTCTGCCGCCGTGGCCGTACGCCGCGTGGCTGCCGTAGGCGTCGCGGTGCTCGGTCACCTGGCGGATCCAGGTGTCCACCTCGGTGGGCCAGTTGCGCGCCGGCGCGTCCTCGTGGGGCACGACGAACCGGGTCAGCGCGTCGTGCCCCGGTGCGTACGGCCCGCCGCGCTTGTCCGCCTCCAGGACGACCTCGACGCCCGTGGGGGAGGCGAGGAAGGTCAGCTCGATCTCGCTCACCGCGTGCGGGTACCGCGGGGCCGGGGTCAGCTCGATCTGCTGGTGGAACGGCAACCGCTGGCCCGTACCGCCGATACGGCCGTACTCCAGGGCGGCCGAGCGGAAGCCGAAGCCCAGCCCGCCGAGTGCCTCCAGGACGGCCTCCTGCACGGGCAGCGGGCGGACGGACAGCGGGTCCAGGTCGCCCTTGTCCCGGCTGCCGGCCACCGCGACCTCCGTGCGCACGCCCAGCACGCTGCCGAGCGGCCGCCCGTGCAGCTCGGTCACCGGGGTCTCCCAGGGCTGCGGCACGCTGAACGCCAGCTCCCGCTCCTCCTGCCCGCCGAGGCGGAAGCCGCCGCCGACGGTGAACCGCTCGAAGGCGACCGCGCCCTCGCTCCCGCCCTCCGTGTGCTCCGCCTCCACGCGGGCGATCAGCTCCAGGCCGATGTGCTCGACCTCCACGGCCTCACCACCGCCGCGCAGCAGCACCCGGCCCGTCAACGCGCCGCCGGGCAGCACCGGGCCGTCGTCCAGCACCGTGTCCACGGAGGGGCCGCCGACCCCGGTCGCATCCAGCAGCCTCTTGAACACCATGCCGTGGCCCCTTCGCCCATCGCCTCGCCCGAACGGCGCTCCACCGCCGTCCGTCTGCCCGGTGAACTCGCCGCAACGGCAAAGAAGTTCCCAAGTCACCTGTTCGGGGGACGTGGGGGCCCGGCGGTCTCGTCACCGGCGGCGGCTTCGGTGCGGACGGGGAAAGGGCGACTTGTCCGTACGCTGGTCGGACGGCCGGGTGACGATCCACGGCACCGCACGGACCGACGCGCTGGATTGTGCGTACCCGCTCGCCCCGCCGCCCGCCGCCCCTTCCACCGACTGGAGTCCCATGCGCGCTCGCCGGAGCCTCGCCCTCGCCCTCATCACCGTCGCCACGGCCCTGACGGCCGGCTGCACGGATCAGGAGACCCGGGAGACGGCCACCGGGCCCGGCACCACGGCTCCCTCCTGGGACGGCAAGGCACCCCAGGAAGATGCCCTACGCCGCGCCACCCGCGCCCTGAACGCCGTGGAGCCCGACGGTGCCGCACGGGTCGACGAGGGGGTGGAAGACCTTGCCCGGGGACTGGACAAGACCTTCAGCCCGAAGGGCGACCGCCCCCACACCTTCGACATCGCCTGCCAGGCGCCCGCCGACCGCACGCTGACGCTCATCCTCGCCCGCGGCGACGCGGAAACCGAGTGGGAGGTCACCTGCGGAGACCGCGAGGCCGACCAGTTCAACATCCCCGCCGGAGGCCGCTTCACCGCCCGCGTCCCCGCCGCGGGCCGGGACACCCAGGGCTTCGTACTGTGGCGGCTCAGCACGATCGCCCCCGCCGACGTGGAGGGCTGCGAGGACGACATCGAGGGTTGCGAGGAGTGAGAGACCAAGGGGCGTGCAGGGGATCGGCGCAGCCGGCACGCCGGGCGACGAGTGGAGCGGTGGCATCCGCGGCGACGCGTTGCGGCCGGGGTCGTGGCTGCCACGGGTGGGCCGGAGCCGCGCCGACCGGGGCCGGAGCACGCCGTACCGCTCCGTGGTGACCGGCCGTGCCGTACGGCATCTCCCGGACGACCGCACGCGAGGCCCGCGCCCGGCCCGCCTCGCTCGGGGAGACGGCCGACGCGCCGGCGGCACCGACGTGCACCTGACCTCGCGGTTCGCTCCGGCCGGCGAGCTCGTCCTCAGGCCGTGCCCTGCGCGCCCTCCGACGTCAGGGCGCGTGCCTGCTTGCGGCGTTTGCGGCGGCTGACGCGGGGTTCCTGGTCCGGGACCCAGCCGAAGGTGAGGCAGCTGCCGAGGGCGCCGAGGAGCAGGCCGAGGAAGAAGCCGCCCAGGTTGGAGGTGAGCCAGGTGCCCAGGGAGAGCAGGATGCCGGTGATGGAGTAGAACAGCCGCTGGGAGGGGTTGAAGAGGATCAGCAGCCCCAGCAGCACCATGAGGGTCGGCAGCAGATAGCCGGCCAGGCCCTGCATGCCGATGTGCAGGACGACCTTCAGCGAGGCCTTCTCGGTGAACAGGATCTCGCCGCCGCCGAGGGCGAGCAGCAGCCCGCCCCAGAACGGCCGGCGGGCCCGCCATCCGCGGAAGGCGAGCCTCGGTCCCCGGCGTGGACGGTCCGGCACGGCGATCAGCAGCCCGAGTCGCTGAAGCGGAGCTTGAGGCCGGGCAGCTTGAACACGCCGGCCGTCGTCGCGTAGTTGGTCTGCCGCAGGTGAGCGATCCGCACGGTGTCGGCCTGCTGGCTGAAGACGCCGATCGGACCCTTCACGCCCGCCTTGGTCAGCGTGCTGGCGTCGTTGCCGATCTCGATGTTCTTGAACGCCGCGTCACCCGACAGCTCGGTGGAGTCGGTGGTCAGGTCGGTCGCGCTGACCTTCTCCGCCCCACTGCCCGCGGTGATCAGCAGATTGGTGCCGCCGAGGTCGACGCTCTGGCACAGCTTGGTGAGCGTGGCCTGCTTGATCGCGGAGGTGACGACGAGCACCTGGCCGCCGGTGTCCCCGGCGTTCGGGCTGCCCTCCGCCATGTTGTCGAGCCCGCCGAACTGCTCGAAGCCGGTGCCGTTCAGTTCCGTCGCGGTGACCGTGAACGGCATTCCGGAGATGGCGAACTGCACGCCCAGCGCGCCCTGCGCGGTGAGGACCGCGAGGCCGGCGGCGACCAGGGTGGCCGGTACCGCCATCACCGCGGCACGGCGGGCCCGGACGCGTCCCCGTCGCTCGCCGCCCGCGGTGCTCCCGGCGGCGTTCGGGGTGTCGGAGGGGGTGTCGCTGCCCGAGTTCTCGGGGGTGTTGCCGGTGGACGGGACGTCCGGGGACGAGGCCATGTCTGCTCCCATGGGCATGAATCAATGCGGGTTGGGCTTCAGTGGCGCGGTGTCCTGGCGCGGACAGCGGATGCCGCGCACGTCTCCTCGCAACTCCCGGCGGGCGCAAGGGCTTTCTCGTTACGCGGCAGTAGCCTTCGAGGAAGTTACCGCCGGTTACTTTCAGGGGTCAAGGGAGATGTGAAAAAAGGGTGTCGGATGTGCGCGGAGCGGTGACTGCCTGCAACAACTGCCTTGAGAACGCTTGACGTTGACGGTTGAGCGGGTCTACAACTTCCCCTGTTTCCACGGATCCGTGGCGCCGGATCCAGCAAGCGGCATCCAGCGCGTCCCGGGCGTGGCACCCCCCGCGCCTCGCGGGCACCGGCCGCGTTCCCGGCCCGTTCACGGCAACCGCTCCACCTCGCAGCGCGGCACCGGCACGGTCGTTCCCCTTTCTCCTCCCGTGCCCGGCCGCCCCCTGGTCCGGCCCGGCCGGACCAGGGGGCGG
>NZ_MUMF01000891.1 GCF_002155905.1 Streptomyces tricolor | reverse complement strand
CCGCGGCCGGCGCCCGGCCGGCGGCCGGCGGCAAGGCGGTGGCCGCCTACCCGGGCGCGGCCTACTTCGGTCCCGGCGCCGACAACAAGTACGTCACCCTGCTCGGCGAGATGCTGATCGCCAGGGGTGCGCGCGGCTACTACGCCACGGGCCCGGGGCCGGTCTGGGGCGAGGCGGACCGGCGCGCCACCCGGGCGTTCCAGCTGGCCCAGGGCTGGAAGGGGGCCGACGCCGACGGGATCCCCGGCCGGCGCACCTGGCAGCTGCTGAGCACGGGCCAGGGCAAGGACATCGGGCCCGCGGCCGGCCCCGCCTCGCACGGGGTGCCCGGCTACCCGGGCCGCCAGTACTTCCGGCCGGGCGCCACCAACGACCACATCACCCGGCTCGGCGCCCAGCTGGTCAAGAAGGGGTTCGGCCGCTTCTACGCCCACGGTCCGGGGCCGCACTGGGGCGAGTCGGACCGCAGGGCCGTCGAGGCCTTCCAGCGCGCCCAGGGCTGGCGGGGCGGCGCGGCCGACGGCTATCCGGGCCCCGAGACCTGGCGCCGGCTGTTCGCCTGACCGGCCCCGGCGGCAGGCTCCCCACCCCCACTCCCTGTTCATGACGCGTCTGGCGCGGAGGCTGGAACACGCATGAGTACGACCACACCCCACACCCCGCCCGAGTCCGAGGGGCAGTCGGACGGCGCGGGCGCCGGCCCCGGAGTCCGGCCGGCCCGTCTGATCCAGAACGAGGCCACCACCGAGATCCCCGTCCATCTGCTCTTCCGGGACGATCCGGACCCGGTGGAGGTGCCGCTCCGGCCGGCGGTGGTGGCCCGCCGGCCGGAGCGGCACC
>NZ_MUMF01000890.1 GCF_002155905.1 Streptomyces tricolor | reverse complement strand
CCTGCTCGCCGACGCCGACGACGGCGCGGAGCAGGCCCAGGTGTCGCTGGTGGTCGTGGACCGCGTCGACGACGACGTGGCGGCCCTGCTGCACCGGCTGCGGCACAACACCGCCACCCGCACCGGCCTGGTCGTCGCCACCCTGGGCCCCGGCTCGCTGCAACGCGTCATCGAGTGCGGTGTGGCGGCGGTGCTGCGGCGCGCCGAAGCGGACCAGGACCAGCTCCTGCGGCTGGTCCTCGCCATAGCCAACGGCGAGGGCATGCTCCCCGGCGACCTGCTCGGCAAGCTGCTCAGCCACGTGGGCAGCCTCCAGCGCTCGTCGCTCGACCCGCGGAGCCTGTCCCTGTCCACGCTGACCACGCGCGAGGCGGACATGCTGCGCATGGTGTCGGAGGGTCTGGACACCGCGGAGATCGCCCGCAAGACCGCGTACTCCGAACGGACCGTCAAGAACGTCCTGCACGAGGTCATCACCCGGCTGCAACTGCGCAACCGGGCGCACGCGGTGGGCTACGCGCTGCGCAACGGGCTGATCTGACGGTTCGGTCCGACGGCCTGATCCGACGGCCTGATCCGGCACCTGATCCGCGACCGGCCGGGAACGGGCGACGGGGCGCGGCCGGCGGCACGGCCGAACGGCCCCCGCGAACGGGCGCTGCCCGAAAGGGCAGCACACGCTTCCCCCGGGTATGGCCCCGCCGCCCTGCCGTGTCGCGCGCGGCCGGCGCAGGGTGGCGGGGGCACATCCGGATGCCGCACCAGACTGCGAGGGGGACCGTGATGGGAACCGCTGGCCCCGGCGGACGGTACCGCCTGGGGCGGCTCGGCGCGGCGTCACTGCTGCTGATCCCGCTGCTCGGGGTGACCGCGGCGGCCAGGCAGGACAGTGCCGGGCAGGAGGACGTCGTGACCGCGGCGCGGGCCGCCGACGCCGGGGCCACCCGGGTCGCGTACGCCGGTACCCGGCACCGCAGTCTCGGCGAGGTCGCCAGGACGACGTCCAGCAATCCGCTGTTCGGCACCGGCCCGGCCCACTTCGACGTCCAGCCGTCCGCCCTGGGCGGCCGGCTGGTCTTCGCCAGCCGCCGCGACGAGCAGAACCCGCAGATCTACCTGCGGTCCGCCGACGGTTCGGTACGCCGTCTCACCAGCGGCATGAAGGCCGCCCACCCCCGGCTCACACCGAACGGTCGGGCCGTGGTCTTCGACGCCGCCGCGCCCGGCGGCCCGGACGGCGGGAAGCAGCGCGACCTGTGGCTGGTGCGCACCGACGGCACCGGCCTGAGACGGCTGACCAACACCCCCTTCGACGAGGAACAGCCGACCGTCTCCCCGGACGGGCGGCGCCTGGCGTACGCCGGTGACGGCGACGCGTCGGCCGGACAGCAGATCTACGTGCGCCGCCTGGCCGGCGGCACCGCCACCCGGGTCACCGACCCCGCGAACGGCACGGCCGCCGAACCGGTGTGGAACCCGGTCGACGACGCCGCCCACCGGAACCTCATCGCGTACACCGCCACCGGGCGGAACGGGCCCCGGCTGCGGGTGACGGACGGGACCGGCGGCCGCACCGACGGGCCGCTGCTCGGGGGCGCGCAGACACAGTGGCGGGCCCACGGCGCGGCGTGGCTGCCCGACGGGGAGCAGGTGCTGTTCCTCAGCCCCGAGATCACCTGTGAGTGCGAGGGCGACTGGGACCACGTGTTCCGGACGCCCGCCCACTCGACGGCCACGCCCGCGCTGGTGCTGAACGAGGACCGGGAGGTCGGCTCGCCCACCTGGCTCGGCCCGCTGAACGGCGGCCGTGCGGTGGTGGAACGCACCTCCGCGTCCGGCCCGCACGAGGTGACGCTTCAGGACGTCCGCACGGACGGGGCCGACCCCCGCGATCTGGGGCTGACGATCCTGAAGGAGGACCCGGCGGCCGACACCAACACCGATCCGGCCAAGGATCCGCTGTTCCGGCCCGGAGCGGACTACGACCCGTGGACCGAGCGGCAGACCTACACGCCGGACGGCCGGCGGATCGTCCTGACCCGCTTCGAGGGCGAGCGCGGCCGCCGGATCGAGCGGATCTGGATCGCGGACGCCGACGGCACCCACGAGGTGGTCCTGCCGCTCGCGGGACGCGGCCCGGGCGACTGGGACACCGACCCGGCGCTCTCCCCGGACGGCAAGCAGCTCGCCTTCACCCGGACCTCGCCGGGCGGCGTGGGGGAGGGCGCGGGACCCAGCCGCATCCTCATCGCGGACGTCGCCACCGGCGCGATCACCGGCGAGATCACCCCGCCGGCCGGCCAGCTGCGGGGCCAGGACGCCCAGCCCACCTGGTCCGCCGACGGCAGCACCCTGGCCTTCACCCGCAACCAGGTGATCGACGGGGGCGGCGGCAACAAGCACATCTGGACCGTGCCGGTGCGGGACCTGGGCCGGCAGCACGACCTGAGCGCCGAGATCTGCCCGGGGAACTGCCGGGTCATCGACGACAGCCCGGCGTTCTCCCCGGACGGACGGAGCATCGCCTTCAACCGCAAGAACGGCGGCGGCCGGATCGACGAGCGCAACGGCATCCTCCTGACGTCGCTGTCGGGGGCCGGGTGCCGGGTGCTGCTGCCCGCCGCCGCCCGCGACCTGCCCGACGGCTGCCGCCGCGAGCTGCCGGAGGCCACCGGGCCGTTCCAGCCGCGGGACGCCGCCTGGACCGCCGACGGCAGGAAACTCGTCGTCAGCGCCCGCCCCGGCCGGCCGGTCAACAGCCCCGAGAAACTGAAGGTCCTCGACATCGCGTCGGGGAAGCTCACCAAGCTCACGAACGACCTCCCGGGCCGGCACAAGGAGCCCAGCGTCCAGCAGTCCGTGGACCTCGCCGTCCGGGCGCCCGGCACCGTCCCGCGGCTGACCGTCGGCGACTCCACCACGGTCCGCGTCGACGTCGTGAACAACGGCCCCGCGGCCTCCCCCGGCACCCGGCTCACCATCGCCGTGCCGCCCGGCGTGCGCGTCACCCGGATCACCCGGCCCGGCGGCACCTGCGACGCCACCGCCCTCCAGTGCGACGTGGGCGTGGTGCCGCCCGGGACGACCGTGCCCGTGGACGTCTCGCTCACCGGGGTCACCCCCGGCGACGCGCCGGTCGACTGGTCGGTCACCGGTACGGTCCTGGACCCGCGCCCCAGCGACAACGCGGGCCGCACGGTCGTGCCGGTGCGCACGCCCCCGCCGCC
>NZ_MUMF01000889.1 GCF_002155905.1 Streptomyces tricolor | reverse complement strand
CCGCCGGGGCCGGCGCCGATCACGTAGACCGGGCGGTCGGCGGGGGTCGGCGAGAGGTGCGCGGGCGAGGGGCGGGAGACGGCCATGAGCGGGAGCGTAATCACGCACCCGGTTGATGGGTCTCGGTCAAGACCGGAATTGGTTGCGGATTGATCACGTCCTGGCGCTTCTTGGCGCGGCGGCCGGTGACCTCGGCGATCCACGCGATGAAGCCGCCGGGTCGCGGACACCGTGGCGGACGTGATGCGGCGCCAACCGAGTCCGCGACGATCCGGGGGTGATTCCGGGGGCCCACAGGTGGGCTTCGCGCGTGATCTGACGTACCGTCAGATCCATGGATGCGATAGGGCTCGACGGCGCGCAATGGCTGGCGGTGCTGCGGATCGGTCTGGGCCTGTGGTGGCTGGAGAGCTGGCGGCACAAGGACAAGAAGGCCTGGTTCGAGCGGGGCAGCGGCATCGCCTGGGCGGCGGACGTGGCGGCGCAACACCGGTGGACGGCGGTCCGGGCGGGCTTCGACACGGTGGTGAGACCCCACCCGAAGCTGATGGCGTACGTGGTCGCCTACGCCGAACTGGCCCTGGGCCTCGGCCTGATCGCCGGATTCCTGACCCCGGTCGCCCTGATCGGCGGCCTGCTCCTCAACGCGCTCTACTTCGTCCTCATGATCCACGACTGGGCGGAGCAGGGCCAGAACTCGATGATGGCCCTGATCTCCGCCGTCGGCTTCTTCGGCATGTCCTGGCAGACGTGGTCCCTGGACGCGGCGCTGGGGTGGTTCTGATGGGCGGCCCGCACCACGACGCCCAGCGCCACGACGTCCCGGAGGCCGACGCCTTCACCCGTCCCTACTGGGCGGCGGCGGCCGAGGGGCGCCTGCTGATCCGCCGCTGCGCCGCCTGCGGCCGGGCCCACCACTACCCCCGGGAGTTCTGTCCGCACTGCTGGAGCGAGGAGGTCACCTGGGAGGAGGCGAGCGGCCGGGCCACGCTCTACACGTGGTCCGCGGTGCACCGCAACGACCTCCCCCCGTTCCGCGCCCGCGTTCCCTACCTCGCGGCGGTGGTCGACCTCGCCGAGGGTCCGCGCATGATGACGGAACTGGTGGACTGCCCGGAGCGGGCCGTGCGGGCCGGAATGCCGCTGCGGGTGGCGTTCCGGGACGGGATCCCGGTGTTCACCCCCACGGGTCGGTGAACGACCGGCCGGGCACCGGCTTGGCGACGAGCGCGACGGGGACGAAGAAGTTGACCTGGCCGATCGCGAACATCAGCGTGGCCAGCGCCTTGCCCTCGTAGTGCCCGGCCACCTGCGCGTACAGCTCGTCGGAGACCCGCTCGCCGTCCGTGGACGGCTGGAGCACGGCCTCCACCAGGGCCAGCGCGGCCCGCTCGGCGGCGGTGAAGTACGGCGAGTCCCACCAGGACGCCACCGACGCGATCCGCTCCTCCGACTGCCCGGCCTTGCGCAGGAAGCCCGCGTGCAGCACGGTCAGGTAGGTGCTGCCGACGATCTGCCCGGCCCGCAGCTGGACCAGGCCGATCGTGGAGCGCGGCACCGAACCGTTGCCGGTGGCCCGGAACAGCGCCGCCGACACCTCCGCCAGTTCGGGCACGAGCTGCGCGGGGTCCTCGGGCATCCGCGGGGCCGCCGGGACCTCGGCCGTGATCGCACGCTTCTCCATCACCGTCTCCTCAGGGGGTTTCCGTGTCGCTGTCACCGCCCTGACGGACGGCGGCGCGGAAGTGTGACCGGTGGCGGCACGGACATGCGGCCGGCCGGGCGAAGACCCCTCACGGCCACAGCAGGCCCCGGCTCCAGCCGAACTCGGTGCTGCGGTACTCCAGGCGCACGTGCCGCCGGTCCGGGTCCCCCTGGAAGAACTCCACGGTCTCCGGGCGCAGCCGGTACAGGGTCCAGGTCGGCGACGGCTCCTCGGGGTGGGCCCGGGCCCGCTCCCAGGCCGCCTCCGACGCCCGCCGCAGCTCGGCCACCGAGGCCAGCTCCTCGCTCTGCCGGCCGGTCAGCGCGGCGGCCAGCGCGCCCGTGGACCGTGCGTGCAGGTCGGCCTGGCTCTCCTCGGCCGGTGCGGACGCGACCGGCCCCCGCACCCGCACCTGGCGGCCCAGCACCGGCCAGTAGAAGGCGAGGGCCGCGTACGGCCGGGCGGCCAGCGCGCGGCCCTTGCGGCTGGTGGCGTGCGTGGCGAAGGACCAGCCGTCCGGGTCGGCGCCGTGCAGCATCACGATCCGTACGTCGGGCCTGCCCTCCTCGTCCACGGTCGCCAGGGACATGGTGTGCGGCTCCGGCTGTCCCGCCGCCACCGCCTCCGCGAACCAGGTCGTGAACAGGGCCAGCGGGGTGGGCGGGGCCGTGTCCGGGTCGAAGGGCCGCAGCTCGGTCGCCTCCGGGTCCCAGACCCGCAGCGAGCGGAGCATCTCGTGAAGATCGTGCTGTGCCATGGGGCGAGTATCACCGCCGGGCTCGTCTTCAGTCCCGTCCCAGCACCACCGTCGCCGCGGAGCAGAACCATCCGCCGGTGCCCGACGCCACGCCCAGCCGGGGCGGTCCGCCGTCCCGCGCCCGCACCTGCCGGGCCCCGCCCTCCCCGCGCAGCTGCCGGACCGCCTCCACCAGCAGGAACAGCCCGCGCATCCCCGGGTGCTGGGCCGACAGACCGCCCCC
>NZ_MUMF01000888.1 GCF_002155905.1 Streptomyces tricolor | reverse complement strand
CACGGCCGTGGCCGCGGTCAGCAGGGTCCGTCTCGTGAGGTGCGTGCCGCTCATGTCCACCCGCCTCTTGTTCATAATGATGAACGACGTTCAGGAATGCGTCGGCGGTGAGCATGCCACGCCCCAGGGCGGGAAGGAAGGGGTCGTACGGCGCCAGGAGCGCACAGTGCCACGGAAGAGGGGCGGCGTCCCTCAGTCCGCCGGGCGCTCGATCAGGTGGGTGAACGCTTCCAGGTTCCGCGTGGACTCGCCGCGCGCCACCCGCCAGGCGTACTCCTTGCGGATCGAGGAGGCGAAGCCCAGTTCCAGCAGGGTGTTGAAGGCGCCGTCGGCGGCTTCCAGGACCTGGCCGAGAAGGCGGTCGATCTCGTCCGGGGTGACGGAGGCGAGGGGCAGCCGGGCGGTGACGTAGACGTCGCCGAGGCGGTCGACGGCGTAACTCACGCCGTACAGCTTGAGGTTGCGCTCCAGCAGCCAGCGGTGGACACCGGCCTCGTTCTCGTCCGGGTGGCGGATGACGAACGCGTTGAGGGACAGGGAGTGCCGGCCGACCAGGAAGGACACCGTGGTGGACAGCTTGCGGCTGCCGGGGAGCTTCACCACGTAGTTCCCGGGCTCGGGGCTCTCCCACTCCAGTTCGGCGTCCTCGAAGACGCCCTCCAGGATCTGTCCGGCCTTCTCCACATCACCCATGGGGGGAGCGTACGCGACGGCGGTGGGACTGGGTCGCGGCCGTGTAGACGTCGGCGGTGGCGGCGGCGGACGTGTCCCAGCCGAACGACTGGGCGTGCGCGGCGGCGGCCGCGCCCATGCGCGCGGACAGGTCCGGCCGGTCGGCGAAACGGCGCAGTACGCGCGCGTAGTCGGCCGGATCGTGGCCCTGGACGAGGAAGCCGGTCTCGCCGTCCCGCACGGCCACCGGCAGACCGCCGACCGCGGCCGCGAGCACCGGGGTGCCGGCCGCCTGCGCCTCGATGGCGACCAGGCCGAACGACTCGCTGTACGACGGCATGACCAGGACGGACGCGGCCCGGAACCAGTCCGCCAGCTGCTCCTGGCCGACCGGCGGACGGAACCGTACGACGTCCGCGATGCCCAGCCGGGCCGCGAGCTTCTGCAGGCCCTCCGGTTTGGCGAGCCCGCTGCCGCTGGGGCCGCCGACCACCGGGACGAGGATGCGGGAGCGCAGCTCGGGCCGCTCGTCCAGCAGGACGGCCACGGCGCGCAGCAGGATGTCCGGCGCCTTCAGGGGCTGTATGCGGCCCGCGAAGAGCGGGATCAGGGCGTCCTGCGGGAGTCCGAGGCGGGCGCGGGCCGCGGCCCGGCCGTCGGCGGTGCGGAACCGCTCCAGGTTGACGCCGGGGTGGACGACGGCGACCTTCGCGGGGTCGGCCGCGTAGTGCCGGACCAGCTCGCCGGCCTCCTCGGCGGTGTTGGCGATCAGCCGGTCGGCGGCGGCCACGATCTGGGTCTCGCCGATGACCCGGGCGGCGGGCTCGGGGGTGTCGCCGTCGGCCAGGTTGGCGTTCTTGACCTTGGCCATGGTGTGCATGGCGTGCACCAGGGGCACGCCCCAGCGCTGGGCGGCGAGCCAGCCGACGTGGCCGGAGAGCCAGTAGTGCGAGTGGACCAGGTCGTAGTGGCCGGGGCGGTGGCCGGCCCACGCCTGCATCACGCCGTGCGTGAAGGCGCACAGCTGGGCCGGGAGGTCCTCCTTGGCCAGGCCCTCGTAGGGGCCCGCGTCGACGTGCCGGACCAGGACGCCGGGGGCCAGCTCGACCGAGGGGGGCAGGCCGCCGGCCGTGGCCCGGGTGAAGATCTCCACCTCGATGTTGATCGCGGCCAGCCGCTGGGCCAGCTCCACGATGTAGACGTTCATGCCGCCGGCGTCGCCGGTGCCGGGCTGGTGGAGCGGGGAGGTGTGCACGGAGAGCATCGCGACCCTGCGGGGCCTGCGGTACAGCCGGAGCCGGGTACCGGCCGCCGGAGAGCGTCGCCCGAGCCTGCTGACGTAGTGGCTCACGTGGCGTTCCTCCTTGCTGCGGGCATGCCTGCCGGAGGATCGACCGCGCCCTCCAAGGGGGTCCAACAGCGGGTGGGGGGCCGGCCATTTCCCGATCAAGGGGCTTTGCCGAATCATTACCGTTTATCGGTCAGCAGTTCGATACCGTGACGGGTTGACCGGCCGTCGCCGCCGGCCGCGGGCAGGCGGGGCCGGTCGCACAGTTCCCCGCGTCCCTTCGGGGGCGCGCCCCCTTACCCTCGTACACATGACAGCCCGCGCAGCCCGCCCCGTGGGAACGGTGACGCGCGGGACGACCAACCCCAACCGGCTGCGCCGCATGGACCGCTGGATCGCGGCCGTGCACGGTGCCGCGCTGCGGCGCGCGGACGATCCGGTGGCCGTCGACCTCGGCTACGGGGCCGCACCCTGGACCGCCGTGGAACTGCTGACCCGGCTCCGCGCGGCAGCGCCCCGCACGCGCGTGGTCGGCATCGAGATCGACCCCGCCCGGGTCGCCGCGGCCCGGCCGTACGAGCGCGAGGGCCTGGTCTTCCGGCACGGCGGCTTCGAGGTGCCCGTCCCGGAGCGGCCCCTGCTGATCCGCGCGGCGAACGTGCTGCGCCAGTACGACGAGACCGAGGTGGCCGCGGTGTGGCGGCAGCTGTGCGCACGGCTCGCGCCGGGCGGGCTGCTGGTCGAGGGGACGTGTGACGAGATCGGGCGGCGGCACGTGTGGGTGGCGCTCGGCCCCGAGGGCCCGCGCACGGTCACCTTCGCCACCCGGCTGGGCTCCCTTGACCGCCCCTCCGACCTCGCCGAGCGCCTGCCGAAGGCGCTGATCCACCGCAATGTGCCGGGCGAGCCGGTGCACGCCTTCCTGCGGGACTTCGACCGCGCCTGGGCCGCCGCCGCGCCGTACGCCTCCTACGGCGCCCGGCAGCGCTGGCTGCGCGCGGTACGGGACCTGACGGCCGACTGGCCGGTGACGGACTCCCCGGCCCGCTGGCGGCAGGGCGAAGTGACGGTGGCCTGGGCCGCGTTGGCGCCCCGGAACTGAGATCACCCGTTCGAGGCACGAAAGACGGAACGATCTCCGTGCGTCGTTCGTCACACCGGCGGGGAGATCGTCGTATCCGGCGGCGGGCGGGGGAATTCCGCTTTCCGACGGCCTCTGTCGCTTTGCGCGCGACCGTGGCACGATCCCTCAGGCGACCGTAAGTTACTGACGGTAAATCAGTTTGGGGGAAGAGGTATGCGTTCGGGCAAGCGCGGCCTGCTCACGGCCGCACTGACCGTGGTCTGCGCGGTGACCGTCCTCTCGGCACCCGGCACGGCGTTCGCGTCCCCCGCGCCCACCCCCACCCCCTCGGCGACTCCCGCGCCGAGCCCGACGGGCGCCCCGGACAAGGAGCTTGAGAAGGTCCGGGAGAAGCTCGACAAGCTCTACCACGACGCGGCCGTGGCCACCGACGCCTACAACGCGGCCGAGGAGAAGGCGAAGAAGCAGTCCGCCGAGATCGTGGCGCTGGCCAAGAAGATCGTCGAGGGCCGGGAGAAGCTGGAGAAGCTCAAGGACCAGGCGGGCGCGGCGGCCCGCGACCAGTACCG
>NZ_MUMF01000887.1 GCF_002155905.1 Streptomyces tricolor | reverse complement strand
ATCGGCGCCGGCCCCGGCGGCCTCGCCGCCGCGTACGCGCTGCGGGCGCGGGGCGTACGGACCGTGGTCCTGGAGAAGTCCGACCGGGTCGGCGCCTCCTGGCGGCGGCACTACGACCGGCTGCACCTGCACACCACCCGGCGGCTGTCCGCGCTGCCCGGCCTCGCCATACCCCGGCGGTTCGGCCGCTGGGTGTCCCGGGACGACCTGGTGCGCTACCTGGAGAAGTACGCCGAGCACCACCGGTTGGAGATCGTCACCGGGGTGGAGGTGCACCGCGTCGAGCGGACCGCGGACGGCACCGGCTGGCTGCTGCACGCCTCCGGCGGCCGGGAGCTGACCGGCAGCGCGGTGGTCGTCGCCACCGGCTTCAACCACACCCCGCGGCTGCCCGACTGGCCGGGCCGCCAGGGGTACGGCGGCGAGCTGCTGCACGCCGCCGGCTACCGCCACGCCGAGCCGTACCGGGGCCGGGACGTGCTCGTCGTCGGGATCGGCAACACCGGCGCGGAGATCGCCGTGGACCTGGCGGAGGGCGGGGCCGCGCGGGTACGGCTGGCGGTGCGCACGCCGCCGCACATCCTGCGCCGGTCGACCCTCGGCTGGGCCGCCCAGTACACGGGCGTGCTGGTCCGGCGGCTGCCGGTGTGGCTCGTGGACCGGCTCGCCGGTCCGGTGGGGCGGCTCAGCACCCCGGACCTGTCCGCGCACGGCCTGCCGCGTCCGGACACCGGCCTGTACAGCAGGGTGAAGCAGGGCGCGATCCCGGTGCAGGACGTCGGCCTGATCGACGCCGTGCGCAAGGGCCGGGTGGAGATCGTGGCCGCCGTGGAGGCGTTCGAGGACGGCGAGGTGGTCCTCGCCGACGGCAGCCGGATCTCGCCCGACGCGGTGATCGCGGCGACCGGGTACGTCCGCTCGCTGGAGGGGCTCGTGGGGCACCTCGGGGTGCTGGACGGGCGCGGCAGACCGGTGGTGCACGGCGGCCGTACGCCCGCCCAGGCGCCCGGCCTGTACTTCACCGGGTTCACCAACCCCATCAGCGGGATGCTCCGGGAGCTGGCGATCGACGCGGGCCGGATCGCGAAGGCGGTCGCGCGCCGGGTCGGCGCGGGCACCCGGTAACTTCGCCGCCCGCACCCATTCCTGACACTCCGTCAGTTCAGTAACCTGACAGAGCGTCAGTTGCTGGTGGCTGTCTCGAAGGAGGCGGGCGGAACGATGCTCGGATCGACCCACGGCACCCTCACCACCGACTCCCGCCGGGCCCGGGTCATCGCCTGCGGCGAGCAGCGGCCCGGCCCCGCCGTCCACGACCGGGTGGCGGACCTGGACGTCAGCGGGCGCCCGCTCTGCGCGGAGGTACCGGACCTGACCCGCTTCTTCCGGCCGCGGTCGGTCGCCGTGATCGGCGCATCGGACGCCGAGGGGCGGCCGAACACCGGGATCACCCGGCAGCTGCTGGACTGGGCGGCGCGGGTCGGGGCGCGGGTGCATCCGGTGCACCCCACCCGGGCGTCCGTCTTCGGCCTGCCCTGCGCGGCCTCCGTCGCCGGGCTGCCCGGACCGGTCGACCTGGCGGTGCTGCTGGTCGCCGACCCGCTCCCGCTGATCGAGGAACTCGACGCGGCGAAGGTGCCGTTCGCGGTGGCCTTCGCCTCGGGGTTCGCGGAGACCGGGGAGGCGGGCGCCGAGGCGCAGGACCGGCTGGCCGAGGCGGTACGCCGCTCGGGGCTGCGGCTGCTCGGCCCGAACACCAACCTCAACGCCTTCGAACGCTTCCGGGACGACCTCACCGGGCCGGCCATCGCGCTGATCACCCAGTCCGGGCACCAGGGCCGGCCCGTCTTCGCCCTCCAGGACCTCGGCATCCGGCTCTCGCACTGGGCGCCCACCGGCAACGAGGCCGACCTGGAGACCGCCGACTTCCTCTCCTGGTTCGCCGAGCAGCCCGAGGTCGGCGCGATCGCCGCGTACGTGGAGGGCCTCAAGGACGGCCGCGCCTTCCTGCTGGCCGCCGACCGCGCCGCCCGCCGCAAGGTGCCGGTGGTCGCCGTGAAGGTGGGCCGGACCGAGGCCGGTGCCCGGACGGCCGCCTCGCACACCGGCAAGCTCACCGGCGCCGACGACGTGGTGGACGCGGCCATGCGGCAGTACGGCGTGATCCGCGTCGACGCCCTGGACGAACTCCAGGACACGGCGGCCCTGCTGGCACGGGCGAGGGCACCCCTGGCCGAGGGCGTGGTCGTCTACTCCATCTCCGGCGGCACCGGCGCGCACGTCGCCGACCTGGCCACCGCGGCGGGGCTCCGGCTGCCGACGCTGTCCCCGCAGAAGCAGGCCGAGCTGCACCAGTGGATACCGGAGTACCTGAGCGTGGCCAACCCGGTGGACAACGGCGGCCACCCGGTCGGCGACCGGCGCGGCCGGAAGATCATCGACGCGCTCCTCGCCGACCCCGGGGTCGGGGTCCTGATCTGCCCCGTCACCGGCCCCTTCCCGCCGCTCAGCGACCTGCTCGTGCGCGATCTGGTGGCCGCCGCCGAGGAGACCGACAAGCTGGTGTGCGTGGTCTGGGGCTCACCGGCCGGCACCGAGCCGGCGTACCGGGAGGTGCTGCTCGGCTCCTCCCGGGTGGCCACCTTCCGCACGGTCGGCAACTGCCTGACGGCCGTCCGCGCCTGGCTCGACCACCACCGCTTCGTGGCCGACTACCGCTCCCCCTTCGACACGGCCCCGCGCACCCCCTCCCCCTCCTTCCGCAAGGCCGAGGCGCTCATGCAGCCCGGCCGGCAGCTCAGCGAGCACGCGGCCAAGCAGCTGCTGCGGGCGTACGGCATCCGGGTGCCGCGCGAGCAGCTGGTGACCAGCGCGGCGGGGGCGGTACGGGCGGCCGGGCAGGTGGGCTACCCGGTGGTGATGAAGGCGTCCGGCGCGCAGCTCACCCACAAGACCGAACTGGGGCTGGTGAAGATCGGACTGACCTCGGCGAGCCAGGTCCGCGACGCGTACCGCGAACTGACCGACATCGCCCGCTACGAGGGCGTCGGGCTGGACGGCGTCCTGGTGTGCCAGATGATCGAACAGGGCGTGGAGATGATGGCCGGCGTCACCCACGACGACCTGTTCGGGCCGACGGTGACGGTCGGACTCGGCGGGATCCTGGTGGAGGTGCTGCACGACGCGGCGGTCCGCGTCCCGCCCTTCGGGGAGGACCAGGCCCGCGCCATGCTCGGCGAACTCCGCGGCCGGGCCCTGCTGTCCGGCGTCCGGGGCCGCCCGCCGGCCGACACGGACGCCCTGGTGGAGGTCGTCCTGCGGATCCAGCGCATGGCCCTGGAACTGGGCGCGCACCTCGCGGAGCTGGACATCAACCCGCTGCTGGTGCTGCCCCGGGGCCAGGGGGCGGTGGCGCTGGACGCGCTGGTGGTGTGCCGATGACCGACGACGCCGTACGGCACGAGGTCCGCGACGGGGTCGCGTACCTGACCCTGAACCGCCCCGGCTCCCTGAACGCCCTGACCCCGCCCATGCGGGACCACCTCATCGACCTGCTGACGGAGGCCTCCGCTGACGCCGGCGTCCGGGCGGTGCTCCTCACGGGCACCGGCCGGGGCTTCTGCGCGGGCGCGGACCTG
>NZ_MUMF01000886.1 GCF_002155905.1 Streptomyces tricolor | reverse complement strand
GGCACCGGGGCCGGCCGGGCGGTGCTGTGGGCCGCCGTCGGCGCGGTCGTGGCCTCCGCCGCCTGGGCGGCCGGTGTCTTCGTCGTCGGCGGCAACGGCGACAGCGCGGACCTGCGCGGCTACTCGGCGCCCGGCAACATGTGCTCCAGCGCCGACTACACCTCCTTCAAGGACGAGTACACCGAGAACGACTCCTCGCCGACCCGCACCTCCCTCAAGGACCCGGCACTGGAGGAGAGTTACTGCAGCCTGAGCCTGAAGAAGCCCGGCTCGACGTACGCGGACGCCTACCTGACCCTCCAGCTGGACCTGCACAAGAAGACCGACCCCGGGCCCGAGTTCACCGCCACCTGGAAGAACTACGGGGACAGCCACAAGGGGTACGACGTCGACCGGGTCGAGGGCATCGGTGACGAGGCCTACCTGGTCAGCCACGACACCACGAACGGCTCGTCCAGCGGCTCCCGTTACGCCACGCTCGCCGTCCGCGACGGCTGGGTGACGTACATGATGAGCTACAGCGTCTACCTCAGCTCCTACGACAAGGACAAGGACCCGCCCACGCTCGCCGACGTCACCGACTGGCTGAAGACGGACACCAAGGCCACACTGCGGCAGCTCCGGGACTGACCCGCGCGGCACCGCGCCGGTCCGGGTGCCG
>NZ_MUMF01000885.1 GCF_002155905.1 Streptomyces tricolor | reverse complement strand
CGCCGTGCACCGCGGCGACGGGCTCGGCATCGCCGCCCTCCGCAGGAGCGGCCTGAAGCTGCTGATCCTGTCCACGGAACAGAACCCGGTCGTCGCCGCCCGCGCACGGAAGCTGAAGATCCCCGTGCTGCACGGCATCGACCGGAAAGACCTCGCGCTGAAGCAGTGGTGCGAGGAGCAGGGCATCGCGCCGGAGCGCGTGCTCTACGTCGGCAACGACGTCAACGACCTGCCGTGCTTCGCCCTCGTCGGCTGGCCCGTGGCGGTCGCGAGCGCTCACGACGTCGTACGCGGCGCCGCACGCGCGGTCACCACCGTCCCCGGCGGTGACGGCGCGATCCGAGAGATCGCCAGCTGGATCCTCGGCCCCTCTCTCGATTCCCTCCCCAAGTAAGGACACCCCCTGATGAGCACCAACTCCCGTCTGCGCACCTTCGGTTCGCGCGAGGTCGGCCCCGGCAAGCCCGTCTACATCTGCGGCGAGATCGGCATCAACCACAACGGTGAGCTGGAGAACGCCTTCAAGCTGATCGACGTCGCCGCCGCGGCCGGCTG
>NZ_MUMF01000088.1 GCF_002155905.1 Streptomyces tricolor | reverse complement strand
GCGGCGGCTGCTGCTCGCGGTGGTGTGCGGTGTCGCGGTGGCGAGCATCTATGCCGCGCAACCGGTGCTGGAGCCGATGGGGCACGATCTCGGTCTGTCGGCCGAGTTCACAGGATGGATCGTCGCGACCGGCCAGTTCGGCTACCTGGCCGGGCTGGTGCTGCTGGTGCCGCTCGGCGACGTGGTCGACAGACGCCGGCTCATCGCCGTACACCTGGCGGTCACGGGGGCGGGCATGATCCTGACGGCCTCCGCGTCGGCCGCGTGGGCGGCGTTCACGGGGCTCGCGGCGGCCGGGCTGTTCGCGGTCGTGGTGCAGACCACGGTGGCCTACGCCGCCTCGGTCTCGCCGCCGGCCGAACGCGGGCGCAACATCGGCGTCGTGACCTCGGGCGTCGTGGTCGGCATCCTGGGCGCGCGGGTCGCCACCGGCACGCTCGCCGAGGTGTGGGGCTGGCGCAGCATCTACGCCGTCCTCGCGGTCCTGTCGATCGCCCTGGCGGCTCTCGTCCTGGCCGTACTGCCCCCGGAGGAGCGCCCCCAGCGGCCCGCGGCCTACCGGCAGGCCCTCGCCTCGATCGGCGGGCTGTTCGGGCGGCGCGTCTTCCTGACGCGCGGGCTCATCGCGTTCTTCCTGTTCGCGTCGTTCGGGACGCTGTGGAGCGGAGTGTCCCTGCCGCTGGCCGACGAGCCGTGGCAGCTGAGCGAGAGCCAGATCGGGCTGTTCGGCATCGCCGGGCTCGCCGGCGCGCTCGGCGCGGCCCGCGCGGGACGGTGGGCCGACGCCGGACGGGCCGTCCCCGTCACCGGACTCGCCCTCGCCCTGCTGATCGGCTCCTGGGCCGTGATCGGGCAGCTGCCGCGGTCGCTGTGGCTCCTCGCCGTCGGGATCGTGCTGCTCGACTTCGCGGTCCAGGCCGTGCACGTGAGCAACCAGCACCTGCTCACCTCCGCCTACCCGGACCGCCTCAGCAGCGTCATCGGCAGCTACATGGTCTTCTACTCGCTCGGCTCCGCCCTGGGCGCGGCCGCGACCACCGCCGTCTTCACCGCCCACGGCTGGGCGGGCTCCAGCCTCCTCGGGGCCGGATTCGCCGCCTGCGCGCTGGCCGTCTGGGCGGTCGACCGGCGCCTGCCCGCCGGCGGCACCGGCGCCCGCACCGGACAGGCGGACACCCGCCCGGTGCGGGAGGAGACGCGTCCGGCCGACCAGGCCGGGCAGGTCCTGTGACCGGGCCCCGGGCCGGGCGGCGCGCCGCCGGACTTGGCCAAGTCGCGTCGCGCCTGACGCCCTCCCACACATAAATAGCGCTATTTATGCTTTGCTCGGCCTTGCCGTCGGTGCGCCCCCGTCGCCGGCGGCAAGGCCGTCCCGCACACCACGCCGGGACGGCGGTCACGTCGTGTGGGAGGGACAGTCCCGATGACACTGCTGCACGAGCCGGCGCCACGAGCGTGCACCGACGACCACCGCCCGGAAGACCGCCGGCCGGGCCCCGGGGCCCTGCTCCGGACACCGGCCGCCACGCCGGTACGGCGCCGGCCCGCACGCCCTGCCCCGCCGGTGACGGGCGGGGCCTTCGCGCCGTCCGCGGCGCTACCGGCGAGACCGGCCGGACCGGCGTGTTGCCGCCCGGCCGCTGCGGCCGGGTGTCCGTGTCCACCGGCACCGGCCGCGGACTCCACCCCTTGGTAGCGGATCGCAATCATTTTGCCCATACGGCATGATGGTTTCAATCCGCAACCCATCGGGAGGTGTCATGTCGCGCACCACCATGCGTGCCCAGGAACCCGAGCACGCCCCGGAACCCGAGCACGCCCCGGAACCCGAGCACGCCCAGGGACCGGAGCATGTCCAGGGACCGGCGCCTGCTCCGGAACCGGAGCACGCCCAGGAGCCGGCGCCTGCTCCGGAGCCTGACTGGACGGACCCCGACTGCCCCGTCGCCCGCACGCTCGACCTGGTCGGGGACCGGTGGAGTCTCCTCGTCGTCCGTGACGCGATGGACGGGGCGCGGTCGTTCACGGAGTTCCAGCGGCGTACGGGGATCGCCCGCAACATTCTCACCGACCGCCTGCGCAAGCTCACCGCGCACGGGTTCCTCGCGCGGCGCACCGCGCCCTCGGGCCGCCGCCAGGAGTACGTGCTCACCGACGCCGGCCGCGACCTCTTCCCGGTCATCCTCACCCTGCGGCAGTGGGGGGAACGCCACGCCTTCGCCCCCGGCGAGACCCACTCCACCCTGGTCGACCGGCACGGCACCCCCGTGCCCGAGGTCGCGCCGGCCGCAGCCGACGGCACCCTCCTCGACTCCCGCAACACCCGCGTGCAGAAGACCCGCTAGCAGCTCACGTGCACACGACCCGATAGCAGCCCCCCACGTGCAGACAACGCGACAGCAGCCCCCCACGTGCGGAAGAACCGATAGAAAGCGGACCCTCGGTGCCTTCACACCTCGCTCACGCCCCGGCGCCCACGCGCCTGACGGACCGATTAACGACGACCGTGCGCGATCTCCAGGCCATGACGCCGCCGGGCGAGTGTTCCGGCGTCCACCTGGTGCCGGTCGACTCCCTGGTGGACGCGGACTCGCCCCGGCTGGGCGGGATGAGCCCGGAGCACGTCGAGGTTCTCGCGCAGGGTGCCATCGAGCCGATCCTGGTGCACCGGGAGACCCGGCGCGTGGTCGACGGGATGCACCGCCTCCAGGCGGCCAGGCTGCGGGGGGAGAAGGTGATCCCGGTCCGCTACCTGGACGGGCCGGCCAGTGAGGTCTTCATCCACTCGGTGGCGGCCAACGTCGCCCACGGCCTGCCCCTGACCCTGAAGGACAGGAAGGCCGCGGCCCGGCGGATCCTGGCCTCGCACCCGGACCTGTCGGACCGCGCGGTGGCGCGGATCACCCGGCTGTCGCCCAAGACCGTCGGCGCCGTCCGGCGCGCTTCGAGTGAGGAACTTCCTCAGTCGCAGGCCCGGGTCGGCGCGGACGGCCGCTCCCGCCCGCTCGACGCGGCCGAACGCCGCAAGGCGGCACGCGCCTTCCTCGCCGAGCACCCCGGCGCCACGCTCCGCGAGATCGCCGCGAGCGCGGGGGTGTCGGTCAGCACCGCGTGCGAGATCCGGCAGCGGATGCGGCGCGGCGGGCAGGATGCCGCGCCGCCCCGCCCGAGCGCCGCCCGCAGAGCCCGCGAGAGCACCCGGGACGGGACCCGCGAAAGCACCCGGGACGGCGTCCGGGACGGGGGCCGGGCGGCCGGCCCCGGGGCGCCGCCCGGCCCCCGGCAGGCCGAGTGCGGCCGGCCGCAGCGCATCGAGACCCTGGCCAAAGACCCCTCCCTGCGGTTCACCGAGTCCGGACGCGCCCTGCTGCGCTGGCTGAACGAACGCGCCCCCGACCTGGAGGCGGGACGGCAGCTGATGGCCGCGGTGCCGCCGCACTGCGCCGTCGCGGTCGCGGACCTGGCCAACTCCTACGCCCAGGAATGGCAGCGGTTCGCCAGCTCCCTGGACCGGGCCGCCGCGGAGACGGCCGAGCCCTAGAGCACACCGAAGACCCGGGGAAGGATTTCCCCCCGCCGTATATACGGGACGCCGGAATTCCGGCCCCATTTCTTGACGGCATGATCAGACCGCTGAATGATGAAATCGTGCTCGGCGGTAAGTTCCCCTTGACCGGACACGGGCTTTGCCGCAGTACTTTTCTACCGGCAGCGAAAACACCGGCCGGCACGGACAGGAAATCCCCGGTCGTCGACCGGATGGCCGGCCGCGGTATCGAGGCGGCCGAGCCGTTCGCCCGAGAAGGCTAAAAGACCCTGGAGTTCACCGATGAATCAAGCGGGGGATCGAGTGGAGACGACCGTGCCCGGCGCGCAGACCACCGCGGACGTCGCCGTCGTCGGAGCGGGCCCGGCCGGCCTGTACGCCGCCTACTGCGCGGGATTCCGGGGCCTTTCCAGCGTGGTCGTCGACGCGCTGGCCGAGCCGGGCGGCCAGATCGCGGCCCTGTACCCGGAAAAGAGGATCTACGACGTCGCCGGCCATCCGGCCGTGCGCGGCCGGGACCTGGTCGACGCCCTGGTCGCCCAGGCCGCGCCGTTCGACCCGCACTACCTGCTCGGCCGGACGGCGGCCTCGCTGACCCCCGACGGGGAGGCGGGCTGGCTGCTCGGGCTGGAGGACGGCGGGCGGGTGCGTGCCAGGGCCGTCGTGATCGCGGCCGGCCTCGGCCGTTCGGTGCCGCGCACGCTGCCCTGCCTGCACCCCTACCAGGGGCGCGGCGTGGCGCACCACGTGCCGCGCCCGGCCGAGCACGAGGGCCGCGACGTGGTGATCGTGGGCGGCGGCGACAGCGCGGTCGACTGGGCCCTGGCCCTCGCGCCGGTCGCCCGGTCCGTCACCGTCGTCCACCGCCGCTCCGCCTTCCGCGCCCACGAGCACAGCGTCAAGCAGATGTACGCGGCCGGCGTCCGGGTGCTGACCGATGCCCAGGTGACGGCCTGCACGGGCGGAAAACATCTGGAAGAAATACGCGTCCAGACCGGCGGAAAAGAATTGACACTGCCCGCGCAATCCCTTGTCGCGGCCCTTGGATTCATCACCAGTCTCGGTCCGATCGCCGAGTGGGGGCTTGAGGTGGAAAACCGCCGGATCACGGTCGACAGGGCGATGCGGACGAATCTCCCGCGGGTTTACGCGGTCGGTGACATCTGCGCCTACGACGGTCGCGTCCCGCTCATCTCGGTCGGTTTCGGCGAGGCGGCGACCGCGGTGAACCACGCGGCGGTCGACGTACGCCCCGGCTCCCGCCTGATCCCGGAGCACTCCACCGACCGCGACACCGCCCTGCTGTCATGACCCTGAAGAAACTGACCGTTCTCCCGACGGGGACCGAGATCCTGCTGCCCGCGGGATCCCCCCTCACCGAAGTCGAGTACGAAACCCCCGAGCGGCTCATCCCCTTCGGCTGCCGCTCCGGATCGTGCGGCGCGTGCGTCATCGAGGTGCTGGAAGGCTCCGGCCATCTCGGCGAACCCGACCCCGACGAACTCGACTTCCTCGAAGACCTCGGCCGCACCGGCGGCTCCCACCGCCTGGCCTGCCAGTGCCGGCTGCGGGGCGACGCGACCGTCCGCGTCGCCGACGACATCTGAACACGACCCGCTCGCACCCAACGTCCGAGCGTCCACCAGAAAGGTGACCTCATGCCCAACCGCGTGACCAACGCCGGCTACGGGGACCGCACCCCGTTCCTCACCGCGACCGCCTCGGCCGCGCTGCGCGCCGAGATCGACAAGCAGCTCGACCAGCAGGTCCTGGAGTGGTACGCCAACGTCCCCGAGGCCGCCCACCTGGAGGGCAAGAACGTCGACTCCGCGTACTACAAGCGGCACCTGATCGAGACCGCCTGGCGCATCCGGCTGCTGCGGGTGGCCGAGGCCAAGGCCCTGGTGGAGATCGCCAAGCGCAGCCCGGAGGCGGCGCAGGTGTGGGCCAACTACGAACAGGAGGAGATGCTCCACGACGAGCTGTTCATCGCCGACCTGGAGAAGGTCGGCGTCTCCCGCGAGCAGTTCCTGGACACCGAGCCCTACCTGTCGACCAAGCTGCTCAGCGGCTACTTCTCCTACCTCCTGGACCACGAGGGCCCCCTCGGCGTGGTGGCGTACTCCTACCTCGTGGAGTACGTGAACGTGAAGCTGGAGCCCAAGAAGCTCCAGGCGCTGAAGGAGTCGGTCGGCGAGAGCAACATCGGCGGCCAGATCAACCACTCCCACACCGACATCAACGACGACCACCCCGGTGAGGTGTGGGCGGCCGTCCGCCACCTGCTGCGCAGCGAGGACGACATCGCCGCGTTCAAGCGCTACCTGCGCGAACACCAGCGGATCCTCGCGCAGTACTTCGAGGAGCTCTACCTGGACACCATCGCCGGGGCCGAGAAGCAGCCGGCCTGATCCCTGTCCCCGGCGGGGGCGCGGCGCACACCGCGCCGCGCCCCCGCCCGCCGGTGAGGAGGCCGGAATTGAGCATGGAAAACACCAGGGGAGTGCTGCTGCTCAGCCATGTCGGATTCTCCTTCATGGAGGACCTCGTCGCCGCGGTCACCGCGCGGGGGCTGAAGACCTACGTGCTCAGCTCACTGCCGGAACCGGCGCACCAGGGCACAAGGCCCCAGGCGCTGGCGGACCTCGCCGACGACGTCCGGGTGAGCGCCGGGCACGTGCTGACCCCACACGACGTCGAGGACCACCTCGACCGTCTCCAGGCCGCGGGCGCGTCGGTGCAGTGCTGCCTCACCGTCTGGGAGGGCTACCGGCACCTGATGGCACTGGCCAACGCCCGTCTGGGGGTACCGGACCTGGACGACAAGCAGGTCCTGCAGCTGCGCGACAAGCTGACGCTGCGCAACCGCCTGGCCGACGCCGGCCTCAGCCGGGCCCGGGCGACGGTGCTCACCCCCCAGACGCTCGCCGCACGCCGCCGCGAGGGCGGCCGCTACTTCGTCAAGCCGGTCAGCGGCATCGCCTCCTTCGGCACCTTCCCCCTCACCCCCGGCACCACCTGGGAAGACCTGGAACGCATCGCCGCCGAGGCCCGCGCCGAGCACCAGATCCAGGCAGCTGCCCTGCCCCTCGCGCACCCGCTCCGCCGCCTCCGGCGACAGGATGCGCCGGCCGCCGTGCGCGCCGCGCCCGGCGAAGACGCCGTACAGCGCCGCGACCGCCCGCGCGGTGCCGTGGCCGTTGGCCGCCGGGATCTCCGCCGCCCGCCAGCCGGGGCTGTTCGCCTCCGCCGCCCCGACGGCGGGATTGGTCAGGGCGGCCACCGCGGCCGGTGCCAACCGGCCGAAGGAACCTGCCTGTTCACCGGCCGGTGCGGCCGGAGCGGGCACCAGTTCGGCCGCCCGGCCGGCCTCCCGGGCCGGCAGGCCGACGGTGAAGTCGATCCCGAGCGGCCCGGTCACCTCCCGCTCCAGGAAGGCCCCCGGCCGCAGCCCCGAGATCCGGCGTACGACCTCGCCCACCAGGAAGCCGTACGTCAGCGGGTGGTACCCGGACCGGGTGCCCGGCTCCCACCAGGGCGCCATGGCCGCGAGCCGCCCGGTGGTCAGCTCCCAGTCGTACAGGTCCTCCAGGGTGTGCGGTTCCCGCAGCCCGGACAGGCCCGCGCGGTGCGACAGCAGGTGGCGCACGAGCACCTTCTCCTTGCCCGCGGCGGCGAACTCCGGCCAGTACGCGGCCACCGGCGCGTCGAGGTCGAGCAGCCCCCGGTCGGCGAGGATGTGCGCGCACAGGGCCACCGGCCCCTTGGTGGTCGACCACACGTTCACCAGGGTGTCCCGCTGCCACGGCCGGGTGCGTGCCGCGTCCGCCCAGCCGCCCCAGAGGTCCACCACCGTCTCGCCGGCCACGGTGACCGCCACCGCGGCGCCGAGTTCGCCCCGTGCGCGGAAGTTCTCCTCGAACGCCTCCCGTACCGCGGCGAAGCGCGGCTCGCAGTGACCGTGGATCGGTGCGGTCGCCTGCGGTGTCTGCGGTGTCTCCTGTGCGGGCATGCGGCCTCCGTCGTCGCGGGGAAACCCGGGCCGCGGCACTGCGGTCCGGGCGCTCCGAACGTACCGACTGGTCGGACCGGAGGAAAGGGGCGGCACCGCGACCGGCCGCGGGGCCCCGCGGGAGCCCGCCGCACACGCCGCCGCCTCGCGGGACGGCGCCTGAGTACGGGTACTCAGGCGCGCGCCGCCGACGGATGCCTACCGTCTCCTCGTGCCCGAGAACCCGACACCGCGCCCGGCCGCCGGGGGCCGGAGCGGCGGCGGGTGCTGCCTGCTGCTCGCCGCCCTGCCCCTGCTGTGGTGCACCGCCGCCCTGCTCCTGCCGGAGAGGATCCTCTGGTACCCGATCTGGGCGGTCGCCGTGGTGTGGCACGCGGCGGGCGGGTGAGGCGGCTCGGCCGCCCGCTCGGCCGGCGCCGGCCTGGTCGGCGGCCTGTGCGGTCAGGCGTACGACCGCAGCCAGCGCATCTTCGCCGCCTCCTGGAACGGGCCGCCGCCCTCGTGATCGTTGAAGTCGTACACCTCGATCGCCTTGTCCTCGTGCGCCCACGCGTTGAACGCCGCGAACACGGTCGACGGCGGGCAGGTCTGGTCCTCCAGAGCCGCCGAGAACAGGGCCGGCGCCCGGCCCCGGGCCGCGAAGTGCACCCCGTCGAAGTAGGACAGCGTGCGCAGCGCGTCCGCCGAGCGCCCGCGGTGCGTCTTGAGGAACAGCGCGATCTCGCGGTACGGGTGACGGTCCGTCAGGGTCGCGGCGCGCGGGAAGTCGCACAGGAACGGCACGTCCGGGGCGACCGCCGCCAGGTCGGGCACCAGCCCGCCGACGGCCAGGGCGATGCCGCCGCCCTGGCTGCCGCCGGTCGCCACGGTCCGCGCCGCGTCCGCCAGCGGATGGGAACGGGCCGCCTCGACCGCGCGCACGGCGTCCGTGAACACCCGGCGGTAGTAGTAGTTCTCGGGTGCGTCGATGCCGCGCGTCATGAACCCGGGGTACGCGGGCGCCGCGCCGACCGGGTCCGGGGTGCCGCCTCCGCCGCCCCAGGCGCTGCCCTGCCCGCGGGTGTCCATCGCGAAGTGCGCCCGGCCCGTCGACGCCCACAGCAGGTTCTCGTGCGGCAGGCCGCGCCCGCCGCCGTACCCGATGAACTCCACGACCAGCGGCAGCGGTTCCGTGGCCCCGGCCGGCAGGCGCAGCCAGCCCTTGACGGGGTGGCCGCCGAACCCGGCGAACGTCACGTCGTACACCTCGATGGTGGACAGTCCGGTCTCCACCGGCTCGAAGCGCGCGTCCAGGTCGTGCTCACGGGCCTGCTGGAGGGTCTTGTCCCAGAAGGCGTCGAAGTCCTCCGGCTCCGGGGACTCGCTGCGGTACGCGCGGAGTTCGTCGAGGGGCAGGTCGAACAGGGCCATCAACAACCGCCTTCGCGAAGGGTGACTGAGTCGTCCCACCGTACGTGGGTGATCGGATGACTCGCCAGGGTTCTGCGGGGGCGGGGTCTCGTTCGGCCACCCGCGGCGGAGGGTGTTCCGGTGCTGGTCCAGAAGTGAGTAAGCGCTTGCTCCAGTGAGGGGAGGGCGGCGTACGGGGGAAGTCGTCATGCTCCCAGTGGTCGGGTCACCCGCGCGTCACGCGCGCGGCTGGGTCCAGCGCGGCCCCGTCCGGTTCCACTCCCGCTCCCACTCGGCCAGCCGGTGGCGCAGGGCGATCCGGCGCTCGACCGCGTGACCGAGGAACACCACGGCCGCCGTGCCGCCCGCCGCGCACAGGCCCATGGTGACCGCGTGCTGCCAGACCGCCACGTCGTCCGGCGGCGGGGCGACGTTGCGGCCCCGGGAGTCGAACCACACCGACACCGGCTCCCCGGCGCGCGTCCCCGCCGGCACCCGGGCCCACGCCGTCCGCACTCCCTTGCCCGGCTCGCTCCAGCGCACCTGGGCGCGGTAGGGGTGCCGGCGGTCGCTCTGCACCTCGGACGCCCGCTCGGGCGCGTCGCCGATCACCACGGCCCGCACCTGGTGGCGTTCGGCCCGCTGCTTCGCGGCGAGCGCCCGGGCCTCGTCGTGCGCGTGCAGGCCCGCGGCCACCCCGACCAGGGGCGCGACCACGAACAGCAGGACGGCGACCACCAGCACCGTCCACGCCTCCACGACGTCCGACCGGCGCCGCAGCGGATTGCGCCGCCAGCGCCAGCCACGCACCCGGGTTCGCATGTCCACCTCCTCGCCACCGCCGGAGCCGGAGAGCGGGAGGAGCCGGGTCGCCGGTCCACCGCCCCCACCGCTCACGAACACGAGCGTCCACACCCGTCTCGTACCCCGTACGGCGCACCCCGCGCATGCCGTGAACCGCGAGTTCCAGCCCATGTGGCGCACGGCCCGTGCCATGCGCCCCACGATCGCGCGCCGTGCCCCGCCACGCGACCGGGATGCCCCACCGCATCCCTCAGCGTCAGCCGTACCGCACGATGCCAGGCCTGCCGCTCGGCGTCAGCCGAACCGCTCGATCCGGATCCGCTCCACCGGCTGGCCGGCCGCGACCAGCAGGCGGGAAGCGTGTTCGGCGAACCCGTTGGACCCGCACACATAGGCCTCCCACCCAGTGGCGGGCTGCTCGGCCAGGATGGGCGCCACATGTGCGGCCGTCATACGTCCGACCGCCACCCCGGGCGGAGCGCTGCGGGTGAACACCGGCGTCGTCTCGGCGCCCAGCTCGGCCGCGTAGATCAGCTCCTCGGGGCTGCGCGCCGACACCAGCATCCGCAGCGGGACGGTCAGGCCGCGCGCCCGGTGGTGCCGCACCATCGACATCAGCGGTACGACGCCGGAGCCGGCCCCGAGCAGCAGCGCGGGCCGGTCGCCCGGCCAGGCGAAGAAGCCGCTGAGCGGCCCGCGCACCTCGACCGTGTCACCGGGCCGGGCCACGGTGTGGAACCAGCCGGAGACCTCGCCGTCCGGCACCTGGTCCAGGGTCAGCTCGATGTGGCCGGAGTCGTCCGGCGCGGACGCGATCGAGTAGTGGCGCTGCGCCACATAGCCGTCGGGGGCGGTCAGCCGCAGCATCAGGTGCTGGCCCGGCAGGTGACCCGCCCAGCCCGGCACCGCCAGCCGGAACGTGGCCGCGCGCGGCGTCTCGCGCCGGATCTCCGTCAGGGTGGCGGTCTGCCACACCGCCGCCTGCTCGCTCACGGCGATCCGCCCGGGCACCGCGAACCGCGTCACGGGAGTCGTCGTCTCAGTCACCGGAGTACCGCTGCTCCTCCCACGGGTTGCCGCGCGCGTGGTAGCCGTTGCGCTCCCAGAAGCCCGGCTCGTCGTGGTCCAGGAGCGTGACGCCCGCGATCCACTTGGCGCTCTTCCAGAAGTACAGGTGGGGGACCACCAGCCGCGCCGGGCCGCCGTGCTCGGGCGGCAGGGGTGCGCCGTCGTACTCCCAGACGATCCACGCCCGCCCGCCGGTGAGGTCGGCGAGCGGCAGGTTCGTGGTGTAACCGGTGTGGGAGTAGGCGAGGGCATGTGTGGCGGACTCACGTGGCCGCACCACATTGAGGAAGGCGTCCAAGGAGACGCCGCCGAACCGCACGCCGAACTTCGACCAGCCGGTCACACAGTGGATGTCGCCCTCGTACGCCGACGCCGGCAGCGCGTGGGCGGCGTCCCAGTCCCAGGTGTGCGGGCGCTCGACCAGGCCGTCGACGCGGAAGGACCAGTCGGCGGGTGCGAGGTCCGGGGTGACCTCGGCGGACAGGACGGGCCAGTCGTCGCGCGCGTCGTACTGCCCGGGCGGCAGCCCCGGGTTGTGGACGCGCGGACGGCCCGTGAAGCCTCGCGTGACGTTCATGGTTCAACCGTACGCTGTCGCCCCGGGTGCTCCGACCCTGGTCCGCGCCCCCGTCGTTGCGGCCGTGTGAACTCTGCGCCGGGCCGGGAATACCGGCCCGGCGGCGCTCCTTGCCGATCGGTGCCGGCCGCGCCGGCGCCGGTGACAGCACGAGGGAAGCGAGGAACGAGGATGCCCCAGGCGTACGTCTTCACGTCCGTGACCGAGGTGGCCGGATGACCGTCGTGAGCAGCCCGCGAGACCCCGGCCGGACCGCCGCCCGCACCCCGCACGTCCTCGACAACCCGGCGCTCGCCTCCCTGACCGGCCCGCACGCCCGCTTCGCCGAGCGGCGCGGCCGGGTGCTGCGCTACCCGGTCGACGTCTCGCCGTGGCTGGCGCTGCCCGACGATCCGGACGCGCGGGACTGGGCGGACCTCGCCGCGCTGGCCGGGCCCGGCGCCGAGATCCCGCTGCCCGGCTTCCGCGGCGAGGTGCCGGCGGGCTGGGAGGTCACCGAGCGGATCGAGGGGGTGCAGCTGGTGGACGACGGCCTGGCCGCCGCACCGGAGCCGGAGGCGGTCCGGCTCGGTCCGGCGGACGTGCTCGAGATGCTCGATCTGGTGGCGCGCACCCGGCCGGGACCGTTCCTGCCGCGGACCGTGGAACTCGGCACCTACCTGGGCATCCGCCGGGACGGCGCGCTGATCGCCATGGCGGGGGAGCGGCTGCACCCGCCGGGCTGGACCGAGATCAGCGCGGTCTGCACCGATCCCGCCTTCCGCGGCGAGGGCCTGGCCACCCGGCTGATCCGCGCGGTCGCGCACGGCATCCGGGAGCGCGGCGAGACGCCGTTCCTGCACACCAGCGCCTCGAACACCACCGCGATCCGGCTGTACGAGGCGCTCGGCTTCCGGCTGCGCCGCCGTACGGCCTTCCTCGCGGCCCGGGCACCCCGGCGGCTGACGGACGACCGCGTCACGGCGGTGGCCGTGCCCTGACCCGGCGGGCTGTCCTGGCCGGGGCTCGCCGTCCGGACCGGCGCGCGCAGTCCGCGCCCCTCGCGGTCCGGCCGGGCCGTCAGTCGGCGCCGGCCGGACCCGCGTTGTAGCGCTCCAGGTAGGCCGCGAACCGCACCAGGTCCTCCTCCGGCCAGCCCGCGAGCCGCTCCCGGAAGGCGGCCCGGCGGCTGCGGGTGACCTGGGCCAGGATCTCCTGGCCGGCCTCCGTCAGATGCAGCACCTGGACCCGGTGGTCCTCCGGGTCCAGCCGGCGCTCGATCAGCCCGGCCCGCTCCAGCGCCGCCACCTGGCGGCTCACCGTGGACTTGTCCAGGGCGTAGTGCGCCGCCAGGTCCGTCGCCCGGCAGCCGCCGCGCTCCTCCAGGTGGCCGAGCAGGGTGTACGACACCAGGGACAGTTCGGGGTGCATGCGGCCCGCCGAGGCACGGGCCCGGCGGGCGAAGATGGTCATCTCGCGCTGGATCGTCTCGACGGCCGACTCCGCTGCGCTCACGGGAATACCTCCTCCGGCGGTTGTAGTTGTATAGTACAACTTGAACTGAAAGTTGTATAAGCCAACCTTTGGAGGGCCGCGCGCGATGAGGTCACCGGCACTGCGCCATGTGCTCACGCACCTGATCACCCCGCTGCTGATGTGCGTCGGCATGGGGCTCGCGTACATGGGGGCGTTCGTCACGCCCGAGCCGCATCACCTGCCGGTCGCCGTCGTCGGCACCGGCCCGCAGACGAAGGCCTTCGCCCAGACGGTGAAGGACACCGCGGGGGACAAGCTCGACGTCCGTACGGTGGCCACCCGCGCCGACGCCGTCGAGCTGCTCACATCGCGTGAGGTGACCGGCGCCTATGTGCCGAGCGCCAAGGCCCCCGAGCTGCTGGTGGCGAGCGCCGCGTCCGACATGGGCGCCACGGCGGTGGAGAAGGTCTTCTCGCCGGTCGCCGCCGAGGAGGGCGTGCCGCTGAAGGTCACCGACGTCGCCGAGCCCGTCGCCGACGACCCCACCGGACAGGGCCTGTTCTTCCTGCTGATCGCGGTCAGTATCGGCTCGTACGCCTCGGTCGCCGCCCTCGGCGCCGCCGGCGGTGCCCTCGCCCTGCGGGTCCGCGCCCTGCTCGCGCTGGGCGTCTCCGCCGTGGTCAGCGGCATCGGCGCGCTGCTCGCCGGGCCGGTGTTCCACCTCGCCCACCACGATCTCGCGGGCGTCTGGGGCATGGCCTGGCTGTACTCGGCGGGCATCCTCTTCATCGGCGTCGGCCTGCACACGTTCCTGAAGCGGTGGACCACGCTGGCCATGATGGTGCTGTTCGTGATGCTGAACTTCACCAGCTCCGGCGGGCTGTTCCGGCCCGAACTGCAGAACGCGTTCTTCGGCTCCCTGCACGCCTTCTGGAACGGCGCCGGCTTCGTGGAGGGCGTCCGCAGCCTGCTCTACTTCGGTGACGACGGCCTCGGCCGCTCGGTGTGGACCCTCGTCCTCTGGCTGCTGGCCGGCCTTCTGCTGACCGCGGTCGCGGCCGGGTACGAGCGCCGCGCCCGGCGGACGGCCGTGCAGGCGGAGGCCGCGCAGGAGGCCGACGACGAGGCCGAGGAAGAGGTCGAGGAGACGGTCGGCGTCTGACGCGCGTCGAGGAACGCCCGCGCCCCGGCACGGCCGCGCCCCCGGCAAAACCCGAAGACCCTCACGGGCCACTGGGGTAAGGTGGCCGTCCGGCCGCGGACACCCGTGGCCCCGAGGGCGAGGAGGTGAGACCCATTACCGCTGTGTCGGCTGGGGTGCTCTCTCCTCGTGACGGCGCGGTACACCGGCAGCGGTGACCGCGGGAGCGCCCTGAAGGTTCGCGCTCCCGAAAGGCTCAGGCTTCCATGGCCACTCCCACATCGCTCTCCCCCTCCGCCGTCGTCTCCGCGTTGCGCGCCGCAGGGTGCGTCTTCGCCGAGGACGAGGCCGAGTTGATCCTCGCCACCGCCCGAACCCCTCAGGAGGCGGCCGGCATGGTGGACCGGCGTACCGCCGGGCTGCCGCTCGAACAGGTCCTCGGCTGGGCCGAGTTCCACGGACTGCGCGTCACCGTGGAACCAGGGGTGTTCGTGCCCCGCCGCCGTACCGAGTTCCTGGTCGACCAGGCGCTGGCCGCCGCACCGGACGCGACCGTGGTCGTCGACCTGTGCTGCGGTTCCGGCGCGCTCGGCGCGGCCCTCGCCGCGGCCCTGGACGACGCCGAGGTGCACGCCGCCGACATCGACCCGGCCGCCGTACGCTGCGCCCGCCGCAATCTCGCCGCCTGCTACGGCCGGACCCACGAGGGCGACCTGTACGACGCGCTGCCCGCCGGCCTGCGCGGCCGGGTGGGCATCCTGACGGCCAACGTGCCCTACGTGCCCACCGCCGAAGTGGCCCTGCTGCCGCCGGAGGCCCGCGACCACGAGCCGCTGGTCGCACTGGACGGCGGCCCCGACGGCCTCGACGTGCTGCGCCGGGTGGCCGCCGGGGCGTCCGCGTGGCTCGCCCCCGGCGGCTGTCTGCTGACCGAGACCGGCGAACGCCAGGCACCGGCCGCCGTACAGATCTTCCGCGACGCGGGCCTGACGGCCCGTCTGGCGGTGGACGACGACCTGTACGCGCATGTGGTGATCGGCGTACTGCCCCAGCCGCTCCCGACCGGCCGGTAGGCGTCGGCCCGCCGGGTCCGGGTGGGTCCGGGTGCCGGTCGCGGACGGCACCCCTCAGGCCCCGGCGCCCGTGCGGGCGCCGTACTCCCCGCCGCGGGACGCCAGTTCCCCCGGGTCAACGGTCGGACCGCGCCGATCGCGCCTGCCCGCGCCGTCCGTGCCGGCCGGCGGGGTGATCGGCCCGGGCGTGGCGCTGCGCACGGGCGACGGCCCGGTCAGCGGCAGCTTCGCGTGCGCCACCCCGAGAAGCCGTCGTGGCTGGGGCGGGAGACCGTGACGAGCCGCTGACGCCGCATGCGCCGCTACGGCAGCTGCTGGGCCCGGGCGATGAGCAGGGCCACGTCGTCGTGGTTGTCCGGGTGGTGCAGCGTGCGCAGGAGCAGGTCGCAGGCCTCCTCCAGCGGGCGCGCCGGGTCGTCGAGCAGGGACAGCATGGCGGCCAGGCGCTCGTCCAGCGAGTGCCGGCGGGTCTCCACCAGCCCGTCGGTGTAGAACACCAGCTCGTCACCCGGCTCGAAGTCGAACGTCACGGTGGAGAAGCCGACCCCGCCCACCCCCAGCGGCACCCCGGTGGGCAGGTCCAGCAGCTCCGCCGGGCGGCCGGGCCGGACCCGGGCCGGCGGCAGATGGCCGGCGTTGGCGATCCGGCACTGGCGCAGATGCGGGTCGTGGACCGCGTACACGCAGGTGGCGATGGAGTGGTCCAGCGCCGAGGTCGTCTTGTCCAGGTGCTCCAGCAGCCGGGCCGGGTCCAGGTCGAGGGCGGCCAAGGTGGTCGTCGCGGTGCGCAGCCGGCCCATCGTGGCGGCGGCGCTGAGACCGCTGCCCATCACGTCACCGACGACGAGCGCGGTCTTGCCACCCTCCAGCGGGATGACGTCGAACCAGTCCCCGCCGACCTCGCTGGTGGCGCCCGCCGGCTGGTAGCGGGAGGCCACCTCCAGGCCGGTGGTCACCGGCGGATGACTGGGCAGCAGGCTGCGCTGCAGGGTGAGGGCGGTGTTGCGGGCGTTCTGGTACCAGCGCGCGTTGTCGATCTGCACGGCCGCCCGGGCGGCCAGCTCCCGCGCCAGCAGGAGGTCGTCCTCGTCGAACGGCGCCGGATTGCGGGTGCGTTTGAGGTCGAGCGCGCCCAGCACCTCGCCGCGCGCGATCAGCGGCACCGCGAGATACGAGTGCAGGCCCGCCCGGCCGAGCAGGACGGCCGCCTCGGCGGAACGGGCGATGTGCGGCAGGTCCTCGTCCTTGACGTGCGGCACCAGCACCGCCTCACCGGTGCGCACGCACTCGGTGACCAGGCGGTCGGGCGCGTACCGGGCGATCTGGCCCGGCGGGTCGGCGGCCCGTACGGCGTCCGTGCCCTCGGCCGGACGCACCGCGAGGGCCCGGATCACCGCCGGCTCCGCGGGGCCCAGCGTGCTCTGCCGGCCCTCGACCACCGCGTCCAGCAGGTCCACGGCGGCGACGTCCGCCAGCTCCGGCACGGCGACCTCGGCCAACTCGCAGGCGGTGCGTTCCAGTTCGAGCGTCGTACCGATCCGCGCGGAGGCGTCCGCGATGACCGCGAGCCGGCGCCGCGCGGCCTCCGCCTCCACGGACGCCCGGTGCTGCTCGGTGATGTCGACCATCGAGACCGCCACCCCGAGCACGTTGCCCATGGTGTCCTCCAGCCGGTACAGCGAGTGCGACCAGGTGTGGTCCTCGTCCGGGTCGGCCGCCGTACGGCCGACGAGCGTCGCGCCGATCAGCGGGGTGCCCGTCTCCAGCACCTGCCGGGCGGCGGCCTCCAGCTCGCCGGCGTCCACCCGCGGCAGCACCTCGCGCAGCGTGCGGCCCACGTGCTCGGCGGCCGGCAGCCCGTTGATCCGCTCCAGGGCCGGGTTGACCGAGACGAACCGCAGCTCGGAGTCGAGGACGGCGTACCCGATCGGTGACTGCTTCACCATCCGCTCGGACAGCGCCACGTCCTGCTCCAGCCGCCGTACCGTCGACTGGTCGGCGGCCAGCCCGAGCGCGTACACGTCCCCGCGGTCGTCCAGCAGCCGCATGGTGCGGAACTCCACCAGACGGGTGGTGCCGTCCTTGTGCCGGACCGGGAAGCCGCCGGCCCAGCTCCGCCCGGTGCGCATCACATCCGCGAAGAGCTTGCCGACCAGGCCCATCTGCCGTTCGTGCACCATCAGCCGGGCGGCGTACTGGCCGAGGGCCTCCGGCGCGGCGTAGCCGAACAGCTCCTCGGCCTGCGGGCTCCACAGCACGATGCGGCCGTCGGTGTCCAGCACCACCGACGCCACGCCCAGGATGTCCAGGAGACCGCCCGGGGGCACCGGCGCGCGCGCCGGCTCGCCGTTCTCCGCCGCCGGAGCCTCGGCTGCACTCATGCCACGCACCGCCTTCGCCCGTCCGCACGGCACGTCGTCCCCCGTGCCGACTCCCCTTGTTCTACCGCGCTCACACCCGACTCTCCGACGCCTTCGCCGACTACCTCCACCATCTCTCAACACGGCGGAGGCCGTCCGCCGAAGCCGCCGGGCGGGTGCCGCACGCGGTGCGGGGCCTTCTGCCGAGACCGTACAGCGCGGTCCGGCGGGCCGTGAGAGTTCACGCTCATGTTGCTCGATTGGCCTGTACATGACCACCGCACCACGCCAGACTGTCCGCCGACGGAGTGGCCCCGTCCGGTCACCCTGTGTTCTTACCCCCGTCGTGAGGAGTCGGTCATGCCCGCGTCCGCCCGGCAACGTTGTCACCCAGTTCTCGCCGGACTCGTCACCCTCGCCACCGCCGCCGTCGTGTCCCTCGCCGCGCCCACGCCCGCCGGCGCGGCCGACATCTGGACGGAGACCGGCTCCGACCGCGCCGACCCGTTGACCGAGAGCCAGGGCCTGACCTCGGTGGAGGTGCCCGCAGGCAGCCCCAACCACTACACCGGCATCGGCACCATTCCCCTCGGCCTGTCCAGCCGCGGCTGGAACCACGTCGGTGACCCCGACGCCTCGTACAACGGCTACTCCATCGAGCCCTACCAGCGGGACTCCGGCAACTCCAAGATGTTCCGCGTGCGGGCGCCCGGCGGCGCCTGGTCGGAGTACGTCCACACGCTCGGCGCGGGCGAGGCGCTGAACAACTCCTGGGTCGCCGTCTCGCCCGACGGCCAGTGGATGCTGTCCGGCGAGTGGGGGACGATGACCCGGCTGCTCGTCCTCCCGACCCCGGGCGTCAACCCGTCCACCTCGCCCTCGGCGAACCTCCCGCAGGTCGCGACCGTCCGCCTGGACCACGCCGTACGCGACGTCCAGGGCTGCGACTTCTCCGGCCCCACCACCCTGCTGTGCTCCTCCGACGACCCGGAGGGCAGCCTCTTCGGGATCACCAAGCCGCTGCTCCAGATCGACCTGTCGGCCGCGCCGAACGGCACGGCCGACGTCACCGGCCACGTCACCGCGCTGCGCCAGCTGCCGCTGCGCAGCTCCTGCTCGGGCGCCTTCGAGGCGGAAGGCATCGACTACGACCGCCGCACCGGCACCTTGCGCGTGATCGTGATCTCGCCCGGCTTCTGCGTGCTGACCGACAGCAAGACGTACAAGTTCTCCCGCGGCTGAGGTGTGCCCGGCGGCCGGTGGTGCTTTGCTGAGGATGGACGCGGTTCGGCGGGGTACCCCGTTCCACCGCAGCACGGCCACGAAAGGAGCGATCAATGGCAGACACGGAGCGGTCGCATCCGGAAACCGTCTCGGTGGAGATCAGCGGATATTCCAAGGACGACGCCCGGCTCGTCTTCGAGGCGCTCAGCGCCTGCTTCGCCTCCGACCGGGCTCCCGAAGAAGTACCACAGCAGCTCCACGAGACTCGTCCGATGGTGTGGCTCGGCACATACGACGTCGCGGACGCCCGCGGCGGGGGCTGCCCGCCGGTCCGCCTCGGCTCGCCCGTCCAGGCGGACGTGCAGGGCAGCTACTGGGCGGTGGAGCGGTTCCGCCACACCCTGGACTCGATGTTCCACGTGCAGGAGACCTGCACGGCCTCCGGTGACCAGGAGCGGGATCTGCACCTGCGCCTGGAGAGCCGCTGAGTTCCCGCATCGGCAGGTCCCCACGTCGCGGAACCTCCGCATCGCCGGATCGCCGAGCCGCCGCAGCCGAGGCAGCGGCCGGATCTTCGGCTAGAGCGCCCCGGCCGGCCCCTCGCCGGCCGGGGCGTACTGCGCCAGGCCGTGCCCGAAGGACCAGTCGGCGTCGCCGTTCTCGGTCAGGGTGACGAAGACGTTGCGCGGCTCGGTGCCGGTGCGCTCGTGCACCAGCTCGGCGATCCGGCGGTACATCGCGCGCTTGCGGTCCGCGTCGCGCCCGGCGCGCAGGGTGATCGCGATGAAGACGGCCGAGTCGTCCCTCCGGACGCCCGGGTAGTCGCCGTGGCGCACGGTGCCGGTGACGCCGTCGTGGCCGGTCAGCACCTGGAAGCGGTCCCCGGGCGGCACGCCCAGCGTCTCCTCCAGGGCGTCCTGGACGGCCTGGCCGAGCGCGGCCAGGCGGGCGGGGTCGGTGCCGAGCGTGTCGATGCGGACGAAGGGCATGGGACAGCGTCCTTCCGGGGTGACGTGACCAGGGAATGTACATACTAGTAGGTACAGAGTGGCCGGTGTCACCGCCGGCTGGTTGTGCAACTAGTTGCATAAAGCTCCGGGCTTCCTCTACAACAAGAGGCGACGACACCGCGCACGGAGGGCCCCGATGAGCCGTTACCCGCACCTGCTGACCCCGCTCGACCTGGGCTTCACCACGCTGCCCAACCGCGTGCTCATGGGCTCGATGCATGTCGGTCTGGAGGAGGCCGAGCGCGGCTTCGAGCGGATGGCGGCGTTCTACGCGGCCCGCGCCCGCGGGGGAGTCGGACTCATCGTCACCGGCGGCATCGCGCCCAACGAGGAGGGCCGGCCGTACGAGGGCGGGGCCAAGCTCACCACCGAGGCGGAGGCCGAGCAGCATCGCACCGTCACCGAGGCCGTGCACCGCGAGGGCGGCCGGATCGCCCTCCAGCTCCTGCACTTCGGCCGGTACGCCTACCATCGGGACCTGGTCGCGCCCAGCCCGCTCCAGGCGCCGATCAGCCCCTTCGTGCCCCGCGAGCTGACCGACGCCGACATCGAGCGCACCATCGAGGACTACGCCCGCGCCGCCCGGCTGGCCCGGCAGGCCGGCTACGACGGCGTGGAGATCATGGGCTCCGAGGGCTACCTGATCAACGAGTTCATCGCCGCGCAGACCAACCGGCGCACGGACCGCTGGGGCGGCTCGTACGAGAACCGGATGCGGTTCCCCGTCGAGATCGTCCGGCGGGTCCGGGAGGCCGTCGGCGAGGACTTCATCGTCATCTACCGGCTGTCCATGCTGGACCTGGTCCCGGGCGGCTCCTCGCTGGACGAGGTGATCACCCTCGGCAAGGCCGTCGAGGCCGCCGGGGCCACGATCATCAACACCGGCATCGGCTGGCACGAGGCCCGCATCCCCACCATCGCCACCTCCGTGCCGCGCGGCGCCTACACCTGGGTCACCAAGAAGCTCATGGGCGAGGTCTCGGTGCCCCTGGTGACCACCAACCGCATCAACACCCCGGAGCTGGCCGAGGAGTTGCTGGCCGGCGGCTACGCGGACATGGTCTCCGTGGCCCGCCCGATGCTCGCCGACCCCGACTTCGTCGCCAAGGCCGCCGCAGGCACCCCCGAGGCCATCAACACCTGCATCGGCTGCAACCAGGCCTGCCTCGACCACACCTTCAGCGGCCGGATCACCTCCTGCCTGGTCAACCCGCGCGCCTGCCACGAGACCGAGCTGGTGCTCTCGCCGACCCGGCTCACGAAGCGCGTCGCCGTCGTCGGCGCCGGTCCGGCCGGCCTCGCCTGCGCGGTCTCCGCCGCCGAACGCGGCCACGCCGTCACCCTGTTCGACGCGGCGAGCGAGATCGGCGGCCAGCTCAACGTCGCCCGCAAGGTGCCCGGCAAGCAGGAGTTCGACGAGACGCTGCGCTACTTCCGCCACCAGCTCGACGCCCACGGCGTCGACGTACGCCTGGACACCTGGGTCACCCCCGAGACCGTGGCGGACTACGACGAGGTCGTCGTCGCCACCGGCGTCACCCCGCGCACCCCGGACATCCCCGGCGTCGACCACCCCCGCGTCCTCGGCTACCTCGACGTGCTGCAGGGCGGCGCCCCCGTCGGCGACCGCGTCGCCGTCCTCGGCGCCGGCGGCATCGGCTTCGACGTCGCCGAGTTCCTCACCGACGGCGGCGACAAGGCGCACGAGGACCCGGAGACGTACTTCCGCCACTGGGGCGTCGACATGACCTACCGGGAGCCGGGCGGGCTCGCCGCCCCGCAGCGCCCCGCGCCGCCCCGCCAGGTCCACCTGCTCCAGCGCAAGACCACCAAGGTCGGCGCCGGACTCGGCAAGACCACCGGCTGGATCCACCGCACCGAGCTGAAGCACCGGGGCGTGACCATGGTGCCGGGCGTGCGCTACGACCGGATCGACGACGCCGGCCTGCACATCACCGTCGGCGAGGAGAGCACCGTCCTGGAGGTCGACACCGTGGTGCTCTGCACCGGCCAGGAGCCGCGCCGCGACCTGTACGACGAGCTGGTCGCCGCCGGGGTCAGCGCGCACCTGATCGGCGGCGCGGACGTGGCCGCCGAACTGGACGCCAAGCGTGCCATCAAGCAGGGCACCGAGCTGGCGGCGGCGCTGTAGGGGCCGGGCCGCGCATCCCTAGGATGAGCCCATGTCACTCCCGCACGCGATCCTCACCGCCCTGCTGGAAAAGCCGTCGTCGGGGCTGGAGCTGACCCGCCGGTTCGACAAGTCGATCGGCTACTTCTGGTCCGCGACGCACCAGCAGATCTATCGCGAGCTGGGCAAACTGGAGGCCGAGGGCTTCATCCGCACCCTGCCGGCCGCCCAGCCGGCCCGCGGGCAGAAGAAGAGCTACGAGGTCCTGCCCGCGGGCCGCGCCGAGCTGGCCCGCTGGACCGCCGCCCCGCAGGACCCCAAGACCCTGCGGGACCCGCTCCTGCTGCGGCTGCGCGCGGCGGCCGTGGTCGGCACCGCGGGCCTGGAGGCCGATCTGCGCCGCCATCTGGAGCTGCACCGGCGGCAGCTGGCCGAGTACCAGGAGATCGAGAAGCGTGACTTCCCGCCGGACCGGGACGCCCCCGAGGACCGGCTGCGCCACCTGGTCCTGCGGGCGGGCATCGACCTGGAGACCTTCTGGACCCAGTGGCTCACGCACGCCCTGGCGGAGTTCGCCGGCCTGCCGGGGGAGGGGCGGGACCGGAGCTGAGGCCCGGCGCCGGTCGCAGCCGGTCCGCCCCGGATGCGGTCCGCCCCGGATCCGGTCCGCCTCGGATCCGGTTCGCCTCGGAGTCGGTCCGCCTCGGAGTCGGTCCGCCTCAGAGCCGGTACGGCTTGGAGCGGCGGCGCAGGACCCAGCCGGTGGCGACGACCCCGGCGCCGACCAGGGCGGCGCCGACGCCCAGGGTCAGCGGGCCGTAGTCGCGGGCCGCGCCGCCGAGACCGCCCATCACGCCGCGGGACGGAGCGGGGCTGGACGTCGAGGAGATCGTGGGCCTCGCGGGGCTCGCGGGCGCGGAGACGATCACCGACTGGCTGCCCGCGGTGCTGCCGCTGGAGCAGACCACCACCACGGTGTACGTCCCCGGGCTCACCGACGACCAGGCCGCGGACTGGCTGACGGAGGTGCCGGACAGCGCCACCTGCCGGCCCTGGGCGAAGCTCGCCTGCCGGCTGGTGAGCAGGGCGGCGGTGCCCCAGCTGCCGTTGATCTGGGTGCACGCGCTGGTGACCACCGAGACCGTGGAGCCGGTGGTACTGACCGAGATGCCCGAGACCGCGGCGGACGGCCCGGCGAGCGCGGCCGGGAGCGCGGCGGCAGCCGCCAGGGTCAGGCCGGATCGGAGCAGAAGTCGCGAGTTGTGCATGGGCTGGCCTCCGGCGGCACGGTTGGCGGTACGTCGGATGCGCCGCCGAGGGTCGGAAACGTCCGTGCTGCCTCAACCGCAGCCAACGCGGCCCCGGGTTCCCGCGCATGCGGGGCGGACCCGATCAGGTGACGCGCTCCTCCGACCGGCGTACCAGGACCCGGCGCGCCGGTCAGCTGCCCGTGGTCACCGACCGCCGCGCCGACCAGCCGCCCCAGGTGCCGTCCGGCAGCCGCGCCCGCAGCCGTACCCGGTGTTCCTCCCCGGCGGCGGTGCCCACGTAGAAGCTGTGGCGGGCCCGGCCGCGCGGGGGCGTGCCGCCCCACACCAGGGACGAGGCGGCGGCGCCGTCCAGCTGGATCTGGTACTCGGTGATCACGCCGTCCGTGCGCGGCGGGTCCCAGGCGAGGTCGAGGTAGTACGCCTTGCCGGAGCGGTGGGTGGCGGCGGTGAACCCGGTGGGCGCGGTGTTCCGGCCGTCGTCGCTGCCCGGGGTGGTGAGGCGGACCGGCGCGCCGGCGGGGGAGAGGTTGTCGGCCGCGTCCCGGGCCCGGACCGTGAAGACGTAGCGGCTGCCGGGACGCAGCCCGGTGACGACGGCCGCGGTCTGGTTCCCGCCGACACTGTGGATCTTCACATCGCCCTGGTACACGTCGTACGACGCCACACCCCGGTCGTCCCGGGACGCGCCCCAGGTCAGCTGGACCGCGCGGCTGCTCACGGCCCGCCCGCCGGCCGACGTCGGCCGGGTCGGTGCCGAGCGGTCCGCCGCCGTCGCGGCCGGCGTCCGAGCCCGCACCGCACGGCTCGGCGGGCTCAGCCGGCCGGCGGCGCCCCGGGCCCGCACGGTGAAGACATACATGGTCGACGGCCTGAGCCTGGTGACGTCCACCATGTGCTGCGAGCCCGGCACTTCGGCCACCTTCGTGGAGCCGCGGGAGACCTCGTAGCTACGGACCCCGGCGGATTCCGGCGCCGCGTTCCACATCACATGCACGCTGGTGGCGCTGCCCGCCGCGGCGGTGACCCCGGCCGGAGCGCCGGGCACCCGGCCCTCGCCGCCGTCGTCGGCGCGGCTCCAGCCGCAGGACGCCACCAGCAGCAGCGACCCGCAGACCAGCGCGAGCGGAACGGGAACGCGTCGCACGGCTCTGCCTCCGGACGGCCTCGGCATCACGTAAAGGTCCGGACCAATATGGCCCGGCCGGTGCGTCCGCAGCAAGGGGGCCGCGTTGGTGACCCGCGCCGGACGTTACGTATGCTGAACTTCCCTACGGCTGAACTGCCCGAGAGGGCAGGGCAGTTCACGCCTGTGGCGCGGACACGCTGTCGTCGCCGATCCCGCGCCGGCGCGGG
>NZ_MUMF01000884.1 GCF_002155905.1 Streptomyces tricolor | reverse complement strand
GTGTGGGGGTGTGCCCGTCGCGGCCGGGACGGGGGTGGCGGGTCGCGCCGTGCTACGGCTCGGTGCTGGGCAGGTGCCGTAGCTGTGCGGCCGTGTGTCGGCAGGCCGCCGCGTCCCGGGCCCCGCTCGGGCCGCGGGACGCGTGCGGGCGGCTCACGCCGTGCCGCGGCGGGGCCGGCTCCGGCCGGCGCGTGCGGGCCGCACCGAGTCCACCGGCGGACACCCGGGCGCCGCCCCGTCGGCCTCAGCCGCTGATCTGCTTGCGGTCGCCGCCGCCGCTGATCTGGATGCGGCGCGGCTTGGCCTGTTCGGCCACCGGGATGCGCAGGGTCAGGACGCCGGCCTCGTACGAGGCGTCGATNNACAGCTGGCGGGTGAAGGTGCCCGTGGGCCGTTCGGCGACCAGCATCTCCGCGTCCTCGGGAGCGGGGCTGCGCCGCTCGGCGCGGACGTTGAGGACGTTGCGCTCGACGTCGAGTTCGATCGTCTCGGGGTCGATGCCGGGGAGGTCGAAGTGGACCAGGAACTCGTCCCCGGAGCGGTACGCGTCCATCGGCATCGCGGACGGGCGCGCGGTGGTCGCACCGAAGAGCTGCTGCGTGAGCCGGTCGAGATCGCGGAACGGGTCCGTGCGCATGAGCATCACAGGTCACTCCTCTCTTCCGGGGCCGGGATGCGATGCCCTACGGCTTCTTATATAACTCTGCGCCGGAAAGTTGACAAGCCTCGACTCAGGGTCCATCCGGCCGGTGGCCTGCGCGTTAGCCTCGGACCGGATACGAGGAGGCAACCATGGCCACAGTTCCCAGCGCGGTCGTCGCCGCCA
>NZ_MUMF01000883.1 GCF_002155905.1 Streptomyces tricolor | reverse complement strand
CCACCCGTATCCGCCGGCCGGGACGGTGCCCTCTCGGCCGGCGGATACGGGTGGCCGGGCGGGAAACGGGCCTCCTGGGAGGAGAGCCCCCGGGAGGCCGGCTGTGCTGCCGGGCACTGTTCGGCCGAGGTCGCTTGCCACAGCCGTTACGCTGGAAGGCGTGGCAGTCGTCGATGTATCCGAAGAGCTGAAGTCCCTCTCCTCGACCATGGAGTCGATCGAGGCCGTCCTGGACCTCGATGCGATGAGGGCACAAATCGCCGTGCTTGAGGAGCAGGCGGCGGCCCCGTCCCTGTGGGACAACCCGGACGAGGCGCAGAAGATCACCAGCAAGCTCTCCCACCTCCAGTCCGAGGTGCGGAAGGCGGAGGCGCTGCGCGGCCGGATCGACGACCTCGCGGTCCTCTTCGAGATGGCCGAGGAGGAGGACGACCCGGACACCCGCGCCGAGGCCGAGTCCGAGCTGGCCGCCGTCCGCAAGGCGCTGGACGAGATGGAGGTCCGTACCCTCCTGTCCGGCGAGTACGACGCCCGTGAGGCGCTCGTCAACATCCGCGCCGAGGCCGGTGGCGTCGACGCCGCCGACTTCGCCGAGAAGCTCCAGCGCATGTACCTGCGCTGGGCCGAGCAGCGCGGCTACAAGACGGAGCTGATCGAGACGTCGTACGCCGAAGAGGCCGGCATCAAGTCGACCACCTTCGCCGTGCACTCGCCGTACGCCTACGGCACCCTCTCCGTCGAGCAGGGCACGCACCGCCTCGTGCGCATCTCGCCCTTCGACAACCAGGGCCGCCGCCAGACCTCCTTCGCGGGCGTCGAGGTCCTCCCCGTCGTCGAGCAGTCCGACCACGTCGACATCGACGAGTCCGACCTGCGCATCGACGTCTACCGGTCCTCCGGGCCCGGCGGCCAGGGCGTCAACACCACCGACTCCGCGGTCCGCATCACGCACCTCCCCACCGGCATCGTGGTCTCCTGCCAGAACGAGCGGTCGCAGATCCAGAACAAGGCCACCGCGATGAACGTCCTCCAGGCCAAGCTGCTGGAGCGGCGCCGGCAGGAGGAGCAGGCCAAGATGGACGCCCTCAAGGGCGACGGCGGCAACTCCTGGGGCAACCAGATGCGCTCCTACGTGCTGCACCCGTACCAGATGGTCAAGGACCTGCGCACCGAGTACGAGGTGGGCAACCCGGAGGCCGTGTTCAACGGCGAGATCGACGGGTTCCTGGAGGCCGGGATTCGCTGGCGCAAGCAGCAGGAGAAGTAACTTTGTCGACATGACAACTGCCGTCCGAGGGGCGGCAGTTGTCTTTTGTCTGGGTTTTACATCACACTCACAGGTTTCAACTCCCCGCAAACGCCACCCCACCGGACATTGCGCCCGCAACGCCCTTGACGTTGCTTTGAAAAATGGGAAGGGTGAGGCGCGGCATGCGTACTCGAGGGGCGCATGTGAACCGGGGGATCGAGTTGACGCACTCTTCGTCACCAGCTGCCTCCGTCGATCACGGCACGCCCCACGCGCCGCCTCATTGACGAACAGCTACTGGGGGTAGCAACCACATGACGAAGAAGACGCGGATCCGGGTCGCGCGGATAGCCGCCGGCGCCGTGATCGCGGCCGGTGCGTCGCTGACCGCCGCCGGCGCGGCTTCCGCCCTGGACCTCGATGTCCAGGCGGGCCCGATCAGCCTCGGTGTGAGCACGAACGGCAACACCGACGGCGGCAACACCGACGGCGGCGGCGACGGCTGCCCGATCGGCATCTGCACCGACGGTGGCACCGACGGCTCGGGCGGCGCGGCTGCCAGCGGCGGCGACGCGGCCTCCGGTGGCGACGCTGCCTCGGGCGGCGACGCCGCTTCCGGTGGCGACGCGGCCTCCGGCGGTGACGCTGCCTCCGGCGGCGATGCCGCTTCCGGCGGTGACGCGGCCTCGGGCGGTGACGCCTCGATCGGCGGCGACGTCTCCATCGGCGGCGTGATCGGCGGCGACGACAGCACCTCCGGCGGCAACAGCAACGGCGGTGACAACGGCAACTCCGGCGGCAACGGCAACGGCGGCAACTC
>NZ_MUMF01000882.1 GCF_002155905.1 Streptomyces tricolor | reverse complement strand
GGCGGCGAGCGCGGCGGCCATGGCCGCCGACCGCTCGTCGTGGACGCCGCCCGCGAAGAACAGCTCCAGCCGCCGCGCCGTCTCGTCGGCGTCGTCGGCGTCGGCCAGGAAGTCCTCCAGGACGGCGAGTTGGGCCTCCCAGAGGGGGAAGGAGGCGCGGGGTCCGACATGCCCGCCGCACTCGGCCCCCTCGAACACGAACCTGCGCACGCCCGCGTCCAGGAACTGGCGCAGCAGCCCCGGCGAGGGCACGTGCAGGAAGGTGCGGATCCCGGCCCGCTCCAGCGCCTCGGCCTGGGCGGGCCGGCCGCCCGCGACGATCGCGTGGGTGGGCCGCAGCTCCCGTACGGCGTCCAGCTGGGCGGTGCGGATGTCCTCGGGCGCGAAGCCGAGCACGCCCACGCCCCAGGGCCGGCCGTCCAGCACGGCCCGCGCCTCGGTGAGCATCTCCCGGGTCCGCTCGCCGCCGGCCAGGGCCAGCGCGAGGAAGGGCAACGCCCCGTCCTCGGCCACGGCGGCGGCGAATCCGGCCTGGTCGCTGACCCGTGTCATGGGCCCCTGCGCGACCGGCAGCCGGGTACCCAGCGCCCGGCTCATGGCCGAGCCGGGCCGCAGCGCCCTGGCCGCCGGCAGTGTCGGCGGCACGGCCCCGGCCACCCCCGGCGATGCCGACGCAGCCCCGGCCACCTCGTCCACCGCCCCCGGCGATGTCTGCACGGCCCCGGCCACCTCACGCACCGCCGCCGACAGTCCGCGTACGACCCCGCGCACATCGCGCCACCGCTCCGCGAACCGGGCGGCGAGGAAGCCGTCCTGGCCCACCGGGAGCAGTCGGCCGCGCGGCTCGCGGGCGCCCAGCAGGGCCGCGACCGCTTCGGGGTCGTCGGCGGGCGGCTGCGGCGCGCCCGGGCCGCGTCGCCGCAGGACCCGGTGGCCGCCCAGCAGCACGGTCTCGGAGCCGTCCAGGGACCGCAGTACCGCCCGGACCGCCTCGGGCAGCTCCGACTCGGCCAGCAGGGCGAGTTGGCTGTCGAGGACGACGCCGGTCGCCCCGCCCGCCACGGCTGCCGCGGCCGTGCGCGGGCCGATGCCTCCGCAGGCCCAGACGGGAATACCGCTCAACTCCTCGTCTCCGAGGAGGTGTTGCAACAGGACGAAGGTGCTCAGCTCGCCGACCCGGCCGCCGCTCTCGGCGCCCCGGGCGATCAGCCCCCGTGCGCCGGCACGGACGGCCGCACGGGCCTGCCCGAGGTCGGTCACCTCCGTCAACACGCGTGATTCGGCAGGGAGTTCGTCCGCCGTCCAGGGTGCGTCCGGGGTGAGGACCACGGTGTCGACGGCGGCGCCGAGGTCGGCGGGGGCGAGGGTGCAGCGCCCGGTCACACGGACGCCGAAGGGGCCCGGGGACGCCGTTCTCAGCCGGGACAGCTGCTCGCGGGATCTTCGGTCACCGGTGCCCAGGTCCAGGATGCCGAGCGCGCCGGCCGCGGTGGCGGCGGCGGCCAAGGCGGCGTCGGGCTCTCCGAACGGGGTGAGGCACAGGATCAGGTCGTGGGCACGCACAGGGGAGGTCATGATGCTCCGGCACGATCGGCGGGGACAGCACGGTGGGGGGTATGCGCGGCGAGACACTCTGGTGCGAGGGCCTCGGAAACTAGCGAGGTCATTACTCGCGGGTCAATAACGCCGCAGCCTTTCCCCGTGCGGTGGCGCCGATTCGGCCAGCCCGCCGAATTCCCCGCAAGGGGCGGTAAATCCAGCGATTCGCTGAACGGGCAGGGAGGCGGAGCCGCCCCCGTCGCGCACGCCACACCAGTGCGAACCCGGCAAACCGGCCACCTGGTTCACCCCGCACTCATCCCGGCGCCGCGCGCCGGGACAATCGGCGGCCTTCTGTAAATTCCGGATGACGTCGGCCCGGTGGCTCGAACCGGGCCGACGGGAAACGGCCAGGGCGGCGCAGGGTCCTGCGCCGCCCGGGGGCAGGGGGCCGCCCGTGCGCCGAGCGGCCCCCGCGCACGTCAGCCGAGCACCTCCCGCAGGGCCTGTGCCGCGCTACCGCCCGTGCCGGTGCCGTGCCCGACGGCCGGCGAGGTCAGCGTGCCGACCACCGGCGTCACCCCGTCGCCCACCGGCGTCACCGTGTCGACCACCGGTGCGACGAGGCCACCCGCCTCCCGTTCGGCCCCGGCTCCCCCGGCCGGCCGCTCCGCCTCCGCGGCGCGGATCTGCGCGACAGGCGGCGCGTCCGGCCGCGCGGCGCCCTCGCCGGCACGCCCCGGCTTCCCGCGCGGGGCGCCACCGTCCCCGGTATGCCCGGGAGCCCGCCCGGCACCGGACCCGCCGCGCCCGCCCGGCGCGCCACGCCCCTCGGGCGCACCACGCCCGTCGGACGCACGCCCATCCGGCGCAGCACCCCCCTCGGTCCCGTCACGCTCCTCGGACCCGTCACGCCCCTCGGAGCCACCACGCCCCTCCGGCGCGTCCGGCTCCGCCCGCCCGTCCGGCACCGTGCCGGCACGCGGTCGGCCGCCCACCGCCGCCGGCTCCAGCGCCCACCGGTGTCCGGCCGAGCCGTCGCGTTCCGCGACCCCGACCCGCGCGCCCGCACCACCGGACTCCGGTGCGAGCGCCAGACCGGGGTGCCGGCGCAGCAGGATCTCGCCGCTCACCGTGAAGTCGTACGCCACCTCCCCGGCGGGTACGGCACAGCCCGCCAGCGCGACGCGTTTCGTACCGGGGTCGGCGGCGAGGCACAGGGTGGGGTCGGCGGCACTGCGCAGCAGGCCGTCGTCCTGGTACGACCACTGCTGCGAGACGGCGGCCGAGCAGGGGGCGAGCCGGACCCCGGCGCCCGCCGCGACGCGGTCGCCGCGCACGTCCAGGCAGCGCCCGGAGGACAGCCCCCGCAGGACGCCGTGGGCCACCTCGACGGGTGTGCCCGCGGAGGCGGCGGAGGGCGAGGCGGCGGGGCGGGCGCCGGAGCCGTTCGGCCGTGTGGTGTCTCCGGCGGGGGCGCCCCAGGTGGCTCCGGGAACGGGGACACCGTTGTCATCGGACCAGCTCCTGGCCACGAGGACGGTGGCGAGCAGGGCGAAGGAGGCGAGTCCCACGCCGAGGGCGACGGCCTTGCGGTGGCGGTGCTCCGGCCCCATGCGGTGCCGCCCGCCGGACGCGACAGATGCGGCAGGCGCCGACGAGGGCGGCGGAGGGGGCGGCTCCTCCGCGGGGGCGCCGCGGCCGGGCCGCGCGTCGAGGTAGCGGCGGGCGCCCCAGCCGAGCACCGTCTCGGCGAGCAGCAGGGGCAGGCCGCCGTCGAAGTGGCCGAGCTGTTCGGCGGCGTGCCGGCAGTGGGCGCAGACGGTCAGGTGCCGGCGGACGTCCGGCAGCAGGGCGCCGCCACGGCGGAGGGGGACGTCCAGCAGCCGGTTGTGGAACCGGCATTCCTTGGTGGGCGCGAGTTCGCGGTGGGCGCGGACGCAACCGGCGCGGAATTGCTCGCGCGCCTGCGCCAGGGCGACCGTCGCGGTGGCCGCGTCGATACCGAGCAGACCAGCGGGTATGTTTATGGGTTCGGCTTCGACCTCGGTGTGCCAGAGAAGGCATTGCGAGGCGCTGGGAAGGGCCTGGAATGCGCGGGCGGCGAGCTGCCTGCTTTCCGGTGGTCCGGGCTTTGTGGCGCGCAGCCCGCGACCGCCGGTGGTTTTGCGCAATTCCGACAGGGCGATGCAGGCCGTCTCGTCCGCGGCCCAGGCGCGGACGAGACGGCCTGCA
>NZ_MUMF01000881.1 GCF_002155905.1 Streptomyces tricolor | reverse complement strand
CGATCCAGTCGGCGACCTGCTTGGGCAGTTCGTAGGGCTGGCGGTAGATGGCGGGGATGCGGGCGTCGAACTGGGCGAGGGCGGCGAGGCGCCGCTCGACGAGAACGGATTCGCGGGGGCTGAGCTCGTCAGCCGAAGCGGAGTGCACTTTCGATCTCCTCCTCTGGGATCTGCCTGGGTGCGGTGGTCGGGCCCTGCTGGGCCGGGGTGGTGTTCATGGCCTGGTTCACGAAGCTGGGGATGGCGGAGGGGGCGTAGCCCTTGGTCATCCAGATGGCGAGGCCGCCCCGGATGTCGTCGGGTGCGATGCCTTCGTCGAGGAGCTTCTTGATCTGCTTGGCGACCTGACCGATGACGGCCTTCGGTGGCCGCTTGCTGGTCCGGTTGAGCCATTCGCCGACGATCGTCTGGGCCGTCACCGGCTCGCCCTCATCGCTCGCGCCTTCAGGTGCGCCGGCGAAGCCGGTCTCCTCGACGTCAACCGGAGGTTGCTCCCCGGCCTCAGCGGAAACCGTGGTTGGGGCAGGGGTAGGGGCA
>NZ_MUMF01000880.1 GCF_002155905.1 Streptomyces tricolor | reverse complement strand
CTGCACGACATCAACGCCGCCGCCTCCGTCTGCGACCGGCTGCACGTCCTGCACGCCGGTACCGTGGTCGCCTGCGGGCCGCCCCGCGAGGTCCTCACGCCCGCCCTGCTGGCCGAGGTGTTCGGGGTACGGGCGGCCGTGGTCGAGCACCCCCTCACCGGCGACCCGCTGATCGCCGTCGACCTCCGGGCCGCCCGTACCCCGAACACCTCGGCCAGCAGGGCGGGCGTGGTCGAGCACCCCCTCACCGGCGACCCGCTGATCGCCGTCGACCACCGGGCGCCGGCCGACGGCCCGTCCGCCGGGGGGAGGGGGCAGGGATGACACACCCCGGACCCGGCCCGGACCGCCCCGGCGGCGACCGCTGGCTGCCGGTGGCCGTGGCCGGCCTGCTGTCGTTCGTGGCCATGCTCGACATGAACATCGTCAACGTGGCCCTCGCGGACATCGCCGACGGCCTGCACGTCTCCGCCGCGACCGCCCAGTGGGCCGTACTGGGCTACCAACTCCCGGTCGTCGCCCTGCTGCTGCCCGCCGGGCGGTGGCTGGACGGCACCGGGACGCGCGCCGCCGTGCTGGCGGCGACCGCCGGTTTCGGCCTGAGCAGCGCCCTGGCCGCCGCCGCGCCCTGGGCGCCCTGGCTGATCGCCGCGCGTCTCGCGCAGGGCGCGTGCGGGGCGGTGCTCTTCGTGCTGATGCCCGTGCTGGCCCTCGGCTCGGTACGGCCCGGAATGCGCGGGCGGGCGATGAGCGTGCCCGCGACCCTGGGGCCGCTGGGCGCGGTGACCGGGCCGGCCGTGGGCGGGCTGCTGCTGGACCACCTGGGCTGGCGGGCCGTCTTCCTGGTCAAGCTGCCTGTCTGCGCGCTGGCACTGGCGTTGGCCTGGCGGGCGCTGCCCCGCGACGGCGGCCTGCGCCCGCCCGACCGGCGGTCGGTCGCGGACGCGTTGCTGGTCGCCTCGGGCGTGGCGGTGCTGCTGCTGGCGCTGACCCTGGCCGCGGACGGTCCGGCGTGGTCGCTGCTCGCGGTCGCCGCGCTGCCTCCGCTGTGGTGGTGGCTGCGCGGTCCGGGCGGCCGCCCGGTGACCGGGGTGCTGCGCGCGGCGGGACTGCTGCGCGCCCACGCGGCGGTGCTGGCGCTCGCGGCCGGCTTCGCCG
>NZ_MUMF01000879.1:473-870 GCF_002155905.1 Streptomyces tricolor | reverse complement strand
GGGGCGGAAGGCGGTGCGCGGGTAGCCACTCCGGCGCGAGGCCCGGTGCCGCGCGGACGTGACCTCCCTGAGGTCACCCACACCGGGCGGAGCATGCCTACCCCCGGCAGGGGCCGGGATCAGCTTGCGGGTTCAGAATGCCACGGCCGTCAAGCCGGGCTGCGCCAGTTGGGTCCGCGGAGTGCGGGCGGGACGCTGCTCGTCGGCTGCGCGGTCCACAACCGCATGTACGCGGCCAGGTTGACGCCGGCCGGTTCCGGGCGCGGCGGTGCAGGCGGCGGTACGGGCTGGTCGAGGCTGGCGAGGATCTCGTCGGTGAGGCCGTGCGCGTAGGCGAGGTCGAGCAGCTCGGGGCACTCGTTCAGGTTGTCGACGTTGGCGAGGTCGGCGTACCCGT
>NZ_MUMF01000879.1:0-339 GCF_002155905.1 Streptomyces tricolor | reverse complement strand
CGGGCTGGTCGTTCTCGCGTGCGGCTGCCTCGGGCGGCTCGGTGTTCGTCCGTGAGTAGGCGACGATCTGCGTCCACCTCCCGCTGCGAGACGGTTCGATCCGCCAGTCGTCCGGGGCGTACCCGCCGGGGCTGATCATCTCGGCAAGTTGCTCAACGGCGTCGATCTGCTGGGTGATCCAGCCGTGCAGGTCAGGCATCGGGGGTCTCCTTGTGCGGGGTGGCGCCAGCGCTCCAGTCGTCCCACAGGGTGCGGCCGTTGCTGCCTTGCGTGGGGCCGACGTGGTTGCCGGGGTGGCCGGCTTCGCGGGTGCAGTGGACGGGGCCGCCGCCGAGGACG
>NZ_MUMF01000878.1 GCF_002155905.1 Streptomyces tricolor | reverse complement strand
CGTCCTCGCCGCCGCCGCGGCCTGGCAGCTGCCGCCGTCCGTACGCCGCCGGGTCGCCCTGCTCACCTACGGCTCCCCGCTGGAACGCCTGTACGGCCGCTGGTTCCCGGCCCACTTCGGCCCGCCCGCGCTCGCCGCCCTGCACCACGACATCGCCTGCTGGCGCAACCTCTACCGGCGCACCGACCCCATCGGCGGCCCCGTCCGCGTCCCCGACGACGCCAGCCCCGACGTGGACCACGGGCCCCTGCCGGACCCACTCGCCTACGGCCGCACCCTCGACCACCCGCTCCCGGCGCCGATCCTCGGCCACTCCGACTACCAGTCGGACCCCGCCTTCACCCGCGAACGGGCCCGCCTCCTGGCCCGGCTGTGCCCCGAGGTCCCGGGGCAGCGCCCGGACCCGGACACCCGGGACTGACGCCGTCGCCGGGCGCCCGGGATTCCCGGCCCCGGCGTGCAGGCCGTTCAGGGCAGGTCCGGCAGGTCCTCCGCGTACAGGAGGGTCAGGTCGTCGGTGGTGGGGTCGGGCAGCTGGGCGACGCGGCTCGCGTGGCGCTCCACCATCGCCTCGAACGTCTGCCGGGCGGTGCGGCCGTTGCCGAACGCCGGGCCCTTCGGGATCGCCGTGAAGTACTTCAGCAGCGCCTCGGACGCCCCCGGCGCCAGCCGGTACTCGTGCTCGTCGGCCTGCTGCTCCACGATCCGCAGCAACTCCTCGGGGCCGTAGTCCCCGAAGGTGATGGTGCGCGAGAAGCGGGAGGCCACGCCCGGGTTGACGGACAGGAAGCGTTCCATCTCCGCGGTGTACCCGGCGACGATCACCACCACCGCGTCCCGGTGGTCCTCCATCAGCTTCACCAGGGTGTCGATGGCCTCCTTGCCGAAGTCCCGCCCGGCGTCCTCCGGGGACAGCGCGTACGCCTCGTCGATGAACAGCACACCGCCGCGCGCCCGTTCGAAGGCCTCTTGCGTGCGGATCGCCGTGGAACCGATGTGCTCGCCGACCAGGTCGACCCGGGACACCTCCACCAGGTGGCCCTTCTCCAGTACGTCGAGCGAGGCGAGGATCTCGCCGTAGAGCCGGGCGACCGTCGTCTTGCCGGTGCCGGGGGAGCCGGTGAAGACCAGATGCCGTTTGACGGAGGCCGCCTTCAGCCCCGCCCGCTGCCGGCGCCGGCCCACCTCGATCATGTCGGTCAGCGCCCGCACCTCGCGCTTGACGCTCTCCAGGCCCACCAGCGCGTCGAGTTCCCCGAGCACGTCCTTCGACGTGCGCTGCGGCTGCTCCGGCTCCGCGGCGGCGACCGGCGGCTGCTCCGCCGCCCGCTGCCCGGGGAACGTGCCCAGCAGCCCGGCGGACTGCGTCACCGTCTGCACGGCCGCCTCCCGGACCGCGGGCGCCCGCGGTCCGCCGCTCTCGTCGCTGGTGCAGTCCTCCACGACCGGCCCGGTCCCGGCCCCCGCGTCCGGGCCGCCGTCGGCGAACTCGTATCCGCCGCGCGCGCACCGCTCCGTACGGCACTTGCGCAGCGTCGTACGACAGCCGTCGATCACATGGAAGCCGTAGCCGCCGCTGCCGGTGACCCGGCAGTTCAGGAAGCTGCCCCGGCCGCCCGCGGAGACGTAGAAACCGGCCTCGGAGGGGGAGTCGACCGTGCAGCGCTCGATGGTCGGGTCGGCGCCCTTGGTGACGATCACCCCGGTCTGGGTGGCGTCCAGGGTGCAGTTGTTGAGCGTGCCGCCGCTGCCGTGGTCGCGGAACCAGGCGCCGGTGGCCGCCTCCCTGATCCGGCAGTCGTCCAGCTGCGCGGTCGCCCCGTCGCTCACCGACACGGCCGTGTTGCGCACCTGCGACAGGTCGCTGTCCACGACGTCCGCGCGGGAACCGCGGTCCAGCACGAACAGCGCGTCCGGCACGTCGTGCACCCGGCAGGAGTCGAGGACGGCGGTGGCCCCGTCGCTCACCCACACCGCCGGATAGTCGCCGGTGCTGTCGAAGATCTCGCACTGGTTGGCGTCCACCCGGGTCCCCGGGTCCCACACCGACAGCCCGTTGCGCCCGAACTGACGGACCGTCGTCCGGGTCAGTGTGAGCACCGAGCGGGAGCGCAGGTCGACCGCGTTCTCCGGGATGTCGTGCAGATGGCAGTCGGCGAGCGTGAGCACCGCGTCGGTGTCCAGGGTGATGCCGTCGGCGGTGGTGCGGTGCACCTCGCAGTCGGTCAGATGCGCGGTGGCCCGCTGGGTGACCTGCACCCCGGAGCCGCGCACCTCGTAGATCTCGCAGCCCACCGCTTCCAGCGAGGAGTTCTCTCCGGTGGCGGTCAGACCGGTGCCCGAGGCGTGGTGCACCCGGCAGCGCTCCAGCCGCGGATGGGCCCCACCGCGCACCGCCACACCGGCCTGCCCGGCCGCGACGACCTCGCAGTCCTCGAACACCCCGCCCCCGCCGTCGAGTACGGCGATGCCGATGCCCGCCGGGTTGTCGACGGTGCACCGGCGCACGGTCGGGCGGGCGCCGCCGCGCACCTCGATGCCGACGGCGGACCGGGTGACGATCCGCACGTCCATCAGCTCGGGCGTACCCTCCTCGACCAGCAGCGCGGGCGCCGCCGCGTCCTGGCCCTCCACGTGCACGTCCTGCACGACGGCCGAGGCCCGCACGGTGAGCGGCACCCCGTCCACCGGCGCGATCCGCACCGAGCCGGGGGAGCCCTCGGGCCCACGGAGCGTCACCGCCCGCTGGACGACGAGGTTCTCCCGGTAGGTGCCGGGGGCGATGGTGAGGACGTCGCCGTCGGCGGCGGCCTCCAGGGCG
>NZ_MUMF01000877.1 GCF_002155905.1 Streptomyces tricolor | reverse complement strand
GGCGGCGGCCTCCAGGGCGGCGGCGAGCGAAGCGTACTCACCCGTGCGGCGCCGCCACCGCGACGTACCGGTGTGCGTCACCTGGACCGTGCCCTGTGCCATGGCGTTGCTGTGCCCCCACCTCGTCGTACTGATGGCGCGCCGCCCGCCGGGGCGCCGNNCCGGCAACCTGCGCGCCCCGGGGTTCACGCACCCGCGGGTTGTCGCCGAAAGCGCTTCGGCCGGTCCACCGTAGCGTGTGCGTGCACGCCGAGTTGACCAGAGCCGGAAGGCCGTCAGCTGCCCGTGCCCGCCTTGCCCCAGTCCGGGCCCGCCCGGTCCCAGGCCTGGTCCCAGCGCGCGTACCGTCTGCGGACCAGACGCCAGACGGTGATGCGCCGGCCGGTCTCGACCAGGGCCGCCGTCAGCAGGCCCGCGCCGAATCCGGCGAGCACGGCGTGCGTCGTCGCCGTGGCGGAGTCCAGCGGACGGGTCGTTATGCGGCCGTGCGGGTCGGTCCAGAGCCGGAACCGGTCTCCCGGGCGGGGGGACCCGAGATCCGTGAGGACCGGGGCGTGCTGCCGGGTGCCGTCCGGCGCGGTCCAGTTCGCGAGGACCCGGCTGCGGGCCTCGCGCGCGGAGCTGGTCTCGGGGTCGGTCTCCGGCACGGTCCCGCC
>NZ_MUMF01000876.1 GCF_002155905.1 Streptomyces tricolor | reverse complement strand
GGGTGGTACGGGGTGGGCGCATGGCCTCCTCGCTCGGGACGTGGGCGGTGCGTTCGGTCCGGGGTCCCGCTAGCGGGCGACGCTCTCGACGGGCCGCTGGGCGGAGGCGGATGCCTGGCGTTCGCCGGCGGTGGGCGAGAGGGCGACGAAGGCCGACGTGATGAACAGGTAGGACCCGAGGCCGACGGCGAGGGNNGTAGTGCATGCTGCTGACGGCCGCTCCCATGACGAGGGAGGCGACGGTGACCGCGAGGGGTGAGGTGATGTTGAGCCCGGCCCACAGGGCCGCGGTCGCCGCGACCACGGCGATCAGCACCGACAGCCCGACGAGAACGGGGTCGTAGCTGACGTCACCGTGCAGCCGGACCGCCGCCATGCCCAGGTAGTGCATGCTGGCGACACCCAGTCCGGTGGTGAGTCCGCCGAGGAGGAGTGCGCGGGCCCGGTCGCGGCTGTAGCCGACGGCGAAGACGCCGGCACAGACGACGACCATGGCGACGAGGAGGCTGAGGATGGTCAGCGGCA
>NZ_MUMF01000875.1:521-1027 GCF_002155905.1 Streptomyces tricolor | reverse complement strand
GCGGCCGATCCGGTCGGAGACGACACCGGACACCAGCAGGGAGCCGAGCAGCCCCGCGATGTAGCAGGCGAAGACCACAGTGAGGGTGCCCTTGCTGAAGCCCATCTCGCGCTGCCACAGCACATAGAGCGGGGTGGCCGCGTTGGACAGCACGAACACCGCCGTCACCGGCCAGGCGGCGAGCCACACCCAGCGAACGGGCACGTCACCGTCCCCCGCCGCCCCCGGCGCACGCACCTCGGTGGTCGTCTCGGTCACGGCACACTCCTCCCCAGGCATCCGGCAGTACGAGAAATCTCGTACCAGTACGCATGGAGTCGAACTTAACACGTAGTACGATCACACTCGTACAACCGGCAGGGGAGAGGGAGCCGAAGGTGACCGGACAGCGGAACGAGGAAGCTCTGCGGCAGGCGCCGGAAACCCGCACGAGGAACGGGGCGGGCGACATCAAGGTGCTGCCGGAACCTCCCGGCCTGCCCGACCCCCTCCCCGAACCGGCCGTC
>NZ_MUMF01000875.1:0-420 GCF_002155905.1 Streptomyces tricolor | reverse complement strand
CCCTGCGCGAGGCGGGCATCACCCGACAGCGCCAGTACGGCCTGGAACGCCGCAGCCACGTCCGAGTGGCCGACCTGAACTCCCGCTTCCCCGGCCTGCTGGACCTGGTGGCCGACTGGACCCCACCGACCATCGACTGAACCGGGGGCCGCTCGCTCCGGACACGCGGCGCGAGTCGTCGCGGAACACCAGTCACCGACAACCAGGCGTCGGGCCGCCCAGGCCTTCGGACTGGGGCTTCGTCGTGTCTCGGCCGCGTCTATCCGTTCGGCGGTTGCCAGTTGCACCTGCCGGGTCGTCTTCCATTCCGTCAGCACGCGGCTGCCCCAGGTGCCCCGTCCGGTTAGCGCTCTACGCACACGTCGCCGAGGTGCCGACCCTCTCCCTATGGGGGCTTTGGAGGAGACACCGCGCCGACTG
>NZ_MUMF01000087.1 GCF_002155905.1 Streptomyces tricolor | reverse complement strand
TCGGGCCACTGGTTGGCCTCGGCGAGGAGCACCTTGTCGGGGTACTGGGCGTCGATCTCCCGGCGCACCCGCCGCAGGAACTCGTGGGTCGCCGGCAGGTTCTCGCAGTTGGTGCCCTCCTGCTGGTACAGGTACGGCACCGCGTCCAGCCGGAACCCGTCGATGCCGAGATCCAGCCAGAACTTCAGCGCGGAGATCATCTCCTCCTGCACCGCCGGGTTCTCGTAGTTCAGATCCGGCTGGTGCGAGAAGAAGCGATGCCAGTAGTACTGCTTGCGTACCGGGTCGTACGTCCAGTTCGAGACCTCGGTGTCGACGAAGATGATGCGGGCGTCCTGGTACTGCTTGTCGTCGTCGGCCCAGACGTAGTAGTCCCCGTACGGACCGTCCGGGTCCCGCCTCGACTCCTGGAACCACGGGTGCTGGTCGCTGGTGTGGTTCATGACGAAGTCGATGATGACGCGCATGCCGCGCTGGTGGGCGGCGTCCACGAACTCCACGAAGTCGGCGAGGTCACCGAACTCCGGGAGGACGGCGGTGTAGTCGGAGACGTCGTACCCGCCGTCCCTGAGGGGTGACTTGAAGAACGGCGGCAGCCACAGGCAGTCCACGCCGAGCCACTGCAGATAGTCGAGCTTGGCGGTCAGGCCCTTCAGGTCGCCGACGCCGTCGCCGTTGCTGTCCTGGAAGGAGCGGACCAGGACCTCGTAGAAGACGGCGCGCTTGAACCACTCCGGGTCCCGGTCCTTGGCGGGAGTGTCCTCGAAGGTGTCCGGAACGGGCTCATTGACGATCATATTGTGGGTGACCCTCCGATCTGCGGGGTGGACGGTCGCAGGACGGTGAAGACATGCGCGGGCCTATGACCCGGTTCGAGGCGCACATAGTTGGCCCTGCCCCAGTAGTAGGTCTCGCCGGTGAGCTCGTCGCGCACCGGCACGGACTCGTGCCAGTCCAGGCCGAGTTGCGGCATGTCCAACGAGACCGTGGCCTCCTGGGTGTGGTGCGGATCGAGGTTGGCGACAACGAGAACCGTGTTCGTCCCGCTCCGCTTCGAGTAGGCGATCACCGCGTCCTTGTCGGCGTGATGGAAGTGCAGGTTCCGTAGCTGCCGCAGGGCCGGGCTGTTGCGTCGGATCGTGTTGAGTTTCGTGATGAGCGGTGCGATGGTCCGGCCCGCCCGCTCGGCGGCCTCCCAGTCGCGGGGCCGGAGCTGGTACTTCTCCGAGTCCAGGTACTCCTCGGACCCCTCCCGGAGCGGGGTGTTCTCGCACAGCTCGTAGCCGCTGTAGATGCCCCAGGCGGGGGAGAGGGTGGCGGCGAGCACGGCCCGCACCTCGAACGCGGGCCGCCCGCCGTGCTGGAGGTAGGCGTGCAGGATGTCGGGGGTGTTGGCGAAGAAGTTCGGCCGCATGTAGGCCGCCGCCTCGCCCGACAGCTCGGTCAGGTACTCGGTCAGCTCCTGCTTGCTGTTGCGCCAGGTGAAGTACGTGTACGACTGCTGGAACCCGATCTGCGCCAGCGTGTGCATCATCGCGGGCCGGGTGAACGCCTCGGCCAGGAAGATCACGTCCGGGTCGGTGCGGTTGATCTCGCCGATGACCCGCTCCCAGAACACCACCGGCTTGGTGTGCGGGTTGTCCACCCGGAAGATGCGGACGCCATGGCCCATCCAGTGCCGCAGGATCCGGACGGTCTCCGCGACCAGGCCGTCCATGTCGGCGTCGAAGGCGATGGGGTAGATGTCCTGGTACTTCTTCGGCGGGTTCTCGGCGTACGCGATGCTGCCGTCCGGACGGTGCCGGAACCACTCGGGGTGCTTCTGCACCCAGGGATGGTCGGGCGAGCACTGCAACGCGAAGTCCAGCGCCACCTCCAGCCCCAGCTTCGCCGCTTCCCCCACGAAGAAGTCGAAGTCCTCGATGGTGCCGAGGTCGGGGTGCACGGCGTCGTGGCCGCCCTCGGGGGAACCGATCGCCCAGGGCACGCCGACGTCGTCCGGGCCGGCGGTGAGGCTGTTGTTGCGGCCCTTGCGGAAGGTCGTGCCGATGGGGTGGACGGGCGGCAGGTAGACGACGTCGAAGCCCATCTCCGCGATCGGCCCCAGCCGGCGGGCGGCCGTGCGGAACGTGCCGTGCGGCTGCTCGGGGGTGCCCTCGGAGCGGGGGAAGAACTCGTACCACGAGCCGTACAGGGCGCGTTCGCGCTCCACCAGCAGCGGCATCGGGTCCGAGGCGGTGACCAGCTCCCGCAGCGGATAACGGTCCAGCGGCGCCCGTACGTCCGGCGCCAGTGCCGCCGCCAGCCGCCAGGCGGCCGGGCGGCTCTCGTCCCGCAGGGCCGCCACCGCGTCCAGCACGGGCCGCCGGTGCGCCTTCGGGACTCCGGCGGCGGCCCGCTCGTACAGCAGCGCGCCCTCCGCCAGCACCAGCTCGGTGTCGATGCCGGCCGGGATCTTGATCCGGGCGTGCTGCCGCCAGGTGGCGAGCGGGTCCGACCAGGCCTCCACCGTGTAGGTCCAGCGGCCCGGTTCGCCCGCGGTGACGGTGGCGCCCCAGCGGTCGGTGCCCGGGGCGAGTTCCCGCATCGGCGTCCAGGGTCCGGCCCGGCCCGCCGGGTCCCTGAGCACCACGTTCGCCGCGACGGCGTCGTGGCCCTCCCGGAACACGGTGGCCGACACCTCGAAGGACTCCCCGGTCACGGCCTTGGCGGGCCTGCGGCCGTGCTGCACGACGGGGCGGACGTCCAGGACGGGGATGCGGCCCAGAGTGGTGACCGCGTCCGGGGAGGACCGGCGGCCGGCGACGGACGGACCGGCCGCACCGGCCGGCGCCGCGCCTTTCCTCCCCGTCGTCTTCTTTCCTGCTGCCGTGGTCCTGCTGCTTGTCGGAGGTGCTGACGAATGGTGCATGGCGGGCATGACCGCTCCTGTCCGCTTCAACATGGAGGTGGGCGGATGGATATGGGGAGGTGGGTCCTGCGGACGTGCTGTGGTGCGCCTGTGGGGTCGTACCGGAGGAGCCTTCCCACCCGCTTCGGGTGGGCAATCCGGCACTCTGTTAACTACTCACGCGTACGTCCACACACAAGACCGGGTCCCTTTTCTGCGAGTGCCCGCAGACGCGCCCCTGACGCCCCGACACCCCCGACGGGTACGTCCCCACCGACCGCGCGGTAACCACTACCGTCGAAGGCGACGACGAGACGCACACCGCCGTGCGTCTCACCCCGCGACGCGTCCCGAGGTGGAATGTGAAGGCGATCCGTCGGTTCACCGTCCGTCCCGTGCTCCCCGACCCCCTCCGGCCGCTGAGCGACCTGGCGCGGAATCTGCGCTGGTCCTGGCATGCGGAAACGCGCGACCTGTTCCAGTCCGTCTGTCCCGAGGCCTGGGCCGGCTCCGGGGGCGACCCGGTGCGGCTGCTCGGCAGTGTGCGGCCGGCCCGGCTGGCCGAGCTGGCCGGGGACCGGCGGTTCCTGCGCCGCCTCACCGCCGCCGCCGACGACCTCGACGACTATCTGACCGGCGACCGCTGGTACCAGGAGCAGGCCGGCGGCCTGCCCGGCGCCGTCGCCTACTTCTCGCCCGAGTTCGGCATCACCGCCGCGCTCCCGCAGTACTCCGGCGGCCTCGGCATCCTCGCCGGCGACCACCTCAAGGCCGCCAGCGACCTCGGCGTACCCCTGATCGGTGTCGGTCTCCTCTACCGGCACGGGTACTTCCGGCAGACCCTGTCCCGGGACGGCTGGCAGCAGGAGCACTACCCGGTGCTCGACCCGAACGAGCTGCCGCTGACCCAGCTGAAGGAGCCCGACGGCACGCCGGCACAGGTCACCCTCGCCCTGCCCGGCGGCAAGGAACTGCGCGCCCGGATCTGGCTGGCGCAGGTCGGCCGGGTGCCGCTGCTGCTGCTCGACTCGGACGTGGAGGAGAACGATCTCGGCGAACGCGGGGTGACCGACCGGCTCTACGGCGGCGGCAGCGAGCACCGGCTGCTCCAGGAGATGCTGCTCGGGATAGGAGGGGTGCGGGCCGTACGGACGTACTGCCGGCTCACCGGGCACCCGGAGCCGGAGGTGTTCCACACCAACGAGGGGCACGCGGGCTTCCTCGGCCTGGAACGGATCGCCGAACTGTGCGCCGGCGGGCTGGACTTCGACGCCGCCCTGGAGGCGGTGCGCGGCGGCACGGTGTTCACCACCCACACCCCCGTCCCGGCCGGCATCGACCGCTTCGACCGGGAACTGGTCGGCCGGCACTTCGGGGCGGACGCCGAACTCCCCGGCATCGACGTGCAGCGCGTCCTGGCGCTCGGCATGGAGACCTACCCGGGCGGCGAGCCGAACCTGTTCAACATGGCGGTGATGGGGCTCCGGCTGGCCCAGCGCGCCAACGGGGTGTCGCTGCTGCACGGACAGGTCAGCCGGAGCATGTTCGCCGGACTCTGGCCGGGATTCGACCCCGAGGAGGTGCCGATCACCTCCGTGACCAACGGGGTGCACGCGCCGACCTGGGTGGCGCCGGAGGTGCTGCGGCTCGGCGCCCGGCAGATCGGCGCCCAGCGGGCCGAGGACGCGCTGGCCGTCGGCGGCTCCGAGCGCTGGGACTCGGTCGCGGACATCCCGGACCAGGAGATCTGGGAACTGCGCCGCACCCTGCGCGAACAGCTGGTGCTGGAGGTGCGGGAGCGGCTGCGCGTGTCGTGGCGGCAACGCGGGGCCGGGAACGCCGAGCTGGGCTGGATCGACGACGTCCTGGACCCGGACGTCCTGACCATCGGCTTCGCGCGCCGGGTGCCCTCCTACAAGCGCCTGACGCTGATGCTGCGCGACCGCGACCGCCTGACGGAACTGCTCCTGCACCCCGAGCGCCCGGTCCAGATCGTGGTCGCGGGCAAGGCGCACCCGGCGGACGACGGCGGCAAGCGCCTGGTCCAGGAACTGGTCCGGTTCGCCGACGACCCCCGGATCCGGCACCGGATCGTCTTCCTGCCCGACTACGGCATGGCGATGGCGCAGAAGCTCTACCCGGGCTGCGACGTCTGGCTGAACAACCCGCTGCGGCCTCTGGAGGCGTGCGGCACCAGCGGCATGAAGGCGGCGCTGAACGGCTGCCTGAACCTCTCGGTCCTGGACGGCTGGTGGGACGAATGGTTCCAGCCGGACTTCGGCTGGGCCATCCCGACGGCGGACGGCGTCGGCACCGACCCCGACCGGCGGGACGACATCGAGGCCGCGGCCCTGTACGACCTGCTCGAACAGCGGGTCGCACCGCGCTTCTACGAGCGCGGCCGGGCCGGCCTGCCCGACCGCTGGATCGCGATGGTCCGCCAGACCCTCTCCCTGCTCGGCCCGAAGGTGCTGGCCGGCCGCATGGTCCGCGAGTACGTCGACCGCCTGTACGCCCCCGCCGCGCAGACCCACCGCGCGCTGACCCCGGACACCGCGCGGGACCTGGCCGCGTGGAAGACCCGGGTGCGGGCGGCCTGGCCCGGCGTGAGCGTCGACCACGTCGAGACGACGGCGACGACGCCCACGGCGGAACTGGGCACGACGGTGGGCCTGCGGGTCCGGGTGGCCCTCGGCACACTGACCCCGGACGACGTGGAGGTCCAGGCGGTCTCGGGCCGGGTGGACGCGGAGGACCGCATCACCGACGCGACGGTGGTCCCCCTGAAGCCGACGGGCACCCCCGACCTGGAGGGCCGCCTCCTCTACGAGGGCCCCCTCTCCCTGGACCGCACCGGCCCCTACGGCTACACGGTCCGCATCCTCCCCACCCACCGACTGCTGGCATCGAACGCGGAGATGGGCCTGGTGACGGTGCCTTCGGAGGAGGTGGTGGAGGGGGCGGGGATGGTGTTGCGGTGACCTGACCGGCGGTGCCGGCTAGCGCGCGTTGAAGGGGTCGATTTCGTACGATTCCTGGATGCTGAGCAGCCGGCATTCTCCGGTTTCGCTGTGCACGGAAATCTGGCAGGGTCCATAAAGGAAATACTTGTCGTCCCTGGTCTCGACATACTTCGCAGACTGGAAGGCGAAATAGAAGAACTCGCCCTTCTGTGCCTTGTACTCGTCGTCCGGGAACAGGGCGACCTCGTTGTCCCAGTCGGCGGTCAGCTGCTTGACGTAATCCGCCGCAATCCGCTCTGCCTGCTCGATCGTGTACATCAGTTCGTCCTCATCAGCTTGAATGTCTGGAAGTAGGTGGGGTCGACGAACCCGGTCTGTGCGTCGATGAAGAGTACCCGGTTCTGATCATTCATGATATTGAATACGTGACCTGGCATGCCGCCACCCGGATTCGCCGCGACGATACCGCGGGCGCCGTGTCCAGCGTTTCTGACATGGTCGACCATGCCCCAGAAATCCGTTTCCTTGAAGCTCGCGCCGTACACGTTCTCCAGGCGTTCCAGGGACTGCAATCCTCCCATGTATCCGGGTACGGGTTTGATCCCGTTGCCCCGCATGTACTGCTCGAAAGCGTCGGCGACATAGGTACAGTTCGTGTTGCCGCCCTCGGGGTTGAAATGCTTGGGCAGATCCGGATAGTGGGGCGTCTCGTACGGCTTCGGAGGGATCGGTGACTTCTGGGGGGCCAGGCCGAGGGGGTCGCAGGAGACGGAGGGGCGGTCCACGTAGCCGACGGGGTTGGCCGCCGGAGCCAGGCCGAGGGGGTCCTGGCTGGTGTACTGGCCGACTTCGGGGTCGTAGTACCTGAGGTAGTTGTAGTGGAGGCCCGTCTCGGGGTCGAAGTACTGTCCCGGGAAACGCAGCGGAGTGTAGGCGTGGCTCCGAACCGACCACGACAGCTTCCCCCAGTTCGTGGACCGGGCGCGCCAGGCGATGTCGCCGGACTCGTCGATCAGCTCACACGGAGCACCCGAGAGGTCGGACACGATGGCGAAGAAGCGGGCGTCTATCTCTTCCTGCGAGGTCGTGGCCATGGTCCGGCGCTCGCTCTGCGCGACCGCTTCGACGCCGTTGAGGTGCCACGTCAGGGTCACCGAGTCGGCTGAGTCCGCCCAGCTGGTCGTCTGCTCGCAGAGCGAGGTGCCGTCCCAGGTGAAGTCCACCTGCTCCAGCACGTCGACACCGTTCTCGGCGAGGCGCTGCTTGCCGATGCGCCTGCCCAGAGCGTCGTACTGGTACCGCCATACCGTGCCGTCGGGAGTGACGACCTGGGTGAGCCGGTCCTCCGCGTCCCAGCTGTAACGCCATGTGTCCGGCTTTCGGGAGAGCCGGGTCCTCTGGCGCAGCACCACGCGTCCGGCGGCGTCCCGCTCGTAGCGGATCCGGCCGGCGCGGACGAGGTCGGCGCCCTGGTAGGCGCGTTCGCCGCACCCGTCGTCGCCGAACTGTCGTGCGGGCCAGTCGGCGGCGGTCTGGTTGCCGAGCCGGTCGTACGCGTAGGACTCCGCCCACCTGTCCCCGCTGACCCGGGTGGTCCTGCCCGCCAGGTCGAGGTCGTAGTGCCGGACGCCGTTCAGCTGGTCTTCGACCTTGGTCAGGCTGCCGTCCGCGCGGTAGGCATAGGTCCGCGCCTGGATACGCCGGCGAGAATGGTCCACGGCCTGGGAGACCAGCCGGTTCATCGCGTCGAACGACCGGGAGACGGTCAGGGACTCGCCGAACCGACGGCTGACTTCGCGGCCGGTCCGGTCGTACTCCAGCGCGATGACGCGACCGTCGGCCGTGAGCCGGCAGGGCCTTCCGGCGGCGTCGTACTCCCAGGTGCTGACAGCGCCCGACGGTGTCGTGCGGGCGGTCAGGTTGCCGAACGCGTCGTAGCGGTAGGCCACTTCCCGGTCGTTGATCCGCTCGGAGACCAGGCGTCCGTGCCGGTCACGGAGGAGGGTGAGTTCCGCGTGGCCGTTGCCGGCGTGGGCGATCTCGTCGGTGAAGTCGTAGGTGTACGTCATCACCTCCCCGTCGACGCTCTTGCGGACGATCTGCCCCAGTTCGTTGTGTTCGTAGGAGACGACCTGTCCGAGGGCGTTCGTGCGGGAGACCAAGTCGCCGGCCGCGTTGTACGCATACCGGATGACCCGCCCGCCGAAGTCGGTTTCCGTGCTCAGCCGTCCCACGGCGTCGTACTCGTAACTCCACACCTGCCCCTGGGGGTTGGTCACCCGGGTCAGGCGGAGTTCGTTGTCGTACGCGAACGCGTAGCGGGAACCGTCGGGTTCGACGCGCGCGGTCAGCAGGTCGAACGGGCCGTACTCGAAGCGGGTGACACCGCCGACCGTGTTCGTGTGGGTGAGGCAGTTCCCCTCACCGTCGTACGTCCACGATTCCTCGGTCCCGTCCGGATTCCGTCGGCGCGTGACATGGCCCTCGACGGACCATTCCATCTCACCCGTCGCACCGAAGGGATCCGTGACGGCGGTCACGCGGCCGAAGGCGTCTCGCCGGTACCGCATGACGTTGCCCGCGTGGTCACGCACCTCGGCGGGCAGACCGGCCGCGTCGCAGCGGATGGCGGTCACCCGGCCGTACTGGTCGCGCATCGTGGACACATGGCCGCGCTCGTCGTACGTGAAGAACGTCCGACCGCCGGCTGAATCGGCCACCGAGGTCAGGTTCCCGCGGGCGTCGAACTCCTGGCGGAGCGTGCTTCCGTCCGGGCGCACGATACGCGTGAGCAGTCCGCGGGCGTCGTAGGCAAGCGTCGTGCGCCGGCCGTCCGGACGGACGATCTCCGTCACGTTCCCCAGGGCGTCGTACCGGCGGGACGTCGTACGGCCGACGGCGTCCGTCTCGGACAGCAGGCGGTGGAACCGGTCGTGGGTGAAGCGCCGGGTGTGCCCCGCCGGGTCCACCATGGCGACGATCTGGTGCAGGTCGTTGACGGCGTACCGGCGTACGGCGCCCTCGCCGTTGACCGCCTCCGTGGTCCGCAGCCCGGTGTCCGGGTCTCTTTCGCCGTAGGACAGCCGCAGGCTCATATGCCCTTCTGTGCCGCCCTGCGCGATGCACCGGTCCCTGTCGTCGTACGCGTACGTGTACGCGTGCCCGTTGGTGTCCGTCCAGGAGGTGACGCGTCCCCGCTCGTCGTAGGTGAACCGGAGGGGCAGGCCGGAGGAGTTGCGGACCTCGGTGAGATCGCCCTGCGTGTACCCGTACCGGACCAGCCGCAGATCGGATCCGTCCTCGCCTGCGCCGGTCAGGTACAGGCCGGTGACCCGCCCGTCGGCACTGTCGATCCGCAGGCGGTAGCCNNCAGTTGCCGTTGCGGTCGTCCATCTGTTCCAGGACCGCGAGGCCGGGTCCATGGTCGGCGAAGTGCCAGGTGCGGTGGGACCGGGGGTCCGTGACGGTGTAGCCGCCGTCCACCCGGTCCAGGGGGAGGCGGGGCCCGTGACTGGGCAGGGTGC
>NZ_MUMF01000874.1 GCF_002155905.1 Streptomyces tricolor | reverse complement strand
GGCGCGCCGGGCGAGCGGCCCGGTGCACCGCACGCCGTCGGGTGACGTGGTGGTGCTCGGCTACTTCGAGGCGAGGGCCGTCCTGTCCGATCCCCGCTTCGGACACGGGGCCCGGACGGCACAGGACCGGACCGGCTACGGTGTGCCGGCCCGGACCTTCCTGCTGACGGATCCGCCCGGCCACACCCGGCAGCGCGAGCGGGTACGGCGTGCCTTCACCGCACGCGAGATGCTGTCCCTGCGCCGCAGGATCGGCGACGTGGCGGCGGGGCTCGTCCGGGAGGCGGCACGGTCCGGTACGGCGGACGTCGTCGCGGATGTCGCGCGGCCCCTGTCCGCGAGGGTGGTCGGGGATCTGATCGGCGTGCCGGAAGACCTGCGCGACCGCTTCGCGCAAGCGGCCGCGCTGCTGGTCCGCGGCATGGATCCGCCCGGTCTGATCGCGCCCGACACACGCGAGCGGATCGCGCGGGCACGGGTCTGGCTGGCGCGGGACATCGGGGCCGCCCTGCGCCGTCCGGCCGGCGCGGGGATCCTGCGCGCCCTCGCCCGCGGCGCCGACGGCCGGCCGGCCCGCGCGGAGACCGTGGCCACCTGCGCGCAGCTCGTCGCGGCCGGTTACGAGACGACCGTGGGCCTGATCGGCAACGGCATGCACGCCCTCCTCCAGCACCCGGACCAGCTGGCGTGGCTCACGGCCGGCGGCCACTCGGAGCAGGCGTGCGCCGCGGCCGTGGAGGAACTGCTCCGCTACGACCCGCCCATTCAACTGGCGCCCCGCTGCGCCCTGGTCGACGCCGACATCGCGGGTACGCCCGTTCCGCGGGGCACCGTCGTCTTCGTACTGCTCGGCGCGGCCAACCGGGATCCGCGGGCCTTCCCCGAGCCGCACCGCCTCCGGCTCGACCGGCAGCCGCGGCACCTCGCCTTCGGGCTCGGCGCCCACTACTGCCTCGGTGCCGCGCTGTCCCGCCTGGAGGCCACGGCGGCGCTCACCCACCTGCTCGCCCGCCGTCCCCGGCCCACCGGCCACCCGGTGTCCTACAGCCCGGCTCGCATCGCCCGGAGCATCCAGAGCCTGCACGTCCGGCTGGATCCCGCAGAAGGGCACCGCGGATCCGTCGCTGCCGAACGGTGACGAACGTGACCGTTCCGTGCCGTACACGGGCACAACGATCCGGCCCCGCGACGGGTCGTACTGCACACGACCGCCGGGAACGGAAACCCCGTTCACCGGCATCCCGCACTCCACACGACATCGCACAGGGGGACACATGACCATCCGGACGCGGGGCCGGATCGTTGTG
>NZ_MUMF01000873.1 GCF_002155905.1 Streptomyces tricolor | reverse complement strand
CCCCTCCTACGACCCCGCCGGCCCCGACCACGCGCTGCGCGCCGCCCTCCAGGACCTGCGCACCGGCCGCTGGATGGCCATGCGCACCCTGCTCGCGGAGACCACGCAGTGGTGGCAGTGGACCCAGCGCACCCAGGTCCTGGCGGCAGCCGCGGCCGGCACCGACGTGGTGCGGGCCTGGCTCGCCGAGGACCCCGGCAACGTCCACGCGGTGGTGATGCACGCCCGGGTCGGCGTGGAGCGGGCCCTGCGCGCCCGGCGGGAACGGCACCGCCGTACCCACGAGTTGTGGATCGAGGCGTGGGACGCGGCGCAGACGGCCACCACGGCCGCCCCGCACGACCCGGTGCCCTGGGTGTGCCTGCTGGCGCTGGCCCAGCTCGATCCGGAGCAGCGCTGGGAGGAGCACCGGGCCGCCGCGCCGGAGCCGATGCTGCCGCCCGGCCCCTGGGGGCTGCTGGCCGAGGCCGGCAGGCGCGACCCGTTCAACCGCGAGGCCCACCACCGGATGCTGCAGTTCCTGTACGCGCGCGGTGGCGCGGGGCGGCTCGCGGAGGCCGCGGGGTACGCGCAGTGGGCCGCAGGCCAGGCCCCGCCCGGCTCCGCGCTCCACCTGCTGCCGCTGTACGTCCGGGTCGAGCGCTACCGCCGGGACAGCGGACACGACGCCGCGCTGGACCTGCACTGGGTGGCGGAGGAGGCGGCCCGCGAGGCACGGCGCGCGCTGCACTCCTGGTTCGAGCCCACGCCTCCCGCCGAGCGCGCGCTGCCGGACCTCAACCACCTCGCCCACGCCCTGTGGGGCTCCCTCCAGTTCCGGGACGCCGCCCGGGTGTTCGAGGCGATCGGCCCCTACTTCACGCCCCCGCCCTGGATGTACCGCACCCCGGACCGGGACCGAGCCGTGGAGGTCTTCGTGCAGGCCCGGGACCGCTGCCGGGCCGCCGCGGACGGCTCCCGCCCCTGAACGTCCCCGTCGCACCGTGCCCCTTCCCACCGCCCATCCCGGACTGTCCCGTATACACATCT
>NZ_MUMF01000872.1 GCF_002155905.1 Streptomyces tricolor | reverse complement strand
GACCTCGATCTTCCAGACCGCGATGGGCCCCGGCTTCCACCGCCTCCACCCGGCCCTGCGGCGCCGCTTCTCGGTGGGCCTGGCCAGTGGCGAGGCGTGCACCGGCCGAGGCGTCATGGACCGCATCTGGCACGGACCGGCGTTCGTGAAGCCGTTCCTCGCCCTCGGCGCCACCCGCAACATCCTGGTCCCCCGGGCCGGCCGTGACATCCCCTTCATGATCGAGAACGTGCCGTACGCCGACACCTTCGGCCGTGAGACGGTGAGCTTCGTGCGCACCTTCGACCTCCCCGGCCGCGTCCGCCGCTTCGACGCGCAGATGGTGCTCGGGCCCCGGGGCGACCGCATCCTCGACTACCTCGGCACCCACCAGCACCTCGCGACCGACCTGCACTTCCACGCCGAGCCCGACGGCTCCCTGCTCATCCGCTCCGGCACCCACCGGTTCCGCGAAGGGCCGGTGGACGTCCGCGTCCCCGACCTCATCGGCGCCACGGCCGAGGTGCGGGAGTCGTACGACGAGAAGACCGGCCGCTTCCGCATCCGCGTGCGCGTGGTGAACCGGTACGTCGGGCCGCTGTTCGGCTACGAGGGCTCCTTCACCGTGTCGTACGCCGACGTCCGCGCGCGGGGGGTGCGGCCCGGGCTGCGTCCGGTGCGGGAGGAGGCGCGCGCATGAGCCCGGAGACAGCGAAGGCGCAGGAGACCAAGACCAGGCTGCTGGAGGGCGCCCTGCGGACGCTCACCGAGCAGGGCATCGCCAAGACGTCGGCCCGTACCGTGGCCGCGGCGGCCGGTGTCAACCAGGCGCTGGTCTTCTACCACTTCGGATCGGTGGACGAACTGCTGGCGGCGGCGTGCCGGTACGGCGCGGAGAAGGCCGTGGCCCGGTACCGGG
>NZ_MUMF01000871.1 GCF_002155905.1 Streptomyces tricolor | reverse complement strand
GGGTGTCGACCTTGATCTTCTTGTTGGTGTCCTTGACGCCCTGGACGAAGCCCGCCTCGAACTTCTTGATCAGCGGGACGTCGACACCGCCGATGAAGCCGACGTGGTTCGACTTGGTCTTCAGCGCGGCGGCGACACCGGCCAGGTAGGAGCCCTGCTCCTCGGTGAAGGTGATGCTGTCGACGTTCTTGGCGTTCACCACCGAGTCGACGATGCCGAAGGTGGTCTTCGGGTACTTCGCGGCGACCTTGGTCATGGAGGCGGCGTAGGCGTAGCCGACACCGATGATCGGGTTGTAGCCCGCGTCGGCCAGGTCCGACAGGCGCTGCTCGCGGTCGGCCTCGGTGTCCGAGGTCTTCGCGGTCAGCTCCTTGAGCTCGCCGCCGAACTCCTTCTTCGCCTTGTCGACACCACGCGCGGCGGAGTCGTTGAACGAGCGGTCACCACGGCCGCCGACGTCGAAGGCGAGACCGACCTTGACGCCCTTGCCGTCGCCCGAGGAGGTCGAGCCGGATTCGTTCTCGGAGGAGGTGCTGCCACAGGCAGTGGCAGTCAGTGCGAGAGCTGCGGAGGCGATACACGCAGCGGAAAGCTTGGCTACCCGGCGCACGGGAAGGCTCCTTCACCTGACCTGAGCGCCTTGGCGGCGCTTGATGTGAGCACCATGGCAGTGCTCCGGCCGAGACGCCCCTTCGGCGTCGGCTTCGCGGCATCGTAACGCGCGTAGATGTCGCAAAAAACCCTCTAGGGAAGCCGTTATCGATTCGAGGCAAACAGCGTCTGAACTCGGACTCTGGGCCCTCTCACACCGTTGTTGCGGACAGTGCACGAATGGCTTGCATGCGTGTTGCGCCGGACAGGGGAAGGGGTCCGGGGCAGGGTGGAGGGAGGTGTACCGGCCGGCCTGGGGAGACCTCCGACTGGAGCTGGAGGGGACCTCCGACCGGACCTGGAGGGGGCCTCCGAGTGGACCTGGAGGGGACTTCCGACCGGACCTGGTGGGGACGCCCGGCCGGGCCTGGAGGGGCCTCCGAGTGGACCTGGAGGGGACTCCCGACCGGACCTGGTGGGGAGCCCCGGCCGGGCCGAGGGAGACCCCCCGACTGGGCCTGGGGAGCCCCCGGACCAGGCGAGGGAGATCTCCCGGACCGGGTCCAAGGAGACCTCCCGGCCGGGTCGGAGGAGACCTCCCGGCCGGGCCGAGGGAAGACGGACCTGCCATCGGGAAGGGGGCCGGGCCCTGGGAAGACGGAGCTGCCAGCGGGAAGGCAGATCGGGCAGGCCCCCGCAGGGGCCCGCAGGGGCCCGCCGCTCAGCTCCGCGACCCGTTGACGTCCAGGAAGGCGGCGGCGGTGAACAGCTCCACGCCGACCGTGATCGCGTGCTCGTCCGCGTCGAAGTCGCCCTGGTGCAGATCGCGCACCGTGCGCTCGCCGGGCCGGCGCACCCCGAGGCGGGCCATCGCGCCGGGCACGTGCTCCAGGTACCAGGAGAAGTCCTCGCCGCCGAGGCTCTGCTCGGTGCTCTCCACCGACTTCATGCCGCGCCGGGCGATCATGGCCCGGCGCAGCAGCTCGGTGGACTCCCGGTCGTTGACGACCGGCGGCACCCCGCGCACGTAGCTGATCTCGGACTTGGCCCGGTGCAGGGTGGCGACCTCGTCGATGGCCGCGTGCACGATGTCGGGGGCCTGCCGCCAGGCGTCCAGGTCCAGGCAGCGCACGGTCCCGGACAGCTCCGCGTGCTGCGGGATCACGTTCGGGGCGTGGCCCGTCTCGATCCGGCCCCAGGTGAGGGCGAGGCCGGCGCGGGTGTCGACCCGGCGGGCGATCAGCGCGGGGACGTCGACGGCGACCCGGGCGGCGGCGGTGACCAGGTCGGTGGTCAGGTGCGGGCGGGCGGTGTGCCCGCCGGGGCCGTCGAGCGCGATCTCCAGGCGGTCGCAGGCGCTGGTGATCGGCCCGTGCCGCAGCCCGATCCGCCCGGCCTCCACCCGGGGGTCGCAGTGCACGGCGAAGATCCGGCCGACCCCGGTCAGCGCCCCGTCCTCGATGGCGTCCAGGGCGCCGCCGGGCAGCACCTCCTCGGCGGGCTGGAAGAGCAGCCGCACCGGGCGGGGCAGCAGGCCCTTGGCGTGCAGGTCGGCGAGGACGAGCCCGGTGCCGAGGACGACGGTGGTGTGCACGTCGTGACCGCAGGCGTGCGCCCGGTCCGGCACGGTCGACCGGTACGCGCAGTCGGTCTTGGTGTCGGGGATGGGCAGGGCGTCGATGTCGGCGCGCAGCGCGAGCAGCGGTACGGGTGGGCGCTCACCCTCCGCGAGCCCGATGTCACACACGAGTCCGGTCCCGGTGCTGAGCACGCGGGGCCTGAGCCCGGCCTGCTCCAGCCGCTCCTTGATCGCGGCGGTCGTACGGAACTCCTGGTTGCCCAGCTCCGGGTGCATGTGCAAGTCGCGACGGAAGGCGACGAGTTCGGCGTGCAGGGACTCGCTCAGCACGCCGGGGAGCACATCCCCCGGGAGGCCGGCCTCGGACTCTAGGGACATCAATTGCTTCACCCTCTGAAGGGTAGGACGCCCGGGTGGTCAACTACCCCTCGATCAACAAAAGTTCAGCCCGTTAGGGGAAGAAAATCTGACCGGCGGACGCATGGCGGCGAACTCTGGTGGGTAAAACCTCTGTTTTCCTCTTCCACGGATACCACGGCTCGGCCGGGTCACGCGCGCGATGTCCACGAACCGGACCCGCCGGGAGGCCGGCCCCGGTAGGGTCCGCCGTCGTGAGCGACTCGACCGCGGACTTCCTCCGGACGACCCGTGCCGCCTACGACGCGATCGCCAAGGACTACGCCGCGCGCTTCCCGGCCGGGGGGGTCCACCCGCTGGACCGCGCCCTGATCAGCGGCTTCGCCGAGCTGGTCACGGCGAACGGCAGCGCCCCCGTCGCCGACCTGGGCAGCGGCCCCGGGCACGGCACCGCGCTCCTGCACGAGCGGGGGGTTCCGGTGTTCGGGGTGGACCTCTCCCCCGCGATGGTGAATCTGGCCCGCGAGGCGTACCCCGGGCTGCGCTTCCACGTCGGCTCCATGACCGCGCTGGACCTGCCCGACGCGAGCCTGGGCGGCGTCCTCGCGCTGTACTCGACGATCCACCTGCCCGACGAGGGGCTGCGGACGGCCTGCGCCGAGTTCCGCCGCACGCTGGTCCCCGGCAGCCATGTGCTGCTCTGCTTCCAGTCCGGCACGGCACCCGGCCGGCTGCACCTGGCCGGGCGCTTCGGCCAGGAGATCGACCTCGACTACTACTGGCGTACACCGGAGCAGGTCGCCGGGGCGCTGACCGGGGCGGGCCTCGACCTGGTGGCGACGGCACTCCGGGAGCCGGCCGGGGAGGAGACCCGCCCGCGGGGGTGGGTGCTGGCG
>NZ_MUMF01000870.1 GCF_002155905.1 Streptomyces tricolor | reverse complement strand
GCGGCCTCGATCTCCAGGGCGCCATCGACGCGCCCAACTGGCACAACGACAGCTTCCCCAGCTCCTTCCACCCGCGCGGGCGGCGCCCCGGCAGCGTGACCCTGGAGTCCCGCACCGACCCCGGCGTCATCGAGGAGCTGCGGCGGCGCGGCCACGACGTCACCGTCGGCCCCGCCTGGTCCGAGGGGCGGCTGTGCGCGGTGGCCCGGGACCCGGAGACCGGGCTCCTGTCGGCGGCGGCCAACCCGCGCGGGATGCAGGGCTACGCCGTCGGCCGCTGAGCCGGGACGGGGCCCCGTCCGGCGGCGGGTGCGGGCTCCGTCCGACGGGGGCCAGGCCCCTGCCCTTCATCCCGATTCCATCCCGCGTCCACCGGCCTGGCGCGGGGATTGTCAGTGGGACGTGCTCTCATGGGGACATGATCGAAGAGACGGAAACCATCGAGGAGTTTCTCGCCCGCTGCTCGGCCGACGTGGAGGAGGCGGTCCGCAAGGCCGCCGCGGCCGAGATCCTGCCCCGCTTCCGCCGCCTCGCCGCGCACGAGGTGGACCGGAAGAGCGGCCCGCACGACCTGGTCACGGACGCCGACCGCCTCGCCGAGCTGCGGCTCACCGAGGACCTCGGCGCCCTGCTGCCCGGCTCGGTGGTGGTCGGCGAGGAGGCGGTGCACGCCAACCCGGCGGTGTACGAGGCGCTCCAGGGCGACGACCCGGTCTGGATCGTCGACCCGGTCGACGGCACCCGCCAGTTCGTCCACGGCGACGACGGCTTCTGCACCCTGGTCGCGCTCGCCCACCGGGGCGCCGTGATCGCCTCCTGGACGTACGCGCCGGCGCGCGAGCAGTTCGCCACCGCCGTCCGCGGTCAGGGCGCCCACCTCGACGGGCAGAGGCTGTTCGCGGGCCCGCCCGCCCCCGGCCGGGACCTCGTCGTCGCCACCTCCCACCCCGACTACACCACCGACGAGCAGAAGCGCGCCCTGCGCGCCCTGTGGACCGACGGCCTCGCCCCGCGCCCGTGCGGCTCGGCGGGCCTGGAGTATCTCGCCGTCGCCAGGGGCGAGGTGGACGCCGTGGCGTTCTCCTGGGAGGCCGCCTGGGACCACGCGGCCGGTCTGCTCCTGGTCGAGGAGGCGGGCGGCGCGCACCTCACCCTGAGCGGCGAGCCGTTCCGCGTCACCGGCGGCAACGCCCTGCCGTTCACCGCCGCCCGGGACGCCGCGACCGCCCGCCGGGTGGCCGACCTGCTGCGCACGGCGTCCTGAGCCTCACGGGGGCCACCCGGGCCGGGGGAGCGTCGGTCCCCCGGCATATCCTGATCTCGAAGGCCGTCGGCTGACGAAGGGGTCCGAAGGTGCCGTCGATGCTCGATGCGGTCGTGGTGGGTGCGGGACCGAACGGACTGACCGCTGCCGTGGAGCTGGCCCGCCGCGGCTTCTCCGTGGCCCTGTTCGAGGCGAAGTCCACCGTGGGCGGCGGCGCCCGCACCGAGGAACTGACCCTGCCCGGCTTCCGGCACGACCCCTGCTCGGCCGCCCACCCCCTCGGCATCAACTCCCCGGCGTTCCGCGCCCTGCCGCTCGACCGGTACGGCCTGGAGTGGCTGCACGCCCCGCTGCCCATGGCCCACCCGTTCCCGGACGGCACCGCGGCCGTGCTGTCCCGCTCGGTGGCCGAGACCGCCGCCTCCTTCGGACCGCGCGACGCGGGCCCGTACCGCAGACTCATCGAGCCGCTCCTCGCCCACTGGGACACTCTGGTCCGGGACTTCATGTCCCTGCCGCTGACCGCGCTCCCGCGCGACCCCGTCACCCTGGCCCGCTTCGGCCTGGCCGGTCTCCCGCCGTCCACCTGGCTGATGCGCCGCTTCAAGGACGAGCGCTCCAAGGCCCTGTTCGCGGGCCTGGTCGCCCATGTGATGGCGCCGCTCGACGGCCTCGCCACCAGCGCCATCGGCCTGGTCTTCGCGCTGTCCGCGCACGCCCGCGGCTGGCCGGTGCCCCGCGGCGGCTCCCAGGCCATCTCCGACGCCCTCGCCGCCTACCTGACCGACCTCGGCGGCGCCGTCCACACCGACTACGAGGTCAAGCGCCTGGACGACCTGCCGCCCGCGCGCGCGTACGTCTTCGACACCTCGCCCACCGCGCTCGCCCGCATCGCCGGCTTCGGCGACTACTACGCGAACTACCGCTACGGCCCCAGCGTCTTCAAGATCGACTACGCGCTGGACGGACCCGTGCCGTGGACCGCGCCCGAGGCCCGCACCGCCGGCACCGTCCAGATCGGCGCGAGCCGGGCCGAGATCGGCACCGCCCTGCGCGCCGCCTCCCGCGAGGGCCGCGCCCCCGACAGACCATTCATGATCACGGTGCAGCCCAGCGTGGCCGACCCCACCCGCGCCCCCGAGGGCAAGCACGTCTTCTGGGCCTACGGCCATGTCCCGAACGGCTGGTCCGGGGACCTCACCGACGCCATAGAACGCCAGCTGGAGCGCTTCGCCCCCGGCTTCCGCGACCGCGTGCTCGCCCGCGCCACCGCCGGGCCCGCCGAGATGGCCGCCCACAACGCCAACTACGTCGGCGGCGACATCGCCTGCGGCGCCGCCTCCGGACTCCAGCTGCTGCTGCGCCCCCGGCTGTCCCTGTTCCCGTACCACACCCCGCACCCGGCCGTCTTCATCTGCTCCTCGGCCACCCCGCCCGGGCCCGGCGTGCACGGCATGTCGGGGCACAACGCGGCCAAGGCCGTCTGGCGGAGACTGAGGCAGACATGACCACCCTCACCCTCGTCCAGGGCGACATCACCCGGGAGCGCGCCGACGCCCTCGTCAACGCGGCCAACTCCTCCCTCCTCGGCGGCGGAGGCGTGGACGGCGCGATCCACCGCCGCGGCGGCCCCGCCATCCTGGCGGAGTGCCGCGCCCTGCGCGCCTCCCGGTACGGAAAGGGCCTTCCCACCGGCCAGGCGGTCGCCACCACGGCGGGCGAACTGGACGCCCGCTGGGTGATCCACACCGTCGGCCCCGTCTGGTCGGCCACCGAGGACCGCTCGGAGCAGCTCGCCTCCTGCTACCGGGAGGCGCTCCGCGTGGCCGACGAGCTGGGTGCCCGCACGGTGGCCTTCCCGGCGATCTCCACCGGCGTGTACCGGTGGCCGCTGGAGGACGCGGCCCGCATCGCCACGGAGACGGTACGCACCACACCGACCGCCGTCGAAGAGGTCCGGTTCGTCCTCTTCGACGACCGCGCGTACCAGGCGTTCGCACGCCACGCCGGCTGACCCGACGGGTCACGCGAGACCGGCCGCCCGCCGGATCGCGCCGACGGACCGGCCCGGCCCGGTGCGCGGCAGGAGGGCGACCGCCGTGGTCGGCTGGTGGCATCGCGCGACGCTCTGTCGATTCACCCGAACGGCGTACCACTCGATGCGCCCGGCGGCTGCCTGGCCAACGCTCGGAGTGCCCGCGTGCTCCCCGCGAGCGCGCGGGTACCGGACGGCACGGGGAGGCAGAAAGGACACGCTCATGAGCCAGGCAGCGCAGCCCACCGGACCGGCCTCATCGGGCGGCTCGTGGCCGCCGCGGCAGCCCGGGGCCCGGGGCGACGGCTGGGTGACCGGCGGCATCACGTTCGCCGGCGTCCTGATGGTGTGCAGCGGCATTCTCGCCGTGCTCCAGGGGATAGCCGCGATCGCCGGGGACGACGTCTACTTCCGCATCGGCGACTACGTCTACCGGATGAACCTCACCGGCTGGGGCGTCATCCACCTCATCCTCGGCGCGCTGGTCCTCATCACCGGCATCGGCCTGCTCAAGGACATGGCCTGGGCCCGCATCGTCGGTCTGTTCCTCGTCGCGCTCAGTCTCATCGCGCAGTTCCTCTTCCTGCCGTACCAGCCGGTCTGGTCGTTCGTCATGATGGCGATCGACGTCTTCGTGATCTGGGCCCTGGCGACCCGCCAGGAAGCGGCCGGCTGACGCCCGGACCGCCGGTCGGCCCAGCGCGCGCAGCGTACGGCCGAGCAGCGCCACCCCGTCCGCGACGACACCGGGCGGGGTGGCCGCGTAACCGAGGACCAGACCGGGCCGGCCCGGCGACTGCCGGTGCCAGGAGAGCGGCTGGCACTTCACACCGCGCGCGAGCGCCGCCGCGGCGAACTCGGTGTCGGGCACGTCCGCGGCGTACGTCACCGTCAGATGCAGACCCGCCGCGGCCCCGTGCACCCGCGCGCCCGGCAGGTGCTCGGCGAGGGCGGCGATCATCGCGTCACGGCGCCTGCGATGGCGCCCGCGCACCAGCCTCAGGTGCCGCTCCAGGTCACCCGACTCCATCAACCGGGCCAGCACCAGCTGCGGCAGCACCGCGTTGCCGAGATCGTTGAAGCGCTTGGCGTCGACCAGCGCGGCCCGGTGCCGGGCCGGCGCCACCAGCCAGCCGATCCGCAGCGCCGGCGCGAGCAGCTTCGACACGCTGCCCAGATAGCAGACCCGGTCGGCCAGCAGGGCACGCAGCGCCGGGACCGGCGGCCGGTCGTAGCGGTGCTCGGCGTCGTAGTCGTCCTCCAGG
>NZ_MUMF01000869.1 GCF_002155905.1 Streptomyces tricolor | reverse complement strand
GCGCGGCGGCGGGGGCGGGTGCTCGTGGAGCACGAGCAGCTGGCCGCCGGGTCCGTGCTGCCGCTGCTCGCCGACGACGCGGTGAAGGCGTTCGCCGACGGGCTGCTGCGGGCGTTGCACGAGCACGACGCGACCGGGCGCGGGGATCTGGTCGCCTCGTTGCGGGCGTGGCTGTCGCGGCACGGGCAGTGGGACGCCGCCGCGGCGGACCTGGGCGTGCACCGGCACACCCTGCGCTACCGGATGCGGCGGGTCGAGGAGATCCTGGGGCGGAGCCTGGACGATCCGGACGTGCGGATGGAGCTGTGGCTCGCCCTCAAGGCGACCGCCGCCGAGTGACCGTCCGCCGCGTGACCGTCCGCCGGGACTCCCCGCGTGGTCCGGGTGGCGGCGCCGCCGCCCGTGCCCGCCCGCCCAGGGCGTCCAGCAGGCGGTCGAGGACCGGCTGACCCCACGCGCCCTCGCGGACCGCCGCCTGGATGGTGCGGACCGGTTCCGGACCGCGCAGCCGGCGGACCGCCACGCCCGGATGGCGGCGGTCCAGGCCCAGCAGCGGGACCAGCGCCACCCCGAGACCGGCCGCGACGAACCCCTGGGCGGCCCGGTAGTCCTCGCCGTCCACCGCGACCCGGGGCCGGAAACCGGCGGCGGCACACGCGTCCAGGACGGTGTCCAGGCAGGGGCCGGGCCGTTCGCTGCCCACCCACGGCTCCCCGGCCAGATCGGCGAGGTCCAGCACGCGCCTGGCCGCCAGCGGATGCCCCTTCGGCAGCACCGCCCGGTACGGGTCGTCGAGCAGGTGCACGAGCCGCAGCCCGGGCTGCTCCGCCGTGCGCGGCCGGACCACCACCGCCAGGTCGGCCCGGCCGTCCAGCACCTCCGGCAGCGGGTCGGCCGGGTCGGTCGAAGCGAGGTCGAGCCGCACGCCGGGGTGATCCGCGCGGAAGGCGGCCACCGCCGGGGCCACCAGCTCCGCGCCGGCGGTGGCGAAGTACCGGACCGTCAGGCTTCCGTTCCGCCCGGTCAGCAGGTCGGCCAGGGCCGCGCCGGCCTCCGCCAGCCGGCGTTCGATCGCCGCCGCGTGCTCGGCCAGCAGCAGTCCGGCGGCGGTCGGCCGCACGCCCCGCCCGGCCCGCTCCAGCAGGGCCGTACCGGCCTGCCGCTCCAGCGCCGCCACCTGTTGGCTCACGGCCGACGGGGTGTAGCCGAGCGCCGTGGCGGCGGCGCTCACCGAGCCGCTGGTCACGACCGAGCGGAGGACCTGGAGACGCCGTACGTCCAGCATGCGGTCCAGCTTAAGGGGATGGTTGAAGCTCAGCTTAAAGGTCAGCGTGAAACCTTCACTTGTCCTCACATGTCCGAGGGCCGCACGGTGGCGGGGACCAGCGTCGACGAAAGGAAGTCCCCGTGCTGCGCGTGGCCGTTCTCGCCCTGCTCTGGGGCTCGGGCTACCTCTGGACCGGCCTGGCGCTGCGCCACGGGCTGTCGCCCCTGCACATCACCGTGGTCCGGGCCGTCCTCGGCGCCGGCGTGCTGCTCCTGCTCGCCCGGCTGTCCCGGCAGCACCTGCCGCGCGGGGCCGGGGTCTGGCGCCGGATCGCCGTGGCCGCCCTGCTCTGCAACACGCTGCCGTTCTTTTTGGCCGCGCAGGGCGTACGGACCGTGTCCACCGGGCTCGCGGGGGTGCTGAACGCGACGACCCCGCTGTGGTCCCTGCTGATCGGTCTCGCGCTCGGCACCGAACGCGACCGGCGCCCGGTGCGGTTCGCCGGGCTGCTGCTCGGTTTCGCGGGTGTGCTGCTGATCTTCTCGCCCTGGAGCGCCCCGTCCTCGTCCGCCGCCGGCGGCTCGACCGGCTGGGGCGTCCTGGCCCTGCTCGGCGCCGCCCTCTCCTACGCGGTGGCCTTCGCCTACATGGGGCGCTACCTCACCGGCACCGGCACTGGCGCCGGAACCGGCGACGGAACCGACGCCCGCGCCGGCGGCGGGACCGGGCCGCTCGCCGTCTCCGCCGCCCAGCTCACCGCGGCGGCCGGGCTCGGCGCGCTCGCGCTGCCGGCCGGGGGCACCTCGACCGGGTGGACCGACCCGGTGGCGCTCGCGGCCGTCGCCGTGCTCGGGATCTTCTGCACCGGGTTCACCTTCCACCTCAACTACCGCCTGATCGCCCTCGAAGGCCCTACGGCCGCCGCCACCGTCGGCTACCTGCTCCCCGTCGTCTCCACCGCCCTAGGCGCGCTCGTCCTGCACGAGCCGCTCGGCGCGCGGACGGTGGCCGGCATGGCCGTGGTGCTGGCCGGCGTCCACCTCGCCCGACACCGCCGCCACGCACCCACCCCGCCCACGACCTCCGTTCCCGCCGCGGCCTCCGTTCCCGCCGCGTCCTCCGCCTCCGTTCCTGCCCCGCCCGCGGCCTCCGTTCCCGCCGCGCCCGCGGCCTCCGTTCCTGCCGCGTCCTCCGCCTCCGTTCCCGCCGCGCCCGCGGCCTCCGTTCCTGCCGCGGCCTCCGCCTCCGTTCCTGCCGCGCCCGCGGCCTCCGTTCCTGC
>NZ_MUMF01000868.1 GCF_002155905.1 Streptomyces tricolor | reverse complement strand
CCCACGCCCACCCCACGGCCCTCCGTGACCCCGGTGAGCTACCCGGCGTACCACCCCCGCGTCATCAGCCGCCCCACGCGCGGGCGCACCTCGACCGTCACCTACGTCCTGCTCATCACCGTGCCCGCGATCGTCGCCGTCGCGGCGCTGCGCCCGCGCTGACGCGCCGGCCCGCTCACCTCTGGAGGCACCTGTTGTCGGATTGGCTTGTTCTCGTCCTCGCGATGCTGGGGGCCTGTGCCGTGGTGGTCGTCATCACGCTGCTACGGCACCGGACGGCCGCCGAGGACGAGGATCCGAGCGAGACCCCGGACGTCATCGAGTACATGACGATGTGGATCGGTGTCATCTACGCCATCGTCCTCGGCCTGGCCATCGCGGGCGTCTGGGAGGCCCGCAACGCCGCGCAGGACCATGTGCAGTCCGAGGCCCAGGCACTGCACGAGATCTCGGAGCGGGTGCGGGTCTACCCGCCGGACGTCCGCGACCGCATCCGCGCGGACGTGGACGCCTACGTGAGCTACGTCGTCCGCACCGAGTGGCGGACCATGGCGGCCGAGGAGCGGGTGACGGACCGCGGCGCCACGCTGCTGCAGCGGGTCCGGGCGGACGTCACCGACTACCGGCCGGTCAACGACTTCGAGGCGCAGGCGTACCAGCCCCTGCTGGACCAGCTGGCCGCCGCCGACCAGGCGCGCAACGCGCGCGCCGACGCCACCGGGGCCACCATGCCGCCGGTGGTCTGGTGGGGGCTGATCACCGGGGCGCTCATCACCATCGGCATGGTGTTCGCGCTCCAGATCCGGCGCACCGGGCGGGAGTTGGTCCTGGCCGGGCTGTTCTCCGCGACCATCGCCTTCATGCTCTTCCTCATCTGGGACTTCGACGCGCCCTACAGCCGCGGCATCGCGGTGACCGCGGAGCCGTTCGTGAGCCTGTTCCCGGGCGTCAGCGGCTGACCGGGCCGCCGCCGCGGCACCCGCCGCTCGCTCGGCGCACGGCCACGACAGGCCTTCGCCCCCGCTTCCGGACGGAATCGGGGCGAAGGCCTGTCGGCGTGCGGGGGCCCGGGCGCGGGGAACGCACCCGGTGGCCTCGGCGGCGCACCGGGGCTCAGACGCGCTTCTCGTGCCGGCGGCGCAGCCAGAGGGCACCACCGCCGATCACGGCCGCGCCCACCAGGCCGCCGCCGATGGCCACGTCGGTGGGTGTGGCACCGGTGGTCCTGCTGCCGCCGATGCCGCCGTTGACGCCGCCGAGCACGGTGAAGGCCCCCCGGCGGGTCAGGGTGCGGCCGTCGCAGCGCACGGTGACGTCGTACCGGCCGCGGCGGGCGTCGCGGTCGACGGTGGCGACGCCGCGTGCGGTGTCGTCGCGGAAGGGCTCCAGCCGGATGGTGCCGAAGGCGTCGGAACTCGCCGTGCCGTACCGGCAGCCGTTCACGATGACGGTGAGGCGGCCTCCGGCGGGCAGGACGTCGGGCGTGACGAAGATGTCGTGCGAGTTCACGCCGTCGCCGTGGCCCGACCCTTCGCCTCCGCCCTCGCCCCCGCGGCCG
>NZ_MUMF01000867.1 GCF_002155905.1 Streptomyces tricolor | reverse complement strand
CAGTTCCACGGCGGCGAGCGAGTCGAAGCCCAGCTCGGTGAAGGCGCGGCGCGGCTCGACGGCGGCGGGCCCGGTGTGCCCGAGGACGGCGGCGACCTCGGTGCGGACGGCTTCCAGGACGGTGTGCTCGTGGTCGGCGGCGGGCAGGTCGGCCAGCCGTTCGCCCAGGGTGCGGGTGCGGTCGTCGCGGTCCGCGCGGGCGGTGACGCCGGCCAGGGTCCACAGGACGGCCGGGAGGTCGTCGCCGCGCCGGCGCAGGGCCGCGGTGTCCAGTCGTACCGGCACCAGGGCGGGGCGGCCGGCGGCGACGGCCGTGTCGAGGAGTTCCAGTCCCTCGTCCGGGTCGAGCGCGCCGATGCCGGAGCGTTCGATGCGCTGGATCTCGGCCGGGTCGAGTCCGGCGCCCATGCCGCCGGACCACAGTCCCCAGGCGAGGGAGGTGGCGGGCAGGCCGAGGGCGGCCCGGTGGGCGGCCAGCGCGTCGAGGAAGGCGTTCGCGGCGGCGTAGTTGCCCTGGCCCGAGGCGTCGAGGGTGCCGGCGGCGGAGGAGAAGAGCACGAAGTGGGACAGCTCCCGGTCCCGGGTCAGTTCGTGCAGGTGCCAGGCGGCGTCCGCCTTGGGCCGCAGCACGGTGTCCAGCCGCTCCGGGGTCAGCGAGGTGATCAGCCCGTCGTCCAGGACGCCGGCGGTGTGCACGACGCTGTCCACCGGGTGCGCGCGGAGCAGGGCGGCGAGGGCGGCGCGGTCGGCGACGTCGCAGGCGACGATCTCGGCCTCGGCGCCCAGGTCCGCCAGTTCCGCGCGCAGGCCGGCGGCGCCGGGCGCCCGGTCTCCGCGGCGGCTGGTCAGCACCAGGCGGGTGACCCCGTGCCGGGCGGCCAGGTGGCGGGCGACCAGGGCGCCGAGTCCGCCGGTGCCGCCGGTGACGAGGACGGTGCCCCAGGGGCGGTCCGTCCCCGGGGAGTCGTCGGCGCGGACCAGGCGGGGGGCGTGCGCCCGGCCGTCCCGCCAGCGGACCTCCGGCTCCCCGGAGTCGAGGAGGGCGGCGAGTGCGGCCCGGTCGGGTACGGGTGCGTCGGGTCCGGTCCGGCCGACGAGGAGGATCCGGCCGGGGTCCTCGGCCTGCGCGGCCCGCACCAGCCCGTGCACCGCGGCGTCGGCGAGACCGCCGCCGGTGAGGACCACGAGCACCGACCCGGCGTACCGCTCGTCGGCCGTCCAGGCACGCAGGGTCCGAAGGGTGCGGCCGAGCACGGTCCGTACGGCGCCGGGCAGTTGCTCGCCCTCGGCGCGTGGGGCGGTGACCGGCAGGATCACCACGTCGGGCACGGTGGCGCCGAGCGCGTCCAGGCCGGCGTGCACCGGGACGCCGAGGCCGAGGCCGTCGTCGCCGAGGACCGCCCAGGTACGGCGGTCGGGGCGGCCGGCGGACTCGGGCAGCGGTTCGTCGGTGACGACGTAGAGGTGGCGCTGCCGCCGGGCGAGCCGGTCGGCGGTGACGGGCCGGGTGACGTACGAGGAGACGGTGGCCAGCGGCCGGCCCTCGCCGTCGGCGAGGTCGATGCGGGTGCCGTCGGTGCCGGGGGTGACGCGGACGCGGGCGGTGAGGCCGCCCCGGCCGTGCAGGGCGACGCCGGTCCAGGCGAAGGGCAGGGCGATGCCGTCGGACGGTTCGCCGTCCCCGAGTGAGGTCACGTGCAGGGCGGAGTCCAGCAGCGCCGGGTGCAGGGCGTGCCGGGCGGCGTCCGGCCGGGCCGCGGCGGGCAGTTCGAGGTCGGCGAGGAGGGTGTCGCCGTGTCGCCAGGCGGCCCGTACGCCGCGGAAGACGGGGCCGTAGT
>NZ_MUMF01000866.1 GCF_002155905.1 Streptomyces tricolor | reverse complement strand
GACGTACAGGGTGCCGTCGTGGGCGCGGGCGATGCCGGTGACGACGGCACCCTGTACGTCAACTACGCCACCGGCACCAGCAGGACCGGCATCTGGCGTCTCTCCCCCGACGGCGGCGCACCGGAGCAGATCGCCGCGCTGCCCGCCGACGGGCTGCCCAACGGGCTGGCCCTCGACGAGGGCCGCGGGGTGCTCTACGCGGCCGACTCGGTGCGCGGCACCGTCTGGCGCGTCCCGCAGGCGGGCGGCCCGGCCACCGCGTGGGCGACGGGCCCGGCCCTCGCTCCGCTCCCGGCGCCGCCCGCCCGCGGCTTCGGCGCCAACGGCATCAAGGTCCGCCGGGACGCCGTGTGGGTGTCCAACACCGACCGGGGCACCCTGCTGCGCATCCCGGTCGGCCCGGACGGCTCCGCCGGCCCCGTCGAGACCCGGGCCGACGCGCTCGCCGGCATCGACGACTTCACCTTCCCCGGGCACGGCAGGAGCGTGCTGGCCGCGCTGAACACCGGCAACAAGGTCGTCCTCGTCCGCACCGACGGCACCGTCACACCCGTCCTCACCGCACAGGACGGCCTGTCCAACCCGACCTCCGTGGCCGTGCGCGCGCGGACCGTGTATGTGCCCAGCGCCGCCTTCACCACCCGGCGCGACCCCAACCTCCTCCTGGCCCGCCTGCGCCACTTCCTCGGCCGGGGGTAGGCGTCGCAGGCCAGCCGCCGTCGGCCGGACCGCCCCGGCCGACGGCGCGTGTCTGGTGGTGCCGACGGGCAGGCAATAAGCTGGCCGGCAGCCGCCAACTCCGCACGTCTGCCGAAGGATTGCATGTACCGGGCCCTGATCGTGTGCAACTCACGGTTCCCGGCGGACCCGGGCGCCCTGCCCGAGCTGCAGGGCCCGAAGGCGGACGGGCTCGTCCTGCGCGACGCGCTCACCGACGCGTCGGCGGGCCTCTTCGACCGCAGCGAAGTGCGTCTGGTGGCCGAGGCGGACGCCGGAGAGATCATCGCGGCGGCGGACGACTTCTTCAGCAGTGCCGAGCCGGACGACACACTGTTGTTCTACTACAGCGGGCACGGCCGCAACCGCAACCGGCAGCTCTTCCTGTGCGCGGGCAACACCCGGGTCGACCGGCTGCACTCGACCGCCGTCCCGGCGGCGACGCTGTCCGACGTCATCGCCACCAGCTTCGCCCAGGTGAAGATCGTCGTACTCGACTGCTGCCACAGCGGCGGCTTCAAGGGCGACGACGGCCTGCTCGACGCGCTGTCGGGCGCGGGGCGCTTCCTGATCGCCGCCACCTCGGCCACGGACCGGGCCGCCGACGCCGGGATGCGCGGCGAGCCCAGCCCCTTCACCCGGGCCCTGGCCGACGGTCTGCTCACCCGGGCCGTCGACCGCAACGCCGATCAGGTGATCGACCTGGACGACCTCTTCACGTACCTCGCCCAGGTCCCGTTCGACGGCCATGCGCCGCACCGGAAGTTCGACGGCGCGGGGGCCGTCCCCATCGCCCGCCGCCCGGCACCGCGGCCCGGGGAACCGGCCGCCCCCCTGACGCGCCCGGAGCAGCACGAGCCCACGGCCGACGACCGCCGCCCCCGGGCCCGTGCCGCCACCTCCATGGACGACGTCGTCCGGGGCGAGACGCTCAGCGAGCGGCACATCGAGGCGTTCCGGCGCGATCTGCGGGAGGACATGGCGGCCACCCTGCCCGAGCAGCTGACGTCCAGCGAGTTCCTCCAGCGGGCGGGGCTGCTGAAGGACGGTCATCCCACCCTGGCCGGGGTGCTGCTGTTCGGACAGAACCCGACGGCGCTCCTGCCCGCGGCGATGGTCCGCTGCGTCCGGTTCCGCGGCAGCCGCAAGACCGACCCCGTGGAGAGCGTCGACCTCCACGGCACGGTCCCGGAACTCATCGTCAGGGCCCGGGACTTCGTGGCGAAGTCGGCCGTGCTCGGCGAGTCGCCCAGCGCGGCGAGCGCGTACAGCGAGACCACGTACCGGTATCCCATGATCGCCGTACGGGAGATCATCGCGAACGCGGTCGTCCACCGCGACTACACCGAACAGGACGCCTGCGTCCAGGTCCACGTCTTCGACGACCGGATCGAGGTGATCAGTCCCGGCACCTGGGGCGGCCCGGCGGAGGTGCCCGACGGACAGCTGCGGCTCAGCGCCCTGGAGGGCCAGTCACAGCCCCGCAACTTCCGCCTGGCCCGGCTGCTGACCTGGGTGAAGCTGGTCGAATCCGTCGGCGCGGGGCTGCCCCGGTCGGTCGCGGACTGCCAGACCGTGGGCTCGCCCGAACCCGTGGTCGTCATCCGGCACGGCATGATCACGGTCACTCTCTTCCCGACCGCGGCGGAAGAGGCCCGGGACGCCGTACCACCGGCGCGGGCGGAGGCCGGCCCCGACCGCTCACGGCACCTGGACCCGGCGCGCATCGCCGAGGTGGGGACACGGGGCTTCGACGGCTCGGGCTACCGGGTGACGAACGACTGCGTGCTGACCGCGGCCCACGTGGTGCGGGACAGCACCGAGCTGGGCGTGCGGTTCACCTTCGGCCGCGAGGAGTGGACCGGCCCGGCGACCGTCGCCTGGGTGGATGAGGCCGCGGACGTCGCCGTCGTACGGTTCGAGCCGCCCAGCCACGCCCCCGTCGTCCCTCCGGCCCGCTACGGCCGCATCACGAGCCGGCCGGCGGTGGTCACCGTGGAGGCCGCCGGCTTCCCCGCCTACAAGCGGCGCCAGGACTGGTCCGGGGGGCGGACCATCACGGATCTGGCGCACCTCTTCGGCACCGCCTCCACGCTGTCCAACCTGCGCAGCGGCACCCTGGAGATCACCGTGAACGGCGCGCCGAGCGAGCCGTCCGACGGCCGTTCCCCGTGGGCCGGAATGGGGGGTGCGCCGGTGTGGGCCGAAGGGTGCATCGTCGGCGTCATCAACGCGGTCAACCCCCTCGACGGCCCCGGCCGCCTCGAAGCCGCCCGGATCGAGCACGTCCTGGCCGGCCCGCCCGAGCACCAGGAGCGCATGGCCGCGCTGCTGGGCCTGCGGCAGGCCGAGCAGCTGCCCGAGGTCCCCGCGCCGGAACCCGAGCGGGCGGCCCCTTACCTCGACCACATCCGCGACGTGGCCCCGGCGACCCTGCACGACCGGACGACGGAACTGGCCGAGCTGGCCGCCTTCTGCCACGGCGACGAGCCGTACGTGCGGTGGCAGGGCGCTCCCTGGGCGGGCAAGACCGCGCTGCTCTCCTTCTTCGCGCTGCGCCCGCCGCCCGGCGTCGACGTGGTGGCCTTCTTCGCCACCCTCCGCCTCGCGGGGCACGCCGACAGCATGGCCTTCACCGACACGCTCATCGAGCAGTTGGCCTGGCTGCTGGAGGAACGCGTCCCGACGGCCACGCTGCAGTCCGGCGCCCGGGATCTGCTGCGCCGACGCCTGCTCGCGCGGGCCGCGGCGCGGGCGCAGTCCACCGGCCGACGGCTCCTGCTCCTGGTGGACGGCCTGGACGAGGACCGCGGACCGCAGTCGGGCCTGCCCAGCATCGCCTCGCTGCTGCCGCAGCGGCCGGACGAGGGCCTGCGGGTGCTGGTGGCCGGCCGTCGTACGCCGCTGCCGCACGACGTTCCGGCCGGGCACCCGCTGCGCACCTGCCGGGTGCGCACGCTCGGGCAGCCGTCCTCCGCGGTCCGGGAGATCTCCCGGGCGGCCTTCGACGAGCTGTACGCCGCCCTGACGGCGAGCCCGGACCACCAGGACGTGATCGGTCTGATCGCGGCCAGCCACGACGGGCTCACCAAGGCGGACCTCGCCCGGCTGACGGACCAGGCCCCCTATCAGCTGGAGACGCTGCTCAGGGGCGGGGTGGGACGCCTCCTCACCGCCACGGAGGGCGACGGCTCGGCCGAGCCGCGGTTCCGCTTCGCGCACGAGGTGCTCCGGAGCACGGCGGTACAGCAGCTCGGCCCGCGCCTCATGGCGGCGTACGAGGACCTCCTGGCTCCTTAGGCCAGTTCCGCCAGCAGATCGCCGCCCTCCACCTGCTGGATGCGGTTGATGGCCAGCCGGGAGACGCGGCCCGCCTTGGGGGCGGTGATCGCGGCCTCCATCTTCATCGCCTCGATGGTGGCGATGGTGGCGCCGGCCGCCACCTCGTCGCCCTCGGCGACGGCCAGTGTCACCACACCGGCGAAGGGCGCCGCGACATGGCCGGGGTTGGACCGGTCGGCCTTCTCCGTCACCGGGATGTCGGAGGCGGCGGCCCGGTCGCGGACCTGGATGGGGCGGAGCTGGCCGTTGAGCGTGGACATCACGGTCCGCATGCCGCGCTCGTCGGCCTCGCCGATCGCCTGGAGCTCGATCAGCAGCCGGACGCCGGGCTCCAGGTCGACGGCGTACTCCTTGCCGGGGCGCAGCCCGTAGAAGAACGCCTTGCTGTCCAGCACGCTGGTGTCGCCGAAGCTCTGCCGGTGCGTGTCGAACTCGCGGGTCGGGCCGGGGAACAGCAGCCGGTTGAGGGTGGCCCGCCGGTTCTTGGCGAGCCCCTCGCGGTCCTCGGCGGACAGCTCGGGCACGGGCTTGGGCGCCGACCGGCCCTGGAGCGCCTTGGTGCGGAACGGCTCCGGCCAGCCGCCGGGCGGGGTGCCCAGCTCGCCGCGCAGGAAGCCGATCACCGAGTCCGGGATGTCGAACTTGTCGGGGGTCGCCTCGAAGGCGTCCGGGGAGACGCCGGCGCCCACCAGGTGCAGGGCCAGGTCGCCGACCACCTTGGAGGAGGGGGTGACCTTCACCAGGCGGCCCAGGATGCGGTCGGCGGCGGCGTACATCGCCTCGATGTCCTCGAAGCGGTCGCCGAGGCCGAGGGCGACGGCCTGGGTGCGCAGGTTGGACAGCTGGCCGCCGGGGATCTCGTGGTGGTAGACCCGGCCGGTCGGCGAGGCGAGGCCCGCCTCGAACGGCGCGTAGATCTTCCGCACGCCCTCCCAGTAGGGCTCCAGGTCGCCGACCGCCTGGAGGTCCAGGCCGGTGGGCCGGTCGGAGTGGTCGGTGGCGGCGACGATCGCGGACAGCGACGGCTGGGAGGTCGTACCGGCCATGGAGGCCACCGCGCCGTCCACCGCGTCGGCGCCGGCCTGGATCGCGGCGAGGTAGGTGGCGAGCTGGCCGCCCGCGGTGTCGTGCGTGTGCAGGTGCACGGGCAGGTCGAACTCGCGGCGCAGCGCCGAGACCAGCTTGGCGGCGGCCGGGGCGCGCAGCAGGCCCGCCATGTCCTTGACGGCGAGGACGTGGGCGCCGGCCTCGACGATCTGCTCGGCCAGCCGCAGGTAGTAGTCGAGGGTGTAGAGCCGCTCCGCCGGGTCGTTGAGGTCGGCGGTGTAGCAGAGGGCCACCTCGGCGACGGCCGTGCCGGTCTCCCGCACGGCGTCGATGGCGGGCCGCATCTGGCCGACGTCGTTGAGGGCGTCGAAGATGCGGAAGATGTCGATGCCGGTGGCGGCGGCCTCCTGCACGAAGGCGTCGGTGACCTCGGTGGGGTACGGCGTGTAGCCGACGGTGTTGCGTCCGCGCAGCAGCATCTGGAGGCAGATGTTGGGGACGGCCTCGCGCAGGGCGGCCAGCCGCTCCCAGGGGTCCTCGGCGAGGAAGCGCAGCGCGACGTCGTAGGTGGCGCCGCCCCAGCACTCCAGGGACAGCAGCTGCGGGAGGGTGCGGGCGACGACCGGGGCGACGGCGAGCAGGTCCTTGGTGCGCACCCGGGTGGCGAGCAGGGACTGGTGGGCGTCGCGGAAGGTGGTGTCGGTGACGCCGATGGTCGGGGACTCGCGCAGCTGCCGGGCGAAGCCCTCGGGGCCGAGGTCCACGAGGAGCTGGCGGGACCCGGCGGGCGGCTCGCCGGCGGGCAGCGGCGGCAGCTTGGTCAGCGGGTCGAGCAGGTCGGGCCGCTGCCCGTGCGGCTTGTTGACGGTGACGTCGGCGAGGTAGGTGAGCAGCTTGGTGCCGCGGTCGGCGGAGGTGCGGGCGGTGAGCAGGTGCGGGCGCTGCTCGATGAAGGAGGTGGTGACCCGGCCGGCCTGGAAGTCCGGGTCGTCCAGTACCGCTTGCAGGAAGGGGATGTTGGTGGCCACGCCGCGGATGCGGAACTCGGCGACCGCGCGCCGGGCCCGGCCGATCGCGGCGGGGAAGTCGCGGCCCCGGCAGGTGAGCTTGACCAGCATCGAGTCGAAGTGCGCGCTGATCTCCGTACCGGCGTGGGTGGTGCCGCCGTCGAGCCGGATGCCGGAGCCGCCCGGGGAGCGGTAGGCGCTGATCCGGCCGGTGTCGGGGCGGAAGCCGTTGGCGGGGTCCTCGGTGGTGATCCGGCACTGGAGGGCGGCGCCGCGCAGGGTGACGGTGTCCTGGGCGAGGCCGAGGTCGGCGAGGGTCTCGCCGGAGGCGATGCGGAGCTGGGCCTGGACCAGGTCGACGTCGGTGACCTCCTCGGTCACGGTGTGCTCGACCTGGATGCGCGGGTTCATCTCGATGAACACGTGGTTGCCGTCGCGGTCGAGCAGGAACTCCACGGTGCCGGCGTTGCGGTAGCCGATCTCGCGGGCGAAGCGGACGGCGTCGGAGCAGATCCGGTCGCGCAGCCCGGGGTCCAGGTTGGGCGCGGGGGCCAGCTCGATGACCTTCTGGTGGCGGCGCTGCACCGAGCAGTCCCGCTCGAAGAGGTGGATGACGTTGCCCTCGCCGTCGGCGAGGATCTGCACCTCGA
>NZ_MUMF01000865.1 GCF_002155905.1 Streptomyces tricolor | reverse complement strand
GGTCGTCGGGGGCGGACGTGCCGGCCGGCGCCCACGCCTACGACGAGCTTGCGGTCACCGACCCCGGCACGCCCGCCCCCGACGACCTCGGTCTGGACGAGGTGGCCTGGATGTTCTACACGTCCGGCACCACCGGGCGCCCCAAGGGCGTGCTGTCCACCCAGCGCAACTGCCTGTGGTCGGTCGCCGCCAGCTACGTACCCATCCCGGACCTGCGCCAGGACGACCGGGTGCTGTGGCCGCTGCCGCTCTTCCACAGCCTCTCCCACATCGCCTGCGTGCTCTCCGTGACCTCCGTCGGCGCCACCGCCCGCATCACGGACGGCAGTTCCGCCGACGACGTCCTGGACCTCCTGCGCACCGAGCGGGCCACCTTCCTCGCCGGCGTCCCCACCACCTACCACCACCTCGTCGCCACCGCCCGCCGCACCGGACTGTCCCTGCCCGACCTGCGCATCGGGCTCGTCGGCGGCGCGGTCACCGGCTCCGAGCTGCGCCGCTCCTTCGAGGACACCTTCGGCGTCCCGCTGGTCGACGCCTACGGCTCCACCGAGACCTGCGGCGCGATCACCATGAACCCGCCCGACGGCGCCCGCGTCGAAGGCTCCTGCGGGCTGCCCGTACCCGGCGTCGACGTCCGCATCGTCGACCCCGGCACCGGCGACGACGTGCCCACCGGACAGGAGGGCGAGGTCTGGGTCAGCGGCCCCAACGTCATGGTCGGCTACCACAACAGCCCCGAGGCGACCCGGGCCGCGCTGCGCGACGGCTGGTTCCGCACCGGCGACCTGGCCCGCCGGGACGAGGCCGGCTACTTCACGGTCTGCGGCCGGCTGAAGGACCTGATCATCCGCGGCGGCGAGAACATCCACCCCGACGAGGTCGAAGCGGTGCTGCGGAGCGCCCCCGGGGTCGCCGACGCCGGCGTCGCCGGCGCCGCCCACGACACCCTGGGCGAGGTGCCCGTCGCCTGGCTGGTCCCGGGACCGGACGGCCTCGACCTCGACGCCGTGCTCGACCACTGCCGCGCCCGGCTCTCCGCGTACAAGATCCCGGAGCGGATCCACGAGGCCGCCGGCATCCCGCGCACCGCCTCCGGGAAGATCGTCCGCCGGCTGCTCGCCGCCCAGCCGTACTGGCCCCGCCACACGGCCGACGGCCACCACGACGCCCTGCTGACCCCGGCGTGGCTGCCCGCGCCGGCCCGCACCGGCGACCGTGACGACAGCGACGGCGGCGACGGCGGCGACGGCGGCGCACGCCCGGCCGCCTGCGCCGTGGTCGGCGAGGACACCACCGGGCTGGTCGACGCCTTGCGCGCGGCCGGGGTGGACGCCGCACTCCATCCCGGTCTGCCGTCCGTACCGGACACGATCCCCGGTCCGACCCTCCTGCTGCCGCCGGCTCCCTCCGCCGACCCCTTCACCGAGGCCCGCCTCCTCATCCAACAGGTGACCGGCGGAAACGCCCCGGAACCGCTGGTGGTCCTCACCCGGGGAGCCACCCCGGCCGGCGACAGCGCGCCCGACCCCGCCGGCGCCGCGCTCGCCCACCACCTCGCCACCGTGCACCGGGCGCGTGGACGAGCAGCAGGTCCGTGGCCCGGTGCACGGT
>NZ_MUMF01000086.1 GCF_002155905.1 Streptomyces tricolor | reverse complement strand
CCCGCGGACAAGCCGAGCGCCGCACCGCCCGAGCGGACCGCCGCCACTCCGCCCCTCACGGTCACCACCCACCCCTACAGCTGGCAGAGCCCCTGCTCCCAGCACTACCTCATCGACCGGCCGCCCACCGCCGTGGCCCCGCCGCCGCTGGAGCAGGACGCGCCCGCCTGGGTGGACGTGCACCAGGCGGTGTCGTCGGGGGAGCAGTACGTCACCTTCACCGTGCAGGGCACCGGCGAGGACACCGTCGTCCTGGAGAAGCTGTCCGTGCGCATGGCGGGCAAGCGGTCCCCGCTCGCCTGGAACGACTACGCCATGGGCTACCCCGGCGTCGGCTGCGGCGGCGGCGTCCCGACCCGCTCCTTCACGGTCGCCCTGGACGCGATGCGCCCCGCGCCCGTNNGGCCGACGCGTCGGCCTACGACGTCAGCTGGTACCTGGAACTGTCCTGGTCCAGCGGCAACCGGCACGGCACGCTGGTCGTCGACGACGCCGGCCGCCCCTTCCGCACCAGCGGGAACAATGGCCGACCGGCGTACGCCTTCCCGCTGGGCGGCCGGAAGTGGCAGCCCGCGGCGGACGCCGACTGAGCGCCCGGGACGGTCAGTCCCACCGGAAGGACCAGACGGTGGCGCCGACCAGCTCCCGGGCGTACGCCTCCAGGCTCTCGGTGAAGGCCGCCGAGCAGAACGCGAAGTGCTCCGCCGCCACCGCCTCCGCCTGAGCGGGGGTGGCCGGCGGGGCCGCGACGGACACGGCCAGCGTGTCGTAGTCCAACGCCGTCACCCGTATGCCGAAGCGGTCCTCCCACGACCGCAGCACCGCGCAGGTCCGGCCCACGTCACCCTCGTAGTTGAGCGGGCCGGTCCAGCCGATCGCCGCCGGTATGTCGGCGGACCGGCGGGCCGGGACCAGGGCGAGGCGGGGCTCCCTCGGCCACGGACGCGTACCGTCCGCCAGGGCGTCGGCGACCTGGGCGGCCCGGGTGTCGGGATCGGCGACGAGGGACGCCCGCGGGGCGAGCCCGGTCCAGTCGCCCCCGAACTCCCCGCCGCCCTCCTCCATCTCCTCCGCCCAGTACTCCGCGAGGACCTCCTCGGCGTCGTGATCACCCGGGTACGACACCAGCCCGGGACCCAGCTCCCACCGCTCCGGCCCGGACATGGCCCCGCCGACGTCCACGAGCACGGGCAGCAGCCCCACGCGTCTGGCCGGAGCGCCGAGCACCTTCCACGCACCGGGCGCGGCCGGCTTGTCCGCGAGCCACAGCAGCGGTTCGTGCCAGGGCCCGTCGTCCGTCTCGTCCACGAGCCGGCCGGGCGGCAGTTGCAGCCCCAGAGAACGCCCGCTGGGATCGGTGGCCAGCCTGGGCAGCGGATTGGGAAGAGTCGCCATACCGGTGACTGTAGGGGCACCCACTGACAACGCCCTTCGTGCTGCCCGGGGTTGACCCGACGCCGATGCCGACGCCGCCGTCGGCCGACGAGCGAGCGGGCGGACCGGGCCGGACGGCGTGTCAGACGAACGTCGTGATGCAGAACGGGTGCCCCGCCGGATCCAGCAGCACCCGCCACCGGTCCGGCTGCGGCTGCGGCTCCGGCTTGGTCGCGCCCAGGGCGATCAGGCGGGCCTCCGCCGCCTCCAGGTCGTCCACGCCCACCTCGATGTGAGCCTGCTTCTCCTGGGCCGGGTCCGGCCAGGTGGGGCGGCGGTAGTCGGCCAGGCGGTTGAAGCCCAGGCCCGCCGCGCCGTCCTTGCCGCCGAGGAACACGAAGTCGTCGGAGGAGTAGGCGACGGGCAGGCCGAACATCTCGACGTAGAACCGGGACAGTTCGACGGGGTCCGCGCAGTCGAACGTCACGGCGGCGAAGCGGAACGCGGGCACGGAAGGGGAAGCGGAAGATGTCTCCTTGGTCATGGGGCGACCGTACGACGCGACCAGGACAGTTCCGGTCCTGGTCGTACGGACCGGTGTGCGAGACTTCCGCCCGTGCTCAGCTCCTCCGCCCGTCTGCTGCGGCTGCTCTCGCTGCTCGCCGCCCGGCCCTCCTGGACCTGCGCCGAGCTGGCCGGCCGCATGGCCGTCACCGACCGCACCGTGCGGCGGGACATCGCCAAGCTGCGGGACCTCGGCTACACCGTCGACTCCGACGCCGGGCCCTGGGGCGGCTACCGGCTCCGGGCCGGCACCCGGGTACCGCCGCTGATCCTGGACGACGAGGAGGCGCTGGCCGTCGCGGTCGGGCTGCGCGGGGCCGCGCTGGGCGGAGCGCTCGGCGGGGACCAGGCCGCGCTGTCGGCGCTGCTCAAGCTGCGCCAGGTGCTGCCGCCCAGGATCGCCGAGCGGCTCGGCGAATGGGACGACGCCCTGGTACGGCTGCCCTGGCCCGAGGAGCCGCAGCTGCGGCCCGGCGTGCTGCTGGAGCTGGCCGCCGCCTGCCGGCGCGGCGAGCGTGCCCGGCTGTCGTACCGCGACGGGCAGGGCCGGCACACGGTCCGGGACGTCGATCCCTACCGGCTCGTCCACACCGGCCGCCGCTGGTACTTCGTCGCCCGGGACGTCGCCCGGGGCTGGCGGACCTTCCGCGCCGACCGGGTCGAACGGCTCCGGCCCACCGGGCACCCGGTGGAGATCACCGACCCGCCGGACCCGGCGGAGTTCGTCTCACGGAACACCGCCAACGGCCCCTACCCGCTGTCCGCCACCATCCGGCTGCCGCTCGCCCAGGCCGACGCGCTGCGGGTCGTACCCGCCACCGTCGGCACCCACCGGGCCGACGGGCCGAACGCGACGATCGTCGAGATCGGCGGGCCCGACGCGGACGGCCTCGCCCGCTATCTGCTCGGCCTCGGCACCCCCCTGCGCGTCCTCGCCCCGGACTCGGTGCGGGAGGCCCTGGTCCGCCGGGCCCGGGAACTCGCCCACGACAACGAGGAGCACGCGCGGTCCGTGGGAGCGGCCCGGAACAGCGGCGGCCCGCCCCCGGAATGAGGGCGGGCCGCCGGGACGTACGGTGCCCGGTCAGAGCTTCTCGGGCGTCCGGATGCCCAGCAGGGCCATGCCCCGGTGCAGGGTGCGGGCCGTCAGGTCCACCAGGAACAGGCGGTTCTCCACCTGCTCCGGGGTGTCCGCCTTCAGCACCGGGCACTGGTCGTAGAACGCCGTCAGCAGCGTCGCCAGCTGGTACAGGTACGCCGCCAGCTTGTGCGGCTCGTAACCCGCCGCCACGTCCAGGACCGTCTCGGCGAACTGGTCCAGGTGCAGGCCCAGGGCGCGCTCGGCGGGCGCCAGCCCCAGCTCCGGGTGGGCGGCGGGGCGCGCCTCGCCGGCCTTGCGGAGGATGGACTGGATACGGGCGTAGGCGTACTGGAGGTAGACGGACGTGTCGCCGTTCAGCGAGACCATCTGGTCCAGGTCGAACTTGTAGTCCCGGACGGCGGAGGTCGACAGGTCCGCGTACTTCACCGCGCCGATGCCCACGTACCGGCCGTTCTCCGTGATCTCCTGCTCCGACAGGCCCACCTTCTCGGCCTTCTCCCGGACCACGGCCGTCGCGCGCTCGACCGCCTCGTCGAGGAGGTCCTCGAGCCGGACCGTCTCGCCCTCACGCGTCTTGAACGGCTTGCCGTCCTTGCCGAGAACCGTGCCGAAGGCCAGCTGCACCGCCGTTACGTCCTCGTTCAGCCAGCCGGCCCGCCGGGCCGTCTCGAAGACCATCCGGAAGTGCAGCGCCTGCCGGGCGTCCACCACATACAGCAGGGTGTTCGCCTTCAGGTTGAAGACGCGGTCGCGGATCGCGGACAGGTCGGTGGCCGCGTAGCCGTAGCCGCCGTCCGACTTCTGCACGATCAGCGGGACCGGGTTGCCGTCCGGGCCCTTGATGTCGTCGAAGAACACGCACAGCGCGCCCTCCGAGCGGACCGCGACACCCGACTCCTCCAGCAGGCGGCAGGTCTCCGCCAGCATGTCGTTGTACCCCGACTCGCCGACGATGTCCGGGTCCCGGATCTCCATGTCCAGCTTCTCGAAGACGGAGTAGAAGTAGATCTTCGACTCGTCCACGAACTTCTGCCACATGGCCAGGGTCTTCGGCTCGCCGGCCTGGAGGTCGACCACCCGGCGCCGGGCCCGCGTCTTGAACTCCTCGTCGGAGTCGAAGAGCTTCCGCGCGGCCTTGTAGAGGCGGTTGAGGTTGGACATCGCCTCCTCGCCGCTGACCGCGCCGGCCTTGTGGTCCAGCTCGTGCGGGTGCTCGTCCAGGTACTGGATGAGCATGCCGAACTGGGTGCCCCAGTCGCCGATGTGGTGCCGCCGGACCACGTTCTCGCCGGTGAACTCCAGCAGCTGCACCACCGAGTCGCCGATCACCGCGGACCGCAGGTGGCCGACGTGCATCTCCTTCGCCACGTTCGGCTGGGCGTAGTCGATCACCGTCGTACCCGGGTGCTCGGCGAACGGCACGCCGAGGCGGCCCGACTCGTCCGCGTACCGCGCGGCCAGGTTCTCGGTGATCGCCCGGTCCGCGATCGTGATGTTGAGGAAGCCGGGGCCGGACACCTCGACGTCCTCGATCACGTCACCCGTCACCACCCGGGAGACGACCTGCGTCGCCAGCTCCCGGGGGTTCGCCTTCGCCTTCTTGGCCAGCGCCAGGATGCCGTTGGCCTGGAAGTCGGCCCGGTCGCTTCGTCGCAGCAGCGGGTCCGCGCCGGCGGCCTCCGGCAGGGCGGCCGAGAGAGCGGAGGCGAGGTGCTGCTGGACGGTGTCGCTGAGGGACGTGACCGAGGCCATAGGAAGGGGTGCCGTTCTCCTCGTGGGGATGGATAGACCCACCCAGTATCCCACGGGGGGTAAAGCCGTTTTCCCGGCCGCGTCCCGGTCTGTGAGAATGGAGTGTCACCCCGTTCAGAAAGAAGGACGTGCCGATCGTGGCTCAGAGCACCGAGACCACCGACTGGGTCTCCCGTTTCGCGGATGAGGTCATCGAGGAGTCGGAGCGCCGGGCCCCGGGCAAACCGGTCGTCGTCGCGTCCGGACTCTCCCCCTCCGGTCCGATCCACCTCGGCAACCTCCGCGAGGTCATGACCCCGCACCTGGTCGCCGACGAGATCCGCCGCCGCGGCCACCAGGTCCGCCACCTGATCTCCTGGGACGACTACGACCGCTACCGCAAGGTCCCGGCCGGCGTCGCGGGCATCGACGAGTCCTGGGCCGAGCACATCGGCAAGCCGCTGACCTCGGTCCCCGCACCCAAGGGCTCGCCGTACCCGAACTGGGCCGAGCACTTCAAGGCCGCGATGATCGAGTCGCTCGCCCAGCTGGGCGTCGAGTTCGACGGCATCAGCCAGACCGAGCAGTACACCTCCGGCGCCTACCGCGAGCAGATCCTGCACGCCATGAAGCACCGGAACGACATCGACGCGATCCTCGCCCAGTACCGCACCAAGCCGAAGCCCGCCAAGAAGCAGCAGCAGAAGCCGGTGGACGAGGCCGAGCTGGAGGCCGAGGAGGGCTCCGGCGCCGCCTCCGAGGACGACGGCAGCTCCGGCTCCGCCGGGTACTTCCCGTACAAGCCGTACTGCGGCGGCTGCGGCAAGGACCTGACCACGGTCACCTCCTACGACGACGACAGCACCGAGCTGTCGTACACCTGCACCGCCTGCGGCTTCGCCGAGACCGTCCGGCTCAGCGAGTTCAACCGCGGCAAGCTGGTCTGGAAGGTCGACTGGCCCATGCGCTGGGCCTACGAGGGCGTGATCTTCGAGCCCAGCGGCGTCGACCACTCCTCGCCCGGCTCCAGCTTCCAGGTCGGCGGCCAGATCGTCGGCATCTTCGGCGGCAAGCAGCCCATCGGCCCCATGTACGCCTTCGTGGGCATCTCCGGCATGGCCAAGATGTCCTCCTCGCGCGGCGGCGTCCCCACCCCCGCCGACGCCCTGAAGATCATGGAACCGCAGCTGCTGCGCTGGCTCTACGCCCGCCGCAAGCCCAACCAGTCCTTCAAGATCGCCTTCGACCAGGAGATCCAGCGGCTCTACGACGAGTGGGACAAGCTCGCGGGCAAGGTCACCGACGGCTCCGCGCTGCCCGGTGACGTGGCCGCCTACACGCGCGCCGTCGGCACCGCGGCCGGCGAACTGCCCAGGACGCCGCGCCCCCTGCCGTACCGCACCCTCGCCTCCGTCGCCGACATCACCGCCGGACACGAGGACCAGGCCCTGCGCATCCTCTCCGAACTGGACCCCGAGCAGCCGCTCGGCTCCCTGGACGAGGTCCGCCCCCGCTACGACCGGGCCGAAGCGTGGATCAACACCCACGTCCCCGCCGACCAGCGGACCATCGTGCGCGACGAACCCGACGTCGAACTGCTCAAGTCCCTCGACGAGGCGTCCCAGCAGTCCGTACGCCTCCTCCTCGACGGGCTCGCCGACCACTGGTCCCTCGACGGACTCACCCACCTCGTGTACGGCGTCCCCAAGGTGCAGGCCGGATTCTCCGCCGACGCCACGCCGAAGGAACTCCCGGCCGAGATCAAGACGGCCCAGCGCGCCTTCTTCGCCCTGCTGTACCACCTGCTGGTCGGCCGCGACACCGGCCCCCGCCTGCCCACCCTGCTGCTGGCGGTCGGCCAGGACCGGGTGCGCAAGCTGCTCGGCGAGTAGCCGCCCGTGAAGAAGGGGCCCTCTTCCCGGAGGGCCCCTTCTCCTTGTCCGTCAGGTCTCCCTGTCCGTCAGGCCTCCATGACCGTCAGGCGATGTGGTCTTCCTGCAACTCCGCGGTGTGGCGGTTGGTGAAACGATTGACCATCCGTTCGGCCTCCCCCTTGGGAAGTGCCACGCCGAAGGTCGCCTCCACGTCGTCCCTGAACTGACCGGCGGTCGGATAGCTGCCGTCTATCGACTTGCGGAAGACCAGGTAGAAGTCCTCCTCCGTCGGCTCCGGCTCCGCACCGCCGCCGCCCTCGCCCAGCTCACGCGTACGGGTCGCACTGACCGGGATGGGGAAACTCCCGGTCTCCTCCGGGGACGGCTGCTGGAACTGCTCCGGCGGCTGGTCCTCGTACCACTCCTCGTACTGCTCCTCGGGCGCGTACTGCGGCTCCTGGAGCATCGGGTCGTACGTCGGGTCGTAACCGCCGTGGTACTCCACCTCCCGGGGAGTCTGGAACCACGGACTCTGCTCGTCCACCGGGGGCTCCTCCGGGCGCCGCTCGCCGGCGGGTGCCGCCTGCCGCGGGACGGGCGCCGCCCCGGCGGCACGACCGCCCTCGGCGGCCACGGCGGGAACGGCCGCCGCCTCCAGCTGCGGCTGCGGCGCCGGCGGCAGAAGCACCGGCTCGATACCCGCCGCCGCCAGGCCCGCCGGAGCCGTCTCCGCCAGCGGCACGCCGTACTTCGCCAGCCTCAGCGGCATCAAGGACTCCACCGGAGCCTTCCTGCGCCAGGCCCGGCCGAAGCGGGAACGCAGCCGGGCCTGATAGACGAGACGTTCCTGCTCCAGCTTGATGACCTGGTCGTAGGAACGCAGCTCCCACAGCTTCATCCGCCGCCACAACAGGAACGTCGGCACCGGGGACAGCAGCCAGCGGGTGAGCCGGACCCCCTCCATGTGCTTGTCCGCCGTGATGTCGGCGATACGCCCGATCGCGTGCCGGGCCGCCTCGACCGACACCACGAACAGCACCGGGATCACCGCGTGCATCCCCACGCCCAGCGGATCGGGCCAGGCGGCGGCCCCGTTGAACGCGATCGTCGCCGCCGTCAGCAGCCACGCCGTCTGCCGGAGCAGCGGGAAGGGGATACGGATCCAGGTCAGCAGCAGGTCGAGAGCGAGCAGCACACAGATGCCCGCGTCGATGCCGATCGGGAAGACGTACGAGAAGTCCCCGAAGCCCTTCTTGACGGCCAGCTCACGGACGGCCGCGTACGAACCGGCGAAGCCGATGCCGGCGATGATCAACGCGCCGGTCACGACCACACCGATGAGCACACGGTGCATCCGAGTCAGCTGCGGTGGCCCTGCCACTCGTAGTCCCCTCCCCTTGCGTGTCGTTGCGCGCAACAGGGTGGCACACGTGTGCGGCGAACGCGCTGCCGGTCGGCCGCTACGGCCCTCCGATCAGCTCTTGCCGGCGGCCGACTTGGACGGAGACGCGCTGGAGGAGGCCGACTTGGACGGGGACGAGGACGGAGACTTCGCAGCCGGATCCGAGGCGGACTTCGACGGAGACGACGACGAACTCCCCGCATCCCCCGCGCCGTTGGCCGACGACACCGACGCCACCGCCTCCTTCAGCGCCTTCTGCGCCGCCTTCGACAGATCATCGGCGTCCGGAGTCTTCTCACCCGCGAGACCGGCACCGTTGTAGTCGAGCGTCACCACGACGTTCTCCACCCGGGCCACCACCGTCTGCTGCTTGAAGAGGCCTTCCTTCTTCTTCAGGTCGTACCGCACCGCCGACGCCTCCGCGCCCGTCCCCGACAGCGGCACCACCTTGACGCCCTTCGCGCCGTCCACCGACTGCGCGTCCTTGACCTGCTGCGCGTAGTACGTGTGCGCCTGCTCGTCACCCGAGCCGCGCGTGGCATCCGACTCGAAGCGCAGCAGCGACACGTTCAGCCAGCGGAACTGCGAGCCCTTCACACCGTTGTTGTCCAGGCTGTTCCACGAGCACGAGGCGCGCGCCGACGGATCGTCCGAGCTCCCCTTCTTGCCCGACTTAGACCCCTTCGGGACCAGATCGGTCAAGGTCTTCTTCGACAGCACCCCGCACGCCTCGGGAAGCTTCCGGTACGCGGCGGCCTGCACGGTCGGGGACGTGCTCGCCGACGGCTGCGTACTGCCGCCCGCCGACTGCTGCGTGCTCTCGCCACCGGACTTCGCCTTGGAATCATCGGAGTCCGAGGAGCAGGCGGCGGTGATCAGAACCGCGGGAACGGCTGCCGCGCAGACAAGAGCGCGGCGAAGGCGCTTGGCTCGCTGAACTTGCTGGGCACGGTCGTCTCGCTGGGCTGCTCGCTGCATGGTTCCTTCACTCATGACGCTCGGTGTTCGTGCGGGTTCCTGCGGGGCCACGGTACGCGGTGAAAGCGCCGCACGGTCTCCGTTCACGCGCTTCGCGGGCAGCGGCGGGCGGGACCGGCGAGACCGTCAGCCGCCCAGCGCATCGTCCAGTTGAGAGGCCAGATTCCGGGCCCTGTCCTGCATTTCCCTGCTGTCCGGCACCGTCCCCGTGGCCATCGGCTGCTCCTCGTACTGGATGGTGACGATGACGTTGGACGTGCGGAACACCACAGTCACCGTCCGCTGTTCGGCCGTCGAACCGGACGTACTGAGCCGGTCGTCCAGATACGCCTCGTCACCGAGATCGGTCAGCGCGCGGGGCTGGAGGTCGGCGGGCGTCGCACCCGGGGAGGACGCGTCCGGCGATCCCGACGACGCCGAGGAGTCCGCAGCCGGCTTCGACGAGGCCGACGCGGAGGCCCCGCCGCTCGGGGCGCCCTTCGAGGACGCGGACGAGCTGGGCGTCGGAGCCGGTGCCGAGGACCCGCTCGGCGCCGGCAGGTCGGCTGCCGTCTCCTTCTCCTGGAACAGCTTCTGCGCCTGGTCGTCGTCGCTGACCGTGTTGTCGTACGACACCACGCGCTCCAGATCGACGGACAGGCGGTCCGTGGCGTCGGCCGACTCGACCTTCCAGCGGCAGCCGACCTTGCGATCGGTGTCGTAGGTGAGCGCGGCCTCGCCCTGGTAGGCCCGCTCCCGCTGGACGGGGTCGGTGATCTGCTGGATGCCGGGCAGCAGCGCGTCCAGGGTGTCGTGGCCGACCGCGCCGCACGGTTCGGGGAGCGTGCTGTACTTGCCCGGCTCGGCGGCGACCGTGGCCGTCCCGGCGTCGCCCGGGTTCGCGTTGTCCGTCGGACCGTCGTCCCCGGAGCCGCCCGTGCAGCCGGCCAGCAGCGCCGCGAGGAGGGCGGCGGTGCCGGATACGTACGCCTTCCGCTGCACGGTCGGGCTCCTCTCGACGGTGTGTGCTCGCTCGGTGCTCCAGTGTCCCCGCTGGTTATTCGCTTGCCGCAGCGGGGCGCCCCCTGGAGACAATGTGTATCGCACGCACTGCCGTGGACGCCGGTCCCTTGCCCCTTTCACTGACCTTGGCGCCGCTTTTGCGTTTTGCCGATTTTCATTACTTTTGTCTTGTATCCGGGGGAATGAGGAACACATGTCGTACGTGGAGATGCCGGGCGCCAAGGTCCCGATCCGGATGTGGGCGGACCCGGCGACGGTCGAGGACGTGGCCCTGCGCCAGCTCCAGAACGTGGCCACCCTGCCGTGGATCAAGGGCCTCGCCGTGATGCCGGACGTGCACTACGGCAAGGGCGCGACGGTCGGCTCGGTCATCGCCATGCAGGGCGCGGTGTGCCCGGCGGCGGTCGGGGTGGACATCGGCTGCGGGATGTCGGCGGTGAAGACGTCCCTGACCGCGAACGATCTCCCCGGGGACCTGTCCCGACTGCGGTCGAAGGTCGAGCAGGCGATTCCGGTGGGGCGGGGGATGCATGACAGTCCCGTCGATCCGGCGCGGTTCCATGGGCTGGCCACCGCCGGGTGGGGCGACTTCTGGGGCCGGTTCGACGGGGTTGCGGAGGCGGTCAAATTCCGTCAGGAGCGGGCGCAGAAGCAGATGGGAACGCTCGGATCCGGGAATCACTACCTTGAACTTTGTCTAGATCAGTCAGGTTCGGTCTGGCTCACGCTGCACTCCGGGTCTCGGAACATCGGCAAGGAACTCGCCGAGCACCACATCGGCGTGGCCCAGCAGCTCCCGCACAACCAGGGCCTGGTCGACCGTGACCTCGCGGTCTTCGTCGCGGACACCCCGCAGATGGCGGCCTACCGCAACGACCTGTTCTGGGCGCAGGAGTACGCCAAGTACAACCGCGCGCTCATGATGGCGCTCCTCAAGGACGTGATCCGCAAGGAGTTCAAGAAGGCCAAGCCGACCTTCGAGCCGGAGATCTCCTGCCACCACAACTACGTGGCGGAGGAGCGGTACGAGGGCATGGACCTGCTCGTGACCCGTAAGGGAGCGATCCGCGCCGGCTCCGGTGAGTTCGGGATCATTCCCGGCTCGATGGGCACCAGCTCGTACATCGTGAAGGGGCTCGGAAACGAGAAGGCATTCAACTCGGCTTCGCACGGAGCCGGTCGGCGGATGAGCCGCAACGCGGCCAAGCGTCGCTTCACGACCAAGGACCTGGAGGAGCAGACGCGGGGCGTGGAGTGCCGCAAGGACTCCGGCGTGCTGGACGAGATTCCGGGCGCCTACAAGAACATCGACCAGGTGATGGACCAGCAGCGCGACCTCGTCGAGGTCGTGGCGAAGCTGAAGCAGTTCGTCTGCGTGAAGGGCTGACGCGAGAGGCCCCCGGCCGGAGCCGGGGGCCTCTGCAACTCAACAGCCCCCTGCCGCCGCAGAACAGGCGAAGTCGGTGGACCGGCTGCGTTCGGTGATGCTGCTGTTGTAGGGCGTCAGCTACTGGCCCCGCCCCCGGGACCCAGTGAGTCCAGCCACCGCAGGAGGCGGGTGCCCTCGCGGGTCATGACGTCCGGGTCGCGGAGGGCGTTGGTCAGGAGGGACATGCCCTGGTAGGCGGAGATCAGGGTGAGGGCGTGGTCGTCGGGGGCGGGGATGCCCCAGGTGCGGAACTGGGCGGCCGTCCAGTCCAGGAGACGGCGGATCACGGCGCCGGCCTCCGCGTCGAGGGTGCCGTCCGCGCGTTTGTCGAGTTCGACGGCCAGGGTGCCGGTGGGGCAGCCGTGGCGGGCGGCGGTGTCCCGTTGGGCGACCCAGGCTTCGACGAGGGCCTTGAGGCGGTCGCGCGGGGTCGGCAACTGATCCAGTTCGGCGGTGAGTTCGTCCAGGTGGGCGCGGTGTTCCGACAGTGCGGCCTGGACCAGTTCGTCTTTGGTCTTGAAGTAGTAGTAGACGTTGCCGACCGGGACGTCGGCCTCGCGGGCGATGTCGGCGAGGGTGGTGCGTTCGATGCCCTGCTCGTGCAGGACCCGGGCCGCCGCCGCCGTGAGTCGTCGGCGCTTCTGTGACGCCCGGGCGCGCCGATCCACTGAGTTTGTCACCTGACTGACTATAGACAGGCGGGGGTGGGGGCGTGTTAACGTCCCCTCATTGTTAGTGAGTTGACTGACTTAGTGCGTGGGGGGTTGCGGTGATCGTTGTTACCGGGGCTACCGGCAATGTCGGGCGGGTGCTCGTGGAGGTGCTCGCCGGGGCGGGGGAGGAGGTCGTGGCCGTTT
>NZ_MUMF01000864.1 GCF_002155905.1 Streptomyces tricolor | reverse complement strand
GTGGGCATGGCGGCGCTGTGGGGCCTTGCGAACGGCATGTCCTGGGCGGAGGTCGCGGACGCCGTCCTGCCGTACGCGCTGACCGTCCTCGGTTGCGCCGCCGCCCTGACGGCCCTGGCCTTCGCCCCCGGCATCCGCCGCCTCACCCCGCCCGCCCGCCTCCTCCTGACCGGCGCCCTCGCCTGCCCGCTGCCGGCCTGCCTCGCCCTCCTGACGTGGGTTCACACCGGCTGAGGGCCGCACACCGTCAAGTGAGCCGCAGGCGGAACGCCGGGCACACGTCGGGGTCGTCGTCCTCGTAGAGGTACGTACGCTCGGCATTCGTGGCGATCGACAGCATGTCGAGGGTGTAGCCGCGGAGGAAGAGTTCCGGTTCGGTGAAGGAGAGGTGGACCCGCGCGTGGTCTCCCGGCCTCGTACCTCCCTCCACGTCCCAGGTGCCCGATCCGTCGAACGTCTCGCCGAGTTCGCTCTCGTACCAGTCGCCGGTCGGCCAGTGGTGGACGGTGACGGTCCCGCCGGTGCGGGTGTCCGACGCCTTGAGGGTGACCTTCACGCCCTCGGCGTCGTCCTCGCCCACGTAGGTGCCTTCCACTTCCCCCGAGGTCACGGAGACGGCCTGCTTCGCCATGCACGCCTCGACGGCGGTGGACGCGGAGGAGCAGGCGGCCAGAGGGGACAGTAGACCCAGCACGACGACAGAGGTGAGCGGCGCTCGGCGGATGTTCATGGGTTGATCATGGCCGGTAAATCCCCGTGAGCCCGCCGCGGGCGATGCCGTACCGTGCCCCCCATGACGACGACAGCCGCCACTGACGCCGAAGAGTCCGGG
>NZ_MUMF01000863.1 GCF_002155905.1 Streptomyces tricolor | reverse complement strand
CCCCCGGCGCACCCGCGCCTGGCTGCTGACGGCGGGTCTGCTCCTCGCCCTGCTGGCCCTGGTGCCGGTCGCCGCCGGACTCGGCGCCTACCCCGTCCCGGCCGCCGACGTGCTCGGCTCGGTGCTGCACCGGGCCCACCTCGGCGGCGCGGCGCCGGACCGGGTGGCCGAGTCCGTGCTGTGGAACGTCCGCTTCCCCAGGATCGCGCTGGCGCTGCTCGTGGGTGCCTCGCTGGGCTGCGCGGGGGCGCTGATGCAGGGCGTGTTCGGCAACCCGCTCGCCGAGCCGGGCGTCATCGGCGTCTCCTCGGGGGCGGCGGTCGGGGCGGTCGGCGCGATCGCGTTCGGGCTGGACTTCCTGGGCATGTGGACCGTGCCCGTCTTCGCCTTCGCGGCGGGCCTCGGCACGGTGCTGCTGGTCTACGTCCTGTCCCGCTCGGACGGCCGTACCGAGGTGGTGACGCTGATCCTCACCGGGATCGCGGTGAACGCCTTCGGGGGCGCGCTGATCGGGCTGTTCCTGTTCTTCGCGGACACCGCCGCCGTCAACCAGATCACGTTCTGGCAGCTCGGCTCGCTCGCGCAGGCGACCTGGCCGAAGGTGCTGGCGGTGCTGCCGTGCGCGGCGCTGGGGCTGGGGATCGCCCCGCTGTACGCGCGCCGGCTGGACCTGCTGGCGCTGGGCGAGGGCCCGGCCCGGCACCTGGGCGTGGACGTGGAGCGGCTGCGGCTCGCCCTCGTCCTGGTGATCGCCCTGCTCACGGCGGCGGCGGTCAGCGTCGCCGGCGTCATCGGGTTCACCGGCCTGGTCGTCCCGCATCTGCTGCGGATGGCGGCCGGGCCGGGTCACCGCTTCCTGGTGCCCGGCAGCGCCCTGCTCGGCGCCCTGGTCCTGCTCGCCGCCGACCTCGCCTCCCGCACCCTGGCCGCCCCGGCCGAACTCCCCCTGGGCGTCCTGACCGCGCTCCTCGGCAGCCCGTTCTTCTTCTGGCTGCTGCGCAGAACCCGCCGCAGGCAGGGAGGGTGGGCATGACC
>NZ_MUMF01000862.1 GCF_002155905.1 Streptomyces tricolor | reverse complement strand
CGAGGTGCTGGAGGCCGCCGAGATCGACGGCGCCGGCAAGCTCCGCACCCTGTGGTCCGTCGTCCTGCCCATGTCCCGCCCGGTGCTCGGCGTGGTGTCGATCTTCGCGCTGGTCGCCGTCTGGCAGGACTTCCTGTGGCCGCTCATGGTCTTCTCCGACACCGGCAAACAGCCGATCAGCGTGGCCCTGGTCCAGCTGTCGCAGAACATCCAGCTCACCGTGCTCATCGCCGCGATGGTGATCGCCAGCATCCCGATGGTGGCGCTGTTCCTCGTCTTCCAGCGGCACATCATCGCCGGGATCAGCGCGGGCAGCACCAAGGGCTGACGCCGCCGCCCCCTCCACAGAAAGGCACGCTCCGTGGGACAGCCCCGCCCTGCCCGGAAAGACCCCGACTGGTGGCGCTCGGCCGTCATCTACCAGGTGTACGTCCGCAGCTTCGCGGACGGCGACGGCGACGGCACCGGCGACCTCGCGGGCGTCCGCTCCCGGCTGCCGTACCTGGCCGAACTCGGGGTCGACGCCCTCTGGTTCACCCCCTGGTACCTGTCACCCCTGAAGGACGGCG
>NZ_MUMF01000861.1 GCF_002155905.1 Streptomyces tricolor | reverse complement strand
GGGTGGGATCGCGGCCCCGCGGGCCGGCGCCCCCCGCCCGTTGTGCCGTCGGCGGCCCCCGTCCGGGGTCAGGAGCGGACGAGCGGGGTGTCCACCAGGTGTTCGGCCAGGAACCAGGCCTGGAGTTCGCCGGTGCGGATGATCTGCGAGACCAGCAGGTCGTTGGTGCCGTCGTCGCCCAGCTCGGCGACCCGGGCCGCCGCGTCGTGGGCCTCGGTCAGGATGGTCTCGTGGGCCTCCAGCAGCCGCGAGAGCATCGCCGGGACCTCCTCGACACCGTCCGGCGGGCGCGGGATCGAGGTGATCTCGGCGACGTGCCGGGTGTCGCCCACCGCGACGCCGCCCAGGGTCTGCACCCGCTCGGCCAGGGTGTCCACGAGTCCCAGCTGTTCACCGGCGTGCTTGTCCAGGAGCAGGTGCAGCTGGTAGAAGGTCGCGCCCCGCATGATCCAGTGGTGCTTCTTGTACAGGCCGTAGAGGATCTGAGTGTCCGCCAGCACCTTGTTCAGGCGCTGGCAGGAGTACATGCGCGCCTCGTAGGACAGGGCGACGGGGAACTGCTTGACGGTTCCGAACTCCTGGATGACCTCACCCTTCTGGTGCAGCCACGGCTGGCTGCTCGGGGGCGTGGTGCTGGTGGTCATGCGGTGCCTCCTGCGATGGCGTGCTGTGCGTACGCGGTCGACGCTAGGGGCCGCACCGCACGACGCGTTGTCCAGGAGCGCACGCGTTGGTGCTCGTCAGCGCACCGCAGGCGGTGCCGGGCGGGTCACTCGCGGCCGGCCGTGAGCTGTTCCACGACGTGGTCGAGATCGATGTGGCGGTGCTCGGTGCCCGGCGGGACCACCGCGTGGGCGCGCTGCAGGAAGGCCGTGACGACGGCGCCGGAGACCTCCAGCAGCGCCGCACCCGCCCGGGTCCGGAGCAGGATGCGGATCGCGTCCGGTCGGTACCGGCGTTCCGGGAACACCACGACGTCCCCGGACCCGGTGGGCCGGCTCAGCCCCTGGGCGAGGAGCGACCGGGCGAAGACCCAGTCGACGGGGGGAGCGGCGGGCGCGCCGAGGGACAGGCGTACGGCGTAGGGATCGGCCGCCGAGTACCGCAGCTCGGCGGGGAGCGGCACCGGCAGTTCGCCGGACACGGAGACGCGGACACTCGTCGTACATATGATCGGATCTTCGTCCGCGGCTTCGGCAGGATCGTGTCTCATGCCCGCCCCCCTGTCTGCGACGCTTCGGTTCCGAGGCCCGCCTTCCGCGGGCCCGAGGTGCTGCCGACCGTACGGCGGGTCCGGGGGAGCGGCTTGCCGGGGAGCGCACGGGATGTTGCCCGAAGAGGAAACGCCGTGGCGTGCGGACCTGCCCGCCCCCATGATGGGGGCCTTTGGTGGTTGAATGTGAAACAATTACTGGGTGGAGAGGTGGTCCGCGATGAGCAATGTCGAAACCGACCCCGTCGAAGTGCGCTGCGGTACGGAGGTGGACGGCGAACGGGCGACCGGAGCGCCCCGGGTCGAGGTGCTGACCCCACGCGACGTCCCCCTGGGGGGTCCCCGGGCGATGACCGTGCGGCGCACCCTGCCGCAGCGCACCCGGACCCTGATCGGCGCCTGGTGCTTCGCCGACCACTACGGCCCGGACGACGTCTCCGACACCGGCGGCATGGATGTCGCCCCGCACCCCCACACCGGTCTCCAGACCGTGAGCTGGCTCTTCAGCGGGGAGATCGAGCACCGCGACAGCCTCGGCAGCCACGCCTTCGTCCGGCCCGGCGAGCTGAACCTCATGACCGGCGGGTACGGCATCAGCCATTCCGAGGTCTCCACCCCGCGCACCACCGTCCTGCACGGCGTGCAGCTGTGGGTGGCCCTGCCGGAGGAACACCGTGCCACCGCCCGCGACTTCCGGCACTACGTCCCCGAGCCCGTGCGGACCGACGGCGCCGAGATCAGCGTCTTCCTCGGGTCCCTCGCCGGGGCCGCCTCACCGGTGCCGACCTTCACCCCCTTGCTCGGCGCCGAGATCGTCCTCCGGCCGCGCGCGACCGTCACGCTCGCCGTGGACCCCGCCTTCGAGCACGGGCTCCTGGTCGACCGGGGAACCGTCCGCCTCGCGGACGCCCTCCTGGACCCCGCCGAGCTGGGCTACGTCCACCCGGGCCCCCGCACCCTGACCCTGGCGAACGAGTCGGACGACACCGCGCGGGCGGTCCTCCTCGGCGGCACACCCTTCGAGGAGGAGATCGTCATGTGGTGGAATTTCATCGGCCGGAGCCACGAGGACATCGTCAGGGCCCGCGAGGAATGGGAGAACTCCTCCGAACGCTTCGGCGCCGTCGAAGGATATCCGGGAGACCGGCTTCCCGCCCCCGTCCTGCCGAATGCGACCCTCACCCCGCGCAGGAATCCACCGCGTCACTGACGCCATCCGAAAGGCATCCGATGAGCCAGCCTTCCGCCGTTCCCGTCGTCGAGCGTGTGGACGCGAGGAATCGCTACGAAATACGTGTCGACGGCAAGCGCGCCGGACTGACCGCCTACCGTGACCACGGTGCGCAGCGCGTCTTCCACCACACCGAGATCGACGACGCCTTCGCCGGGCAGGGCCTGGCCTCCCGGCTGGTCCAGGAGGCGCTCACCGACGTACGGGAGTCCGGGAAGCGGATCGTTCCCGTCTGCCCGTACGTCGCCAAGTTCCTCCAGCGGCACGACGAGTTCGCCGACCTGGTCGACCCGGTGACGCCCGACGTCCTGCGGTGGCTGGAGACCGAACTGGCCTGATCCGCCGCACTCCGGGCCGCCGGTCCCTCGGACCCGGCGGCCGGCTGTGCGCGCAGCGCACCGCTTCTGTTCCGACCGTGCACGATGTCCGTCCCCCGTGCGGAATTTCCCGAAAACGTCCACGCAACGACGAGCCCGCATTCCGCACGGCGACCGCGAGGAAAAGACCGTTACATCGCCGGCCTTTCTGCACCGGAATGTCCGGACGCCGTATTTGTGCCCAGCAAGGCCGCCGGACCGGCACGGCGCCGCCGGGCACGGGTGCGCTGCCGGAACCGATCCCGTGCGCGAACAGTCAAGCGCGGCACCGCCGGCTCACTAGCGTGATCGGGTCGCGAGGCAGACCCGCCGGGCCCTCGCCCGGAAGGCCCTGCCGCCATGCCGGAACCCGAGGAGTGCCATGGCCAAGCAGACCATCGCCGAACAGTACGTCGACCTCATGGCGCGCGCCGGTGTGCGCCGCATGTACGGCGTGGTCGGAGACAGCCTGAACCCCGTCGTCGACGCCGTCAGGCGGCACGCCGACGTCGAGTGGATCCAGGTCCGCCACGAGGAGGTCGCGGCGTTCGCCGCCGGAGCGGAGGCCCAGCTCACCGGGCGACTGGCCGCGTGCGCCGGCTCCTGCGGACCGGGCAACCTCCACCTGATCAACGGCCTGTACGACGCCCACCGCTCGATGGCGCCCGTCCTCGCACTGGCCGCCCACATACCCAGCGGCGAGATCGGCACCGGCTACTTCCAGGAGACCCACCCCGACCGGCTGTTCGCCGAGTGCAGCCACTACTCGGAGCTGATCTCCTCGCCCCGCCAGATGCCCCGTGTGGTGCAGACGGCGATCCAGCACGCCGTGGGCCGGCGCGGAGTCTCGGTCGTGGCCCTGTCCGGCGACACCGCCGCGGAGGACTCCCCGGACGCGGCACCCGAACTCGCCATGCCCCTGGACCGGCCCGCCATCCGCCCCAGCGACCAGGAAATCGCCCGGCTCACCGAGCTGGTGGACGCCGCCGAACGCGTCATGGTCTTCTGCGGCCGGGGCGTCGCCGGAGCCCACGCCGAGGTGCTGGAGTTCGCCGGCAAGGTCAAGGCCCCGGTGGGTCACGCCCTGCGCGGCAAGGAACACATCCAGTACGACAATCCGTACGACGTCGGCATGTCCGGGCTGCTCGGCTACGGCGCCGCCTACGAGGCCATGCACGAGTGCGACCTGCTGCTGCTCCTCGGCACCGACTTCCCGTACACCGACTTCCTGCCCCGCGATGTGCGCACCGTGCAGATCGACGTGCAGCCCGAGCGGCTGGGCCGGCGCACCCCACTGGACCTGGCCGTCTGGGGAGACGTACGGGAGACCCTGCGCTGCCTCACGCCCGCGGTGCGGGAGAAGCCCTCGCGCCGGTTCCTCGACCGCATGCTGGAGCGGCACGCGCACGCCCTGGAGGGCGCGGTGCACGCCTACACCCGCGACGTCGACCGGCACACCCCGATCCACCCCGAGTACGTCACCTCGGTGCTCGACGAGGAGGCCGCCGCCGACGCGGTGTTCACCGTGGACACCGGCATGTGCTGTGTGTGGGCGGCGCGCTACCTCACGCCGAACGGCCGCCGCCGCATCCTCGGCTCGTTCGTGCACGGTTCGATGGCCAACGCACTGCCCCAGGCCATCGGCGCCCAGTTCCTCGACCGCGGCCGGCAGGTCGTCTCCCTCTCCGGCGACGGCGGCTTCTCCATGCTCATGGGCGACTTCCTGACCCTCGTCCAGTACGACCTGCCGGTGAAGGTGGTCGTCTTCAACAACTCCTCCCTCGGCATGGTCGACCTGGAGATGATGGTCGACGGCCTGCCCCCGCACGGCACGGCCTACCCGCACGCCGACTACGCCGCCATCGCCACGGCGGCCGGTGCGCGCGGCATCCGCGTGGAGCAGCCCGGCCAGGTCCGGGACGCGCTGCGCGAGGCCTTCGCCCATGACGGACCCGCGCTGGTCGACGTCGTCACCGACCCGGCCGCGCTGGCCGTGCCGCCGAAGATCACCGCCGAGCAGCTCGGCGGCTTCGCCCTGTCCGCGAGCCGGACGGTCCTGAGCGGAGGCGTCGGCCGCATGATCCACCTGGCCCGGGCCAACCTCCGCAACATCCCCCGCCCCTGAGCCGGTACGACGGTGAGGGTGACGGCCACCGGCCGTCACCCTCACCGTCATGAGCCGCGTCCCGCCCTCAGGACGGCGGCCGGGTCCAGGCCGGGTCGCCCGCGGACAGCCGGTGCGCCACCACGGAGGTGAGTGCCAGCAGCAGCAGGCACAGGCCCAGGGTGAGCACCAGATGGCCGTGCAGGACGAGTCCCGCCCCGGCGAGGGCGCCGAGCAGCATGGCCAGCACGGACAGGATCCGGCGTCCGGGCCGCGGCGCCGCACCGCCCGCCGGGGCCGAGTCCGCGGCCAGACCGGTGAGGGTCAGCGTCAGCACGGTCGTGGTGAGGTCCGGCACCCCGAGGCGCCGGGCGACCGCGTTCTGCAGCCCCATGGCGAGCCCGAGACACACGATCAGCGTGTACTCGACCCCGGTGGTGACCCGGCCGCCGGTGACCGCCGTGACCACCACCGTGACGGCCACCAGCAACGTCTGCGCGGCCGTGGCCGCCGCCAGCAGGCGCCCGCGGTGCCCGGCGAACCGGGTGCCGAGCCCGCCGCCGGCCAGCGCGCCCAGCAGGAACGCCACCAGCGCGACGACCGAGGCGAGCGCGGACAGGGTCGCGGCGCCTCCCAGCGCGAACCCGAGGAACACCACGTTGCCGGTCATGTTGGCCACGAAGACGTGTCCCAGCGCGAGGTAGCTCACGGCGTCGACCAGGCCGGTGACCAGGGTCAGCGTCAGCATCAAGGGAGGCAGCGGCCCATGGCGGTCCCCCTTGGGCGGTGCCAGCGTACGGAGGGCGTCAGTCAGCAGTGCGCGCACCAGCCCCTCCTTCCGCCGCCGCGGGCGCCCGGTGCAGCACCAGGCGGGTCAGCAGCCCGCTGACCGGGCCGATCACGATCGCGGCGAGGGCCACCCACACCGGCCACGGGGTGATGCCGAGCCCGTGGTCGAGCGACCAGCGGCCGGGCCCGGTGAGGGCCAGTGCAGCGGAGACGACGACGAGGACCAGGGGGTACTCGTAGCCGTCGTTCTGCACCCACAGGCCCTTGGGCCACTTGACGGTGCCCGCGACCGTCATCACGCCTATGGCGGCCATCGCCGCCAAGGGCGTGAGCAGACCCGCGGTCAGGAACAGGCCGGCCCCGATCTGACTGGCGCCCGCGACGACCGCGGTCAGCCGGCCCCCGCGGAACCCGTCGTGCCGGAACTCCTCGGTTCCGCCTGCCAAACCGTGGCCCCCGAGCCGGAAGCTCACCTTCTGCACTCCGTGGCCGGCGATGAGGAGCCCCGCCACCACCCGGAGGACCAGCAGTCCCGCGTCCATCTCTTCCTGCCTGTTCCTGACTCAGTGCTTGCTGCTGTGCTGGGGGAGGGGATCAGCCGGCGGCGTGCTCGCCGATGAACGCCTGGGCGTACACCAGGCCGAGGCCGTAGGCGCCGCCGTGCTCCTTGACGACCTCCGTCACCGGCACGTACGTCTCGCCACGGGCCCAGTCGCGCTGGAGCTCCAGCAGCACCTGCACCCAGGTGACGGGGACGGCGCCGCCCTGGATCATGCGCTGCACGGCGTGCTCGTGGGCCTGCGGGCTGACCCCGCCGGACGCGTCGGTGACCACGTAGACCTCGTAGCCCTGGGCGATGGCGGAGAGCGCCGGCAGGACGACGCAGACCTCGGTCCACAGGCCGGCGAGGACCAGCTTCTTGCGGCCGGTCGCCTTGACGGCCTCGACGAACGCCGGGTCCTCCCAGGCGTTCATCGTGGTCCGGTCGATGATCTTCTGGTCCGGGAACACGTCCGCCAGCTGCGGCATGATCGGGCCGGAGAAGGACTCGGCGGCCACGGTGCTCAGCACGACCGGCACATCGAACACCTTGGCGGCCTTGGCCAGGCCCACGGTGGAGTTGATGATCGCGGTCCGGTCGCCGCTGCCGGTGCCGAAGAACATCTGCGGCTGGTGGTCCACGAACAGGACCGCGCAGTTGTCGGGGGTCAGCAGGTCGGGGCTGGGGGACGCGGTGACCTGGGCGATGTCGACCATGAGAAGGCCTTTCCATGAGTAACGGCGCGGACGGGCGTCCGCGTCGGGCAACAACCGTCCGGTGGACGGGGACTGTGGGCGCTCGTCCCGCTCAGCAGCCGGAGCGGACGACGAACGCGGAGGAGGGACGCGCAGGCAGAGTCAGAGGACGAAGCAGGGATCGAAGGGGGCATCGGCGGCATCCGGAGCCAGACCGCGCCGCACGCGCCACGCGTGGTGCTGCGCCGACTCCGTGACGGCCTCGCCGAGCAGCTCCGCCTGCCGCACGCCCGCCGGCCGGGACGCCTGGTAGCCGCCGAAGCGGGCGACCGGGCTCCAGCCGGGGGAGACGGGAGGCAGTTCCTCGTCGAGCCCCTCGTACTCGCCGGCGGCGTACACGATCCGGCCGCCGGTGACCGTGAGCAGCGACTCGATGTGCGCGATCTCCGGTTCGGGCACGGTGAAGTAGTCCTCGGACAGCACCGCCAGATCCGCGTAGCAGCCCGGCCGCAGCACGCCCTTGACCTGCTCCTCGCCGGTCAGTTCGGCGCCGGCGACGGTGAACATGCGCAGTGCGGTCTGCCGGTCGACGCGGTTGCCGCGCGGGCGGAGGACGACGTCGCCGGCGCCGCGCCCGCTCACCAGCCAGTGCAGGGCGACCCAGGGGTTGTAGGTGGAGACCCGGGTGGCGTCCGTGCCGGCGGCCACGGTCAGCCCGCGGTCCAGCATGGCCCGGATCGGCGGGGCGTCCGCGGCCCGGCCGGGGCCGTAGCGGCGCAGGAACGCCTCGCCCTGGAAGGACAGCCGGTTCTGGACGGACATGGCGCCGCCGAGCGCGGCGACACGGTCGAGGCTCTCCACGGACACGGTCTCGGCGTGGTCGAACAGCCAGCGGTTCCCCGCGGGGAAGAGCCCCTCGGCGGCGAGCTTCTCGAAGACCGCGAGGTCCCGGCGGATGGTCTCGTCGTACGTCGCGTGCAGCCGGAAGCCCCAGCCGTGCTCCATGAGCAGCCGGACCGCCTTCTCGAACTCGCCCTCGTAGTCGCCGAGTTCCGGCCGTGGCTGGGCGAAGTTCTCGAAGTCCGCCGCCGCCCAGGTGAGGTTCTCGCCCGCGCCGTTCAGGCGCAGCCACGCGTCCCCGTCCTCGGGGCGGGCCGTCTCGATCCAGCGGGTGAGGTCGGCGATCTCCTGGCCCGCGGTCTGCGGGAAGAGGTGGTAGGCGATGCGCAGCGACAACTGGCCGGCCTGCGCCAGCTCGATGACGGTGCTGTAGTTCTCGGGGAAGTTCTGGAAGCCGCCGGCGGCGTCGATCGCCGAGGTCAGGCCGAACCGGTTCAGCTCCCGCAGGAAGTGACGGGTCGACACCTTCTTGTCCTCGCCCTCCAGGAGCGGCGCCTTGGCCAGGGTGGAGTAGAGGATGAGGGCGCTGGGCGCGGCCAGCAGCATGCCCGTCGGTTCCCCGTCCCGGCCGCGGACGATCACGCCGCCCCGCGGGTCGGGTGTGTCCTTGTCGAAGCCGGCGGCCCGCAGCGCCGCCCGGTTGAGGACCGCCGACTGGTACAGGTGCAGCACGAACACCGGGGTGTCCGGGGCGGCGGCGTTCAGCTCGGCGGGGGTCGGCAGCCGCCGCTCGGCGAACTGCTCCGCCGACCAGCCGCCCACCACCCGCACCCACTGGCCCTTCGGCGTCCGCGCGGCCTGCTCCCGCAGCATCGCCAGCCCCTGGCGGAGGGTGCGAACCCCGTCCCAGCGCAGCTCCAGTACGTAGTTGAGCCCGCCCCGGATCACATGCAGATGGGCGTCGTTGAGCCCGGGGATCATCCGCCGGCCGAGCGCGTCCACCACCTTCGTGGCGGGCCCGATGTGCGGGGCCACGTCCTTGTCGTCGCCGACGACGGTGATGAGGCCGTCGCGGACGGCGAGTGCCTCGGCGTGCGGGCGGACCGGGTCCCCCGTGTGGATACGAGCGTTGCGGACGACCAGCTCTGCGGCGTCGTCGGCGGCCTGGGGAACCAGCCCGCCGACCGGCATGGCAGACACGAGTGCGGGACCTCCTTCGTGGAACTGCGTCTTGGCTGTCCGCTGCGTCCGGGCTCGGCGAGCGAGGAAGGGGAAGAGGAAGCGGACCTCGAAGCGGTGAGCGCGTGGGCGTCCGACCGGTGGACGGACCGCGACCGCTGTGCCCTCACGCTAGGACCGGGGGAGGCCGCTGTGTGTCCTGTCCGTGCACCGCCGTGTGCCCCCCAGCGCACGCGGCGTGCGGCGGGCGGACGTGGTGCGCTGTGAGGATGTCAGGCGTGCGCTGGCGGGCAACTGCCGGGCGGACAGCGGTTCTACGGTGGCGGTCAGCGGCGCCGGAGTGCCCAGCACAACGATCCGGGTCGTGTGTGCCGGAACGACCGGCGTCCCCTACGCAATTCCAGGAGATTCGCATGTCTGATGCCCAGGCGCCGGCCCAGCCGGTACTGGAACCCGCGGCGGCCGAGTTCGCCGCGGCGACCGCCAACCCGCCCTACCTCTTCGACCTGCCCCCCGCCGAGGGCCGCAAGGCCGTCGACGAGGTGCAGTCCGGCGAGATCGACAAGCCGGCCGTCGACGAGGAGTGGATCACCGTCCCCGGCGGTCCCACCGGCAGCGTCCGGGCCCGCATCGTCAAGCCCGCCGGCACCACCGGCACCCTCCCCGCCGTCGTCTACATCCACGGCGCCGGCTGGGTCTTCGGCAACGCCCACACCCACGACCGCCTGGTCCGCGAACTCGCCGTCGGCGCCCAGGCCGCCGTCGTCTTCCCCGAGTACGACCTCTCCCCCGAGGCCCGCTACCCCGTCGCCATCGAGCAGAACTACACCGTCGCGAAGTGGGTC
>NZ_MUMF01000860.1:315-2734 GCF_002155905.1 Streptomyces tricolor | reverse complement strand
GCCGCAGCTGGGTCCGCAGCAGGGTCAGGGAGCCGCCCGTACGGCCCTCCAGATGGTCGGTGAGGCGGATGACGGCGTCACAGCGGGCCAGCCACAGGCCGCGCAGGCAGGGGCGGGCGCCGTAGCCGGCGAGGGTGGCGGCGCGGACCGCCGCGGGCGAGCCGACGGCGACGGCGAGCCCGGCGATGTCCTCGGCGGGGTCGCCGAGGGCCGCCGCGGTCCAGTCCAGGATGCCGCGCACCCGGCCGTCGGCGCTGACCACCACGTGCGCGCCGGTCAGGCCGTGGTGGGTGAGGACGGCGGCACCGGGCTGCGTGGCGAGCTGGGCCGCGCCGGGCTGGGTGAGCTGGTGCAGCCGGGCGGCGTCGAACTCGTCGGCCGCGGCGAGCCGTTCGGCCGCGTGCACGGCCATCCGGCGCAGCGCGTCCAGGGAGCGCGGCGCGACGCGCGGCACGCCGAGCGCCTCCGCCTGGCGTGCGGGCACCGTGCGCAGCCCGCTGAGCAGCCCGGCGAGGTCGGCCTCGCCGACCGCGGAGACGTCGTACTCGTCGGCCGTGCCGCCGGGCACCCGGGTGTCGAGGGTGTAGGCCAGGCCGGGCGCCCAGTCGCCGTGCGCGACGCTGGTCGGCACGGCGACGGGTACGTGCGGGCGGACCAGGTCGCGTAGGCGCAGTTCCCGGCGGCGGCGGAGAGAGGCCTCGCGGTCGGGCGCGAGCCGCAGCACATGGCGGCTGCCGATCCACCAGGTGTGCTCGCGGTCCTCCGTCACGGGCCGCACATCGGGTCCCCCGGTGTCGTCGCCGCCCTCCTTGAGCAGCGAACGGACCAGTCTGCGGACGGTGTCCGCGGTGGGTGTCGGAGCCTGGGTCATGGGTCGCGGGTAGCCGTTCCGGGTGTCGTCGAGAAGGGGTCTCCTTGGGCCTCTCAGTCCACTATGACCATCTCACGGGTGGTGTTGTTGAGGCGGCGGCCACCGTCCTCGGTGACCGTGACGATGTCCTCGATACGCACCCCGAAGCGGCCGGGCAGGTAGATGCCGGGCTCCACGGAGAAGCACATGCCGGGCACGAGCGGCTGCTCCTCGCCCTCGATCATGTACGGCGGCTCGTGCGTCGTGACGCCGATGCCGTGCCCGGTGCGGTGGATGAAGTACTCGCCGTACCCGGCGTCCGTGATCACCGCGCGGGCCGCGCGGTCGACCTCCTGGCAGGCCACGCCCGGGCGTACGGCCTGGACGCCGGCCTCCTGGGCGGCGCGCACGACGTCGTGGACCCGGCGCTCCTCCTCGGTCGGCTCGCCGACGTGGACCGTGCGGGTGGTGTCGGAGCCGTAGCCGTTCATCAGCCCGCCGAAGTCGAGGACGACCATGTCGCCGGGCTGGATGACCCGGTCGCCGACCTCGTGGTGCGGGTTGGCGCCGTTCGGGCCGGAGCCGACGATGGTGAAGTCGACCTGGGAGTGGCCGAAGCGGCGCAGCAGACCGGCGAGGTCGTGGCCGACGTCGGACTCGCGACGGTCGGCGAAGGGAACCTTCCGGATCTCCTCGAACGTTGCGTCGGCAGCCGCTCCGGCGGCTGCCAGGAGTTCCAGCTCGGCCGCGTCCTTCACCGCGCGCAGCATGGGCAGGGCGTCGGTGAGGGAGGCGTAGGAGGTGTCGGGGAGGGTCCGCTGGAAGCCCAGCAGGTGCATCGCCCAGGTGTTGTCGCTGATGCCGAACCGGCCGCGGTCGTCGAGGAGGTCGGCGGTGACGGCGTAGGGGTCCTTGCCGTCGGTCCAGTCGCGCAGGGTCAGCGCGGTGGCGCCGGCCGCCTGCTCGGCGTCCGGGGCCTCCAGGGTGGGCACGACGAGGACGGGGTCGCGGCCGGGGGCGAGGACCAGCACGGTGAGCCGTTCCGTGACCGCGGTGGGCGTGTAGCCGGTGAGCCACACCATGTCCGGTCCCGGGGCCACGAGCAGCCCGGCGAGGCCGGCGTCCGCGGCGGAGCGCGCGGCGCGCTCCATGCGGGCCCTGTAGTCGGCGGCGGTGAAGGGCGCGGGCGTACTACCGGTCATCCGGGCCTCCGAGCGCGGGTGAGGAAACGGGCGTGGCAGCGGGTGAGGCGACGGGGTGCGGCGTCTCGGGCAGCATCCTGCCCGCCCGGACAGCGGCACGCGAGCCGGTCCCGGGGCCCTGTGTCCCGGGGGTCGTCGCGAAGGGGCTCGGCATGGGGCCATGATGACGCGCCGGGACGGACGGTGACCAGCGGGTTTCGTGGGGTGTACGAGATCACCGGGCTCGGGGTGGTGCGGCGGGGCGGGGGCTGGAGAATCACGGGCCCCGGAACGGGGCGCTCGCGGCGGCGGACACGGCCGAAGGGCCACGCCGAACGCGGCCGGAGGGCGGCGGGGAACGCCGCCGGAGAGCGACACCGAACACCGC
>NZ_MUMF01000860.1:0-260 GCF_002155905.1 Streptomyces tricolor | reverse complement strand
CGAAGAGCGACACCGAACACGGCCGGAGAGCGACACCGGACGCCGTCGGAGAGCGGCGGCGGGGTCGCGGGCGTGTCCGTGGCTTCCGGACGTGCCTTGCCGTAGGCCCCCGCGCCGGTGCCGGTTCGATCAGGTCACCACTCCGGGGATCACCGCCAACTGCTGGTAGCCCCCGCTGCTGTGGCGCACGGTGAGGAGCACCGCCTTTCCCGGGCGGGCCCGCGCGACGGCTCGGGCGAGGTCGGCGGCGGTGTCGACGC
>NZ_MUMF01000859.1 GCF_002155905.1 Streptomyces tricolor | reverse complement strand
CAGCGCAGGAAGAAGTCCGTCAGCGCCAGGGACTTGGCGCGGACGGCGGTGACGGACACCCCGTCCCAGACGTCGAGCGCGGCCTCCAGCGCCAGCAGGGAGAGGATGTCCGGCGTACCGACCCGGCCGCGCAGGGCGCCCGCCGCCGGGGTGTAGGCCGGGCTCATGCCGAACGGCTCGGCGTGCGAGTTCCAGCCGGGCAGCGGGGAGTCGAAGCGGTCCTGCAACGCGCTGCGCACATACAGGTACGCCGGTGAACCCGGGCCGCCGTTGAGGTACTTGTAGGTGCAGCCGACCGCGAGGTCGACGCCGTGCTCGTCCAGGCCGACCGGCAGCGCGCCCGCGCTGTGGCACAGGTCCCAGACCGCGAGGGCGCCGCAGGCGTGGATCGCGGCGGTGAGGGCGGGCAGGTCGTGCAGCCGGCCGGTGCGGTAGTCGACGTGGTTGAGCAGCACCGCCGCGGTGCGGTCGCCCAGCGCCCCGGGCACCTCGGCCGGGGTCACCGGGCGCAGGGTGCGGCCGGTCAGCCGGGCCGCGGACTCGGCGATGTACCCGTCCGTGGGGAAGGTGGTCGCGTCCACCAGGAGTTCGTCACGGCTGTCGTCCGCCATGCGGATCGCGGCCACGAGCGCCTTGAAGACGTTGACGCTCGTCGAGTCGCCGACGACGATCTGGCCGGGTGCCGCGCCGACCAGCGGGGCGATCCGGTCGCCGATCCGCTCGGGCGCCGTCCACCAGCCGCTCTCCTCCCAGGACCGGATGCGCAGTTCGCCCCACTGGCGCCGGACGACGTCCGCGACCCGGTCGGGGACGTGCGCGGGAAGGGCGCCCAGGGAGTTGCCGTCGAGATAGACGACCTCGTCCAGGACGAAGCGGTCCCGCAGGGGCGCCAGTTCGTCGGCCTCGTCCAGCTTCTTCGCGAGCAGGGGCAGCTCAGACATGGGACCTCGCCGTCCACAGCTCGGGGAAGACGTTCTTGCGGGCGCGCTTCTCCAGCCAGGCCACGCCGGCGGAGCCGCCGGTGCCGGCCTTGGCGCCCATCGCGCGCCGGGTGGCGACCAGGTGGTCGTTGCGCCAGCGCCACACCAGTTCGGCGACGTCGGTCAGCGCCTCGCCGAGCCGGGCGAGTTCGTCGCCCTCGTCACCCGCGTAGACGGCGGTCCAGGCGGCCTCGACGGCCTCCGACGGCTCGTAGCGCTGGGAGACGTCCCGGCGCAGCACGGTGTCGGGGATGGCGTGGCCGCGGCGCGCGAGGAGCCGTACCACCTCGTCGTACAGGCTGGGCTCGTGCAGGGCCTTCTCCAGCTCCGCGTGGACGCGGGGGGCGCCGCGGTGCGGTACGAGCATGGACGCGGACTTCTCGCCGAGCAGGAACTCCAGGCGCCGGTACATCGCCGACTGGAAGCCGGAGCCCTCGCCGAGCGCGCTGCGGTAGGAGTTGAACTGGGCCGGGGTGAGCTGGCCGAGCGGCTTCCAGGAGGCGTTCAGGGCCTCCAGTTCCCGCACGGACCGCTTCAGCGCGGCGATCGCGGTGGGCACGTCGTCCGAGCGGAGCGCCTGCGCGGCGGTCTCCCACTCGTGCACGATGACCGTGAACCACAGCTCCATGACCTGGGTGGTCACCAGGAAGACCATCTCTCCGGGGTCGTCGGAGAGGGTGTGCTGGAGGTGGGTGAGGACGTCCGCCTTGACGTAGTCCTCGTACGGCGTCGTCCCCGCGAAATCCAGGTTCGGGGTCTCGGGCTCAGCGGCCTCGGGAAGGGGGTGAGCCTGTTGGGACATCGCTGTCTCCTGTTGTTGCTACGGGTAGCGGTCCGCCCCTGCCGATGCCGGCACGGGGGCCCCGGTCCCCACCCCGCATCCTCCGCAATGCCCCCGGGTACGGCAAGGCCCGCCTGCTGCCAGACGGGCCACACCGGTGACTCCCCTACGGGGTCAGCCCAGGGTCTGGGCCGCCGTCGGCGAGGAGTCCTTCAGGAACTGCGTGCAGCGCTCGTACTCGTCCTGCTCGCCGATCGCCTGCGCGGCGCGGGCGAGGGCGTGCAGGGCGCGCAGGAAGCCGCGGTTCGGCTCGTGCTCCCAGGGGACGGGGCCGTGCCCCTTCCAGCCGCTGCGGCGCAGGGCGTCCAGGCCGCGGTGGTAGCCCGTACGGGCGTAGGCGTACGACTCCACGACCGAGCCCCGCTCGAACGCCTCGTCCGCCAGCTGCGCCCAGGCGAGGGAGGAGGTGGGGTGCTGGGCGGCGACGTCCGCGGGCGCGGTGCCGTCCGCCAGCGCCTGGCGGGGCTCCGGGTCGTCGGGGAGGTGGGTCGGGGGCGGACCGCCGAGAAGGTTCTCGTGAATCGTCATGGGATCAGTTTCGCGCATGGGGGCGCGGCTCGGCTCGGCGTGGGGTGCCCGTGGCTGGTGCCGGGCGGCGATCCGGGC
>NZ_MUMF01000858.1 GCF_002155905.1 Streptomyces tricolor | reverse complement strand
CTCCTCGCCCTCCTTCTCGGCCGCCGCCGCGGCCTCCGCCGCCTCCGCCTCCGAGGCGGGCGCCTCGCCGGTGCGGATCAGCTCCTCGGCGAAGGCGCTGTCGACGAGGACGGCGTCGCGCGGCGCTATGGAGGTCAGCCGGGAGGCCAGGTTCACCGTCGTACCGAACACGTCGCCCATGCGGGTGGTCACCGTGCCGAACGCCATGCCCACGCGCAGCTCGGGCATCGTCTCGTCGTTCGCCAGCGTCTCCACCAGCCGCAGCGCGATGTCCGCGGCCGTCCCCGCGTCGTCCGCCGCGTACAGCACCTCGTCGCCGAGGGTCTTGATGAGCCGGCCGCCGCGCGCGGCCACCAGGTCGGCCGCGGTGGTCTCGAAGGCCTCGACCAGCTCGCCGAGTTCCTCCTCCTCCATCCGGCGGGTGAGCCGGGTGAAGCCGACGAGGTCGGCGAAGCCGACGGCGAGCCGCCGGTCGACCATCTCCTCGTCGTCGGCCGCCTGCACGACCCGGCCGGCGGAGGCGGCGAGCTGCCGACGCCACACGTAGACGAGGAACTCCTCCAGCTCGGGCAGGAGCAGCTCGACGATCGGGTACGTCACCTCGGTCCGGGTCATCCCCGGCTCCGGCGGCTCGGTCAGGCCCTCCAGGAAGGAATCGATCTGCCACTCCGCCAACCGGGCGGTGGTCTGCCCGGTGGACCGGGCCACCTGCACCGCCATGGCCTCGCTCAGCAGTCCCGCCTCCACCAGACCGGCGAGGCGCCGCAGCGCCAGCACGTCGGCCTCGGTGAGCGCCTTGGCCTGCCCGATGTCGGCGAAGCCCATGGCTCGCCAGAACCGGGAGGCCAGCTCCATGGAGACGCCGGCGCTGCGGGCGGCCTGGAACGGGGTGTAACGGCGCTCGGCGCCCAGGATGAGCTGTTCGAGCCGCAGGGCCAGCGGGTCATCGCCGGAGTCGGGGGCGTGGGGGTCCACCCGGCCGTCCCCACCAGCGCCGGAGCCCGTGTCGTCGACGGTCACGCCTGCTGCCCTTCCGATCTGCCGCGGTCAGGTATCGACCGGCCTCAACTCTACGGCAGGTGTGCGCCAGCTCACTCCGTAGGGTTCGGCCGACGGGCCCCCTCCCGCCACCGGCTACGTGACCCGCCACCACCGCCAGGG
>NZ_MUMF01000857.1 GCF_002155905.1 Streptomyces tricolor | reverse complement strand
GCGCGCCCCGCGGGGCGCGCCCGGGTGACGCCCCGGCCGGGACGCCGGTCCGGCCCGGATCGCCGGGCCGGACCGTCAGTCCCAGAGCGGATACGTCATGACCTGCTTGAAGCCCTCCGGGCGGTCTTCCGGATAGGTGAGGCTCATCCGGTCGTAGCGCTGGACCTCGGGGTGCTTCTTCCAGGACGTGGCGCCGTCGAGGCGGACGGTCACCGGATAGGAGCGGAAGGTGCCGGCCGCGCAGTACGGCTTGCAGTCGTTGACCATGTTCACGCCCTCGGCGGTCGCCCCGTCCGGACCCCACTCGGACCAGCGGAGTCCGGTGAGCCGGCTGTTGCCGTCGCCGCAGGCCAGGATGAAGTCGTCGGGGCGCACGGTTTGCTGCCACAGGCAGTCGACCAGGACGGGCTGCGACGCGCCGGTCCGGGAGGGCGCCGGGGCGGTGGGTGGCGGACTGGCCGTGGCCGTGGTCATGGCCGCTGTGAGCAGGGCTCCTGCCGCGAGGGTGACCGCCGTACCCACCACTGATCCGCGCATGGCCGCTCCCGCCCGTCGTGCCGTGTCCGACCGCGTGCACCCGACGCTACGACCGTCCCGCCGTTCGCACCAGTCGCGCAGGTCGGGCCGCGTGTCAGCCGTGCGCGACGGTCAGGCCGTAGAACGCCACGCGGGCGCCCTTCGTGGTGCTGTCCGAGGAGGACTGGTTGTAGGAGCCGGCCTTGAAGTACTGCTTGTAGGGCTTGAAGGTGGACGGGATGGCGTAGTGGGTGGTGGTGCCGTTCACGGTCAGGTCGATGGTGTTCCCGCCCGAGACGGCGAGGGTGTAGCTCCAGGTCTTGCCGACGGGCACGTGTCCGACGGGATGCAGCGTCTGGCCGCCGGCCGGGGAGTCCTCGGTGCCGAGGACGATGTCCCCGTTCGCGCGGTAGTACAGCTCCACCAGCGGCTTGGTGGAGGTGCCGCCGGAGCCGAGGTGGATCTGGCCGACGCAGACGTTCTTGGTCACGGACACCACGCGCAGGGTGGCGCTCATCCGGTGGCTGCCGCTGAGCGCCCAGTCGGCGGGCGAGCCGTTGCGGTTCATCTCGCGCAGCTCGGAGCGGGCGTACTTGGAGTTCGGGGTGGTGACGCCCTTCTCGGGCGCCCAGAAGGTCATCGCGCCGTCGCGGGTGTCGGTGTAGAAGTACGCGTCCTGGTAGCCGTTCGCGCCCTGGAGCCGGGACGACGGGACGGTGGTGGGCTTGCCGGGGGAGCCGACGGGCTCCTGGAGCTGCCAGACGGACAGGTCGAAGTTGCCGCCGGGCGCGACACGCGGGTCGGCCGCGTCCGCGCCGGCGGTGCCGAGGGCGGTGAGGGCAAGGGCGAGGGCCACCGTGGTGGTCGCTGTGAGGAGCCGTGATCGGGTCATGTGGGGGGTCCCTTCGTCGGACCGGATGCGTTCAGCATGGTGAACGCTGAACGCATCCTTGGTCATCGATGACCCGAGAAGCTAAAGGTCTGAACCAGACACGTCAAGAGCCCGCGGCCGTGCCCGTCCGGTTCCGCTCCGGGCCGGCCAGCCGCAGCGTGAACCCGCGGTCCAGCGGCAGACTCGGGGTGCGGACCGTGGTGACCCGGGTGCCGGCGTCGTACGACCAGGCGCTGCGTGGCAGTGGACGCCCGTCGAGCAGGACCCGCGCGGGTGCCGTGCCGCCGTGCACGGTGAACCGGTACGTCCGGGCGTCCACCTTGCCCGCGTAGTCGCCCCGGCTCGCGCCGACCGTCACGGTCGTGCCCCGGGCGTCGCCGCGCATCGACACCCGCTGGGTGGCCGCCGCCCCCTTGGTGAAGTCACGGGTGACGCCGTCGTCCTCGTACAGCGTGTAATGGCCGGTGCCGCGCGCGGCCGGGTACAGGTCCCAGTCCAGCTCGTGCCGGTCGCGGGTCTGCCAACTCGTCGTCCCTTCCGGCCACATGGGCACGATCGCGCCCTCGCGCACGAACAGCGGGAGGGTGTCCAGCGGGGCGTGGTAGCCGTTGACCGTGGTCGGGCCCTGATAAGTGCGGCCGGTCCAGTAGTCGGTCCAGGTGCCCTTCGGCAGATAGATGCCGTCGCGGGTGTCCGCGTCCTCGTAGACCGGCGCGACCAGGAAGTCCGGCCCGGACAGGAACTCGTACTTCGCCTGCGCGCCCAGGGTGCCCGGGTCGTCCGGGTACTCCAGCCACAGCGGACGCACCGCGCCCACGCCCGTCCGCGCCGCCTGGGCGGACAGGGTGTACATGTACGGCAGCAGCCGCTCCTTCAGCTGGAGGTACTTCCGGTTGATCGAGGTGTACGGCTCGCCGTCCCGCCACGGCTGCTGGTCGGCGGGCTTGCCGGTGGTGAGGTCGGTGGCCCAGCCGTCCATCGTCATGATGGCCGGCAGGAACGCCTTCCACTGCAGGTCTCGGGCGTACATCCGGGCGTCGTGGCGGTAGATGCTGCCGACGTCACCGGTGTTGTAGGCGATCCCGGACATCGTCGCCCCGGCGTACGTCGGGATCTGCCAGCGGATGTAGTCCCAGGACAGCTTCTGGTCGCCGCTCCACAGCACCCCGCAGCGCTGGGCACCCGCCCAGGACACCGGCAGCCAGACGAAGCCGCGCGCGTCGCTGTTGTCCTCGATGCCCCGCTTGGCCGCGTCACAGGCGTCCAGCGCGAACTTGTAGCCGTTGCCCACCCAGGCGACGTCCAGCTTGGCCACCCGCTGGCCCGCCCTGACCTGGTCGGCGAGCTTGTCGATGCCGTCCTCGGTCCACAGGCCGAGCTGCGCGTGACGGTCCTGGAGGCCCTTGACGGTCTGCTCCAGGTTCTCGTACCCGCAGCCGTACCCGTCGTTGACCAGCATCCAGCCGAGCGGCATCCGGTGCTCTGCGTAGCCGTCGGCGATCTTCAGCGCGTCCAGGGTGTGCCGCTCGCCCCGGTTGGCGTTGTGCAGGTAGCAGTCGGAGTCGCCCGGTTCCAGCCCGTACACCGGCGGCATGAACGGCCTGCCCACCAGCGCCGTGTACTTGCCGATCACCTGCTTGGCGTCGCCGAGGAAGTAGTAGGCGTCCAGGCGCCGTTCCTGCTGTCCGGTCGTCACCGGCGCCCCGAAGGTGTACACGCCCGGCGCGAAGGTGTTGCGGAAGACGCCGTAGCCCGCGCTGGAGAGGTAGAAGGGCTGGGAGTTGTTGTAGCCGCCCTCGTTCCAGTCGAAGCTGTTCGCCACGTACATCGTCCGGCCGCGGTGCGAGAAGCTGCCGTTCTGCTCGCCGCCGCCGAAGAACTGCTCGTCCGCGCCCCGCGTGAGGCTCTGCCGCATCCCGCCGGTGGACCAGCGCAGCGGTTTGTCCTCCTGCCAGATCCGGGTGCGGTTGTCGGGCCGGTACAGGCCGAACCGCAGCGGCTTCTTGTACACGCGCAGCACGGCCTCGGGGGACCGGATGCCGTAGTAGTCGCCCGCGTCGAAGGACGAGGTGTGCCGCTGGAGCGCGGGTCGCCGGCGCACGATGGCGGTGCCGGCCGGATCGCTGAGCGAGCCCGAGGGGTCGGCCTGGAGCCGGAGCTGACCGCCCTTCAGGAAGTCGGCCCGCGCGGTCAGCCGCCCGGCGCCGATGGCGTAGCTGCCGGCACCGCCCGAGAACGACGTGAGGTCCCCGGCGTCCGTGGTCGCGGGCAGATAGGCGGTGCCGGTGAAGGAGTTGTCGTGCACGGCGTACGGCACCACGAGCACGTGGTAGGTGCCCGACGCCCGCGGGATCACCGTGGCCTCCGGGTCGGCGGTGCCCGCGCTGGAGGCGACCTGCTTGCCGCGGTCGTCGTAGACGTACAGGTCGAAGTCGTCCGCGGGGCGCTCCCATCCGATCGACAGCGGGACGCCGCCCTCGGGGTTGTCGTCCCAGTAGCCGTCCGGCACCGAGACCGTCAGGTCGAAGCGGTGGCAGACCGTGCCGCCGGGGTCGGTGGCGGCGTCGGGGCACTTCTCGGGGCCGCCGCCGGTGCCCTTGGCGTAGACCGGGCTCTGCCAGCTGACGCTGCTGTGAGCGGGGTCCAGTACGGCGCCTGCCGCGGTGGCGGCGGCCCGGGCCGGGGCCGGGGCGGCGAGCAGGGTCCCGGCCAGGACGCCCGCCACCCCCAGCGGTGTCCAGGCCGGCCACGGCACACGGT
>NZ_MUMF01000856.1 GCF_002155905.1 Streptomyces tricolor | reverse complement strand
GAAGGCGGGGGAGGGGGTCAGATGATGCCGCCGTTGGCGCGGATCACCTGGCCGTTGACCCAGTGGCCGGCCGGGGAGGCGAGGAACGCGACCACCTCCGCGATGTCGCCGGGCGTGCCCAGACGCTCCAGCGGCGGCTGCGCCGCGAGGCGGGCGACGGCCTCCTCGTCCTTGCCGGCCAGGAACATGTCGGTGCCCGTGGGGCCGGGGGCCACCGCGTTGACGGTGACGTCCCGCCCGCGCAGCTCCCGGGCCAGCACCAGGGTCAGCGCCTCGACCGCGCCCTTGCTCGCGCTGTAGGCGCCGTAGCCGGGGAACGCCAGGCCCACCACGGACGTGGAGAAGGTGATCAGCGCACCGCCGCGGCGCAGCGTCCGGGCGGCCTCCCGGGCCACCACGAAGGTGCCGCGGACATTGGTGCGGTGCAGGGCGTCCAGCTCCCCGAGGTCCAGCTCGGCGACCGGCGCCAGATACATCCGGCCCGCCGTGTGCACGACGACGTCGACACCTCCGTACTCGGCCGCGGCGGCCTCGAACAAGGCGGCGACCTGCTGCTCGTCGGCCACATCGGCGCGGACGGCGAGCGCGCTGCCGCCCGCCGCGGTGACGTCCTCGACGGCGGCCTCGGCCAGCTCGCGGTTGCCCGCGTAACCGACCACCACGGCGAATCCGTCGGCGGCGAGCCGCGTCACCGTCTCGCGGCCGATGCCGCGGGAACCGCCGGTGACGACGGCGACCCGGGGCTGTACGGGGTTCTGCTGGGCGGACATGGCGGCTCCTGGGGTGAGTGGTGAGCGGACCGGAATGCGTGTCCTCAGCCTCGGCCCGCTGCCACGCGCCGACCAGGGCTGTCCTCACCCTGGGGTCGGCAACCCCTGGCTCCGGACGGCCGCTCGCGTGACCATGGGGGGCGTGAACCACTCGGAGCTGGCCGCATTCCTGAAGTCCCGGCGCGACCGGGTCCGCCCCGCCGACGTCGGCCTGACCGCGGGCCCCCGCCGCCGGGTGCCGGGCCTCAGACGCGAGGAGGTCGCCCACCTGGCGGGGCTGTCCGCCGACTACTACACGGAGCTGGAACGCGGCCGGGGCGCCCAGCCCTCCGCCCAGGTCCTGGCCGCCCTCGCCCGCGCGCTCCGGCTGAGCGGCGACGAACGCGACCACCTGTTCCACCTCGCCGAGCGCCCGCTGCCGGCCGTCGCGCACGGCCCCGTCGGGCACGCCCAGCCCGCCCTGCTCGGCCTGCTGGACCGGCTCGTCACCACCCCCGCCCAGATCATCACCGACCTGCACGAACCCCTCGCCCAGAACCCCCTCGCCGTGGCCCTGCTCGGCCCGGCGCCGATCGGACGCGGACTGGAGGCGAGCTTCGCCTACCGCTGGTTCACCGACCCCGCCGTCCGCGGGCTGTACCCGGCCGAGGACCACCCGCACCACTCCCGGGTCTTCACCGCCGACCTCCGGGCCGTCGCCGCCCGGCGCGCCAAGGACCCCGACGTCACCCGCCTGGTGGCCACACTGCGCCGGCGCAGCGAGGAGTTCGCCGCGCTCTGGGAGCACCGGGACGTGGCGCTGCGCCGCACCGACCACAAGCGGATCGTCCATCCCGCGCTCGGCGTCATCGAACTGGACTGCCACAACCTGTTCAGCGAGGACGGCCGGCAGCGGCTGCTGTGGTTCAGCGCCCCGCCGGGCACCGAGGGGGCCGCCCAGCTGGAACTGCTGTCGGTGATCGGCACCCAGGACCTGGCGCCGGACCCGGACCGGACGGGGCCGCGGCCGGGCTGACACCCGGGGGCCGGCCCCGGCGCGGCACCGGTCCCCGCACGCCCGTGGCGCACTCTCGGTCGCCTGAGGCACCCTTGACAGCGTGCGTGCTGTTTCGCGAGGTTTGAGCCTTGTCCTACGGTTCGCGACGCGCTCGGCGCGCTATGGGGGGAGACCGATGTGGAGATCACCGTCCACAGACCCGAGGAGCTGACGTCCGGGCTGCGTGCGGCCTGGCACCGCGCGATGGACGAGTCGCCCGAGTACGCCAACCCCTTCCTGGCACCGGAGTTCGCGGCCGGCGTCGGCCGGTTCCGGAGCGGGGCGCGGGTGGCGGTCCTGCGGCAGGGCGGGGAACCGGTCGGCTTCCTCCCGTACGAGCGAGGGCCGTTCGGCGCCGGCCGGGCCATCGGCCTCGGACTGTCCGACTGCCAGGCCCTCGTGCACCGGCCCGGGGTCACCTGGGACACGCCGGAACTGCTGCGGGCCTGCGGGCTGAGCGTCTTCGAGTTCGACCATCTGGTGTGCGGACAACGGCCGTTCGAGCCCCATGTCACCGGCACCTTCGCCTCACCGGTGATCGATGTGAAACCCGGCGACGGCACCTACCCGGAGTGGCTGCGCGGCACCTACCCGGGGCTGGCCAAGACGACGCTGAAGAAGGAGCGCCGGCTCGGCCGGGACGTGGGCGAGGTGCGGTTCGAGTTCGACGAGCGCGACCCGCGGATGCTGCGCACCCTCATGCGCTGGAAGTCCGCGCAGTACCGCAGGACCGGGCGCATGGACCGGTTCTCCCGGCCGTGGATCGTCGGCCTGGTCGACCACCTGTTCCGCGTCCGCGAGGAGCACTTCACCGGGGTGCTGTCCGTGCTGTACGCGGGCGACCGGCCGGTCGCCGCCCATTTCGGCCCCCGGTCCAGCACCGTACTGGCCGCCTGGTTCACCGCGTACGATCCCGGACTCCCCGCCTACTCGCCCGGGTTGATGATGCACCTGCGGACCGCCGAGGCGGCTGCCCGGCACGGGGTGACCCTGGTCGACCTCGGACGCGGCGACAAGGAGTACAAGGACTGGCTCAAGACCCGCGAACTGCGCGTCGGCGAGGGGTTCGCGGCCCGCCCGCACCCCGTGGCACTGGCCCGCCGGCTGTGGCGGCGGCCGGTGCGCGGCCTGCGGAACACGGTGCTGGCCCACCCCCGGCTGCGCGAGCCGGCCGACCGGCTGCTGCGGACGGCGGGCGCCCTGCGCACCCGCGGCCGGTAGCCCCAGCCGCTCACCGGCTCCGGCACCCCGGCGGACCGCCCGCGACGAGAGCACCCCCGCGGACGACAGCGAACAGTGCGGCCCGCCCCAGTGTGACGAGCCGCGGGCCGCCGTGGCCCAGCCGCTCCACGGCGCGGGACGTACCGGGAGGCGCTGGACCGGCTCCGCCGCGCCCCGGGAGCCGGTGACCCGTACGCCTGGCAGCGGTTCGCGGACCTGCTGGAGCCGGCGGGCCGCAGGGAGAAGGCGCGGCGGCTGCGGCGGTACGGCTGGGAGCCCGACGGGACGGTCCCGAACCGTGGAGTGCGGCCCCGCCCTGCCGTCCGCCCCTGGCCCGCCCGTACGGCTCTGCACCGGCCGGTGATCCCGGGGCGGTGCCCGTCGGCCGCGGGCAGGGTGGGGTCACGCGGGCGGGCCGGCGATGCGCAGGGTCGCCGCCGCGGACACCGGTGCGGGGTCGGCGGTCCCGGTGGCGTCCGTCCACCAGTCGCTGCCGTCCTCGGCGTAGCGCAACAGCACGCCCTCGCGGATCGCCCAGGGGCACACCACGGCCCGGGGCAGGCCCATCAGTTTCAGCGCCGTGCGCCCCACGACCGCGCCGGCCAGGCTCTGGGCGGCGCGCGGGGCGGAGATGCCGGGCAGCTGGGCGCGTTCGGCGGCGGGCAGCGCGGCGAGGGCGCGCGCCGCCTCGCGCAGGTCGCGGCAGGCCAGTTCCCGCTCCACGAACGGGCCGAACCGGCCCGGCGCGGCCCCGCACAGCCGGGCCAGCTGCTGGAAGGTACGGGAGGTGACGGCAGCGGTGCGCGGACCTTCCCAGCGGATCCGCGAGGCCACGTCCCGCAGTTCGTGACGGACACGGCGGCGCAGCTCCTTCAGCTCGGCCGCGCCCGGCGGGTCCTGGACGCCCAGGTACTCCTGGGTCAGCCGGTTCGCGCCGAGCGGCAAGGAGGCGGCGAAGTCGGGCAGCCGGCCCCGGCCGAAGGCCACCTCCAGCGAGCCGCCGCCGATGTCGAGCAGGGCGAGCGGGCCCGCCTTCCAGCCGAGCCAGCGGCGGGCCGCCAGGAAGGTCAGCTCGGCCTCCGTCTCACCGGGCAGGGTGCACATGCGGATCCCGGTGCCGGACGCCACCCGCTGGAGCACCTCATGGCGGTTCGGGGCGTTGCGGACCACCGTGGTGGCGAAGGCCAGCGGGCCCGCCGCGTGCCAGCGCCGGGCGGTGGCCCCCGCCGCGGCCACCGCCTTCACCAGCCGCTCCACCGCCTCGTCGGCGATCATGCCGTCCGGGGCGACCTGTTCGTTGAGGCGGAGCTTCCACTTGACGGTGTGCACCGGCAACGGAACACCCCCCTCCACATCCGCGATCACCAATCGGACCGTGTTCGACCCCGCGTCCACCACGCTCACCCGCATGGCCGGGGAGTACCCACTCCATCGGTGACAACCCGTCACACGAGGGGGCGTGCCGATGCACACCACCCCGGCAACACGCCCCCCAACCGGCTCCCCGGACCGGACCGAAGCGGAGGAGTGGCGCAGGGCGCACGGAACGGGGAGGGGCGGCGCCGTGCGCCCTGCGCCACTCCTCCGCTTCGGTC
>NZ_MUMF01000855.1 GCF_002155905.1 Streptomyces tricolor | reverse complement strand
ACCGCACCCCCGGCACCCCCCGCCGCCTCACCGCGCTCGGTGCCGAGCAAGCGGACTTCGTCAGGGCGGCCGACACCTTCTTCCTCGCCACCGTGCACGGAGCCGGCGCCGACGCCAGCCACCGCGGCGGCAACCCCGGCTTCGTCCAGGTCGCCTCACCCCACGAGCTGATCTGGCCGGACTACTCCGGCAACGCCATGTTCCTCAGCCTCGGCAACCTGCGCGCCGACCCGCGGGCCGGCCTGCTCTTCCTGGACTGGGAGACGGGCAGCACCCTCCAGCTCACCGGCGAGGCCCGCACCGAGTTCGCCGCGGACGGCACCCGCACCGTCCGCTTCACCCTCACCGAGGCCGTGTGGACCCCGGACGCCCTGCCGCTTCGCTGGTCGGCACCGGAATATTCGCCCGCCAATCCGGACATCGCGCGTTAACGTCCGTCCATGCGACGGAACTTGAGGGTGGCGGCCTACGCCGTGTGCGTCCGCGACGGACAGCTCCTGCTCGCCCGGTCGCCGGGGCCCGACGGAACACCCGAGTGGGTGCTGCCCGGCGGCGGCATGGAGCACGGCGAGGACCCGTACGACACGGTGCGCCGCGAGGTCACCGAGGAGACCGGCTACCGCATCGAGGTGACCGGTCTCCTCGGCATCGACTCCCACCGGCTGGTCGGCGACCCCCGCGTCGGCCGCCGCCTGGACCACCAGGGCCTGCGGATCATCTACGAGGGCGAGATCACCGGCGGCGAACTCCGCCACGAGGTGGGCGGCTCCACCGACTTCGCCGCCTGGCACGACCTGGACGCCGTGCCCGCACTGACTCGGATACGGCTGGTCGACACCGCCCTGCGGCTGTGGCGCGAGCGCCCGCCGCACGGACGCCTGGCGGACCGTCCCGTACCCCGGCAGATGAACGAGGGGTGACCGGCCCCGGGCGAGCCGCGATCCACTCCATGACCGCACCCGGTACCCCGTGATCCACGTACGGTGATCGGCGCTGCGCGTTGCCGCCGCGTTCACGCGCAGGCCATCCCCGGTGCCAACCATCCACAGTGAGCGGGGCGTTCGCGTCCGCGACGGCCCGCGACCACTGCCGACGCGTTCGCACTCGGGGAGATCGCGCCATGTCGCGCATACGCTCTGTCGCCGCCTCCGCCCTGGGGGTCAACCGCCGTACCGTCCTCGCCGCCGCCGGAGCGGTCTCGCTCTCCGCGGGCGTCGGCTACGCCCTGCGCCCCACCGACAGCCAGGCCGCCACCCCGGCCCCGGAAGCC
>NZ_MUMF01000085.1 GCF_002155905.1 Streptomyces tricolor | reverse complement strand
GCACCGGCTGATCGGCGAGCTGCGCACCCAAGTGCCGGCCCCCAGCGCCCAGCTGCTCGACGAGTCACTGCCCGCCCTCAGCGCCGAGGCCGCCGTGCCCGCGCAGGAGCGGCACCGCGCGCTGATGGCGATCGCCGGGATCGCCGCCACGGTCGGCGCGGTCGGCCAGCCGGTGGCACAGGCGGTCCAGGCGGTCATCGGCATGCTGGGCTAGCTCCCGGGGCGGGCGGGCAACTCGCTGCCGGTCACCGACGGTTAATCACTTCCGCGTTCGGCCTGCCACCCGTTCCGTTGAAATGAACCGGAGGGGCATGTCCCGGCCGCGTCCCACGGCATTGCCTGTGGAGGGGGCCCGCATCCAGGGGCCCCTTCTGCGATGGGAGACGCGTGCGAATCACTGACATCCAGCGCTGCGAGGTCCGCCCGGGACGGCTCGTCGAGTGGACGCTGAGCCCGGCGACCGTCGCGGCGGCGACGGCGCTCCCGGAGGACTCCCGGCCGCCCGCCTACATCCAGGAGTCGCACATCAGGACGGCCAAGTGCGTCCGCGAGACGGGGCTGTTCGTGCCGACCTGGCTCGGCACCGCCTTCGACCTGCCCGGCCCGGTCGACCTCGACGCACTGGAACGCGCCCTGCACGCCTGGACCCTGCGGCACGAGACGCTGCGCAGCGGCTTCCGCTGGAAGGGCGAGGAACTGTGCCGGTTCACGCTCGACGCCGCCGATGTGTCCCTGCACCGGGAGGAGGCGGGCCACTTCCCCGACGCGGCGGGCCTCGTCCGGCACCTCCAGGACCGCTTCGACACGGTCGCGGACGCGCTGCGCTGGCCCAACCTCATCTACACGGCGGTCGTCCGCGACGACGGTGCGAGCGTCTACATGGCCTTCGACCACAGCAACGTCGACGCCTACTCCCTGCACCGGATCCCCGCCGAGATCCAGGAGCTGTACGCGGCCGGGCCGGCCGGGACCGAGCCGGGCGGCCCCGCGCCGGCCGCCAGTTACATCGACTTCTGCGAGATCGAGCGGGCCGGCGCGGACGGCATCGACGGCCGGCACGCGATCGTGGACCGCTGGCGCGAGTTCATCCGCCGCTGCGACGGCACCCTGCCGGCCTTCCCGGTCGACCTCGGCCTGACACCGGGCGGTCCGCTGCCCCGGCAGCAGATGCTGTGCGAACCGCTGGCGGACGCGGACGCGGCGGCGGCGTTCGAGGCGTACTGCCGGCCGTACGGCGGCAGCCTCGTCGGGGTGCTGGCCGCGACCGGACTCATCGTGCACGAGCTGGGCGGGCAGCCGGTGTACCGCACGGTGGTGCCGTTCCACACCCGGGTGAAGTCGCGGTGGACCGACTCGGTGGGCTGGTACGTGGGCGGTGCCCCGATCGAGGTGCCGGTGGGCCGTACCCGTGGCTTCCCGGAGGCGCTGCGGGCGGTGCGCGCCGAGCTTCAGGCCAACCGGTCGCTGGCCCGGATGCCGCTGGCCCGGGTGCTGCGCCTGCTCGGCTCCGACTTCCGGCCGACCTCCCCGGACCTGCACTCGATCGTGTCGTACGTCGACGCCCGCGCCTTCCCGGGCGCCGAGCGGTGGTCCGGGCTGAAGGCGTACGGGCTGATGCGGGTGTCCTACGGGGACCAGGTGTGCGTGTGGGTGAACCGGCTGCCCGAGGGGCTGTGGCTGGCGAGCCGGTACCCGGACACGGACATCGCGGCGAAGACGATGCGGCTGTACGTCGAACGGCTGCGGGACCGGGTCGCCTCGGTGGCCGACGGCAGCCTCCCGGCGGTCTCGTGAGCCGGCCGGCGGTCGCGGAGGCCTTCCGGCCGTTTCGTACCGCAGCGCTTTCGTAACACAACGGACACCACGGACCCTGGTACGGAGCAACTCCCCCTTCCTACACTGCCGTTGAGGGGGAGATGCGGTGCACAGACGGTTGCACGGGCGCGGAGCGCTGTTCGACGTCGATCCGGCCGGCCTCGCGCCGCGGCTCGTGGGCCTGCGCCCGCACCGGCACCGCGCAGATCCGTACGAGCATCCGGACGAACCGCTGTTCGTGGTGCGCACCGGGGGGCGCGGGCTGGGCAAGAGCGCGGTCCTCGCCGAGCTGCGGGACGCGTACAGGGGACATACGCCGGTCGCGGGCGCCGGACGGATCGCCTTCCCGCGGCTGATGTCGGGCTTCGGGCTGGAGCAGCACTGGCCGGCGGAGGCGCCGGCCGGGCGCCCGATGGACGGTCCCGAGGGCGGCGGCCCGGACGACGACAGCGGGGAGGCGTGATGGCGCGCAGGGGTGTGGGCACCTGGATCCGCGAGGGCGTGTGGGAGATCCCGCTGCGCCGTTACACGGCCCTGGTGCTGGCGGCGGTCCTGGTGGCCGGGCTGGCGGTCGCGGTCCGGGCCGTGCTGCGCGACGACCCGTCCTGCGGGCCCGGGGTGGCCCGGCCGGAGGGCGGCGACGAGTGCGTGGGCGTGGCGACCGGGCCGTACGACTTCGGGCAGTCCCGGCTGCGGGACGTGGTCCGGGCGATCGGCCGGGAGAACGACCGGCTGAAGCCCGGCGGCTTCGTGACGGTGGCGCTGCTGCTGCCGTACACCACCGCGTCGTCGACCAGCCTGAACGACATCCGCCACCAGCTCATGGGCGCCTACCTGGCCCAGTACCAGGCCAACCACGAGGCCAACGGGCAGCGCCCGCAGATCCGGCTGGTGCTCGCCAACCCGGGCGCGACCGGCGCGCACTGGCGGCCGGCGGTGGAGCAGCTGGCCGCGATGACGACGAGCGCGGACCGGCTGCGCGCGGTCGTCGGCGTCGGGCAGAGCACCGAGCCCAACAAGCAGGCCGTCAAGGAGCTGACCCGGCAGGGCATCCCGGTGGTCGGCTCCACCATCACCGCCGACGACCTCGCCAACGGGCAGCGGGGCCGGGACCCCTACCCCGGGCTGGCGCGGGTGGCGCCGACCAACACCGACGAGGCCCGGGCACTGGCCTCCTTCGCCAAGGTGAGCGCGGGCCGGGCACTGCTGGTGTACGACAAGCCGGGCGACCCGTACACGCGGACGCTGCAAGAGTCGTTCGCGGCGCTGATCAAGGGGTCGCCGTACGAGCCGCAGCCGTTCACGCCGCCCGCCGACCGCACCGAGGAGGGCTCGACCGCGAACACCTTCCGGCAGATCACGCACCTGGTGTGCGACACCTCCCGGGAGACGGACACGATCCTGTTCGCGGGCCGGCACACCCAGCTGCGCCAGTTCATCAACGCCCTGGGCGGCCGGGGCTGCCAGGACCGCAGGTTCACGCTGCTGACCGGCGACGAGGCCTCGTACCTGACCCACGAGAAGGACCTGGACCGCGGCGCGCTGCGGCGCAACCTCGCGGTGCGCTACACCTCCCTCGCCCACCCGGACGCCTGGACGAAGGCGCGGGAGCGGACGGGCGGCTCGGTGGCCGACTTCGCCGCGCTGCGGCGGCTGCTGGCGGACGCGGCGCGGGCACCGATGGGTCCGATCGGCCCGGCCGCCCTGGACGACGGGCAGCTGATCATCGGCTACGACGCCCTGCGCCTGGCGGTGCACGGCATCCGCGAGGCGGTGCCGGCCGGCCGGTCCGTCCCGGCGCTCACGGACGTCGGCCTGCAGTGGCCGCAGGTCAAGGGCTCGCTGCGGGTGGCCGGGGCGAGCGGCTGGATCTGCCTGGATGTGCACGGCAACCCGTACGACAAGGCGGTGCCGATCGTGGAGCTGACCCCGCAGGGCGGCTCGCGCTTCGTGCGGATCGCCTGGCCGGAGGGGAAGCCGCCGGGGAAGGAGTGCCTGCCGCCGTCCTAGGTGAACTGCCCGGGGAGGGGCTCGGCGGGCGGCTGGCCGGGCAGGTCGTGCGAGGACCGAGCGATCTCGATCAGGCGTTCGAATCGGTCCCGCCAGTTCTGCTCCGTCTCCTCCTCGCCCTGGAACTCGTGCGTGAAGCGGAGCACGCTGCCGTCCTCGCCGCCCCGCTCCAGGTGGAACCGGATCCGCCCGGCGCCCTCGATCGTGTACTCGGCGACCCGGTCCACGTCCCACGCGGTGACCTGTCCGCTGCCCAGCCCGCGCAGCGTCACCGCGCCGCCGAGCCGGCCTTCGAGCAGGTCGGCCGGGGTGAACCAGGACGCCAGCCCGTCCGGCGTGGACAGCGCGGGCCAGACGTCCTCCATGCGCCGCGGGAGCCGCACCACGAAGTGCAGGATGTGCGTGTTCCCGTGGGTCTGGCTGGTGCCCTGTGCGATGGAACCGCTCATGACACCAGCCTGCCCCCGCCCCGGAGCCCGCGCACGCGGTCACGGCCGCCGGCCCGCCCGGCCTGTTGTCCCTGCGGACGACGAAGGCCGGCTCCCGTGCCTCAGGTCACAGGGAACCGGCCTTCAGGGCAGGTCCGGGGGTTCAGAACCCGGTCGAGCGGAGGACGCCCAGGCCGACGTCGGCGTACGAGTGCTTGCCGGAGACGAAGATGTTGACGCCGTAGTAGTTGAACAGCCAGCAGCCGAAGGCGATCAGGGCCAGGTAGGCGGCCTTGCGGCCCTTCCAGCCCGCGGTGGCACGGGCGTGCAGGTAGCAGGCGTAGGCGATCCAGGTGATGAAGGACCACGTCTCCTTCGGGTCCCAGTTCCAGTACCGGCCCCAGGCGTCGCCCGCCCAGATCGCCCCCGCGATGATCGTGAAGGTCCACAGCGGGAACACGGCCGCGTTGACCCGGTAGGCGAACTTGTCCAGGGACGCGGAGGCGGGCAGCCGCTCCAGCACCGAGGTGGCGAAGGAGCCGGGCTTGCCGCCGGCCTGGAGCTTGTTCTCGTACGCGTCCTTGAACAGGTACAGGATCGTGGCGACCGCGCCGACGTAGAACACCGCGCCGCAGAAGATCGCGGTGGAGACGTGGATGTACAGCCAGTACGAGTGCAGGGCGGGCACCAGCTGGTCGCTGGCCGTGTACAGGACGGTGACCGCGAGGCCGAGGTCCAGCAGGACCGTGGTGATGAGGAACAGGCCGAGCCAGCGCACGTTCTTCTTCAGGGCCAGCAGCGCGAGGTACACGCCGACGGCGACCGTGGAGAAGGTGATGTTGAACTCGTACATGTTGCCCCACGGCGCCCGCTCCACGGAGGCCGCGCGGGCGACGACACCGCCCAGCTCCACCAGGAACGCGAGCGCGGTGAGGGAGATGGCGATCCGGCCGTACAGGTCGCCCTGCGCGTCGCCGCCGTGCGCGCCGGGACCGTCCGGCACGTCCCGGGCGCCGGACGCCGAGCGGACGACGACCTTGGGCCGCTCCAGCACGGCGGTGCCCCCGGCCCGCCGCACCGTGACGGCGGGCGCGCCCGCCGTGCGCCCACGGTCGGCGGTGAGCGCGGCGGCCGTACGGCCCACCTTGCTGCGGCTGCCGAACAGCCACTCGGCGATGTAGGCGAAGAAGGCCAGGGTGTAGACGGCCATCGACGAGTAGATCAGCGTGTTGCTGATGCTCGCGAGGTGTTCGTTGGTTGCGGCGGCGAGAGTCACTTCTCAGCCCCTTCGGCAGGTACGACTGGGGATTCGGAGGCGTCGTCGTCGGGGTCGGGGGCCCCCGGCGCCTGGTCGTAGAGGTTTCCGGCGAGGTCGCCCAGCTCCTGGGGCACCTTCGCGGACTCGCTGCGGCCCAGCCCGGCCATCTCGACCACCGTGACGCCGTCGGCACCGCGCACCGCGCGCACCCACACCCGGCGGCGCTGGATGAACAGGGACGCGGCGAGACCGAGGATCGCGGCGACGGCACCGCCGAGCGCCCAGCCGCCGCCCGGCTCCTGGACGATCTGGAAGCCGGCCCACTCCTTGATGTCCTTCTCGAAGGTGATGGACCCGGCGCCGTTCGGCAGCGTGAGCGTGTCGCCCGGCTTCAGCAGCTTCTTCAGCAGCTGGCCCTTGCCGTCCTTGAACGCCTTCATGTGCTTCTTGTCGAGCTGGTACACGCTCTGCGGGATGCCCGAGTTCACCCCCAGGTCGCCGTGGTAGGCGTTCACCGCGAGCAGCGGGTTCAGCAGCGCCGGGAACTGCGAGAGCATCGTGCCGCTCTGCGCGTCGAAGGTGGGCACGAAGAACGCCTGGAAGCCGAGCTGCTCCTTCTTGCCCTTGGCGTCGCGGTAGCCGTCCATGACCTTGACGACGCCCTGCGAGGAGACGTTCCCGTCGAGGGGCAGCAGGGCCACGGGGGCGTGGAAGACGACCTTGCCCTTGCCGTCCCGGACGGTGACGACGGGCGCGTAGCCGTGGCTGACGAGGTAGACCTTGGAGCCGTCGATCTCCAGCGGCTTGTTGACCTTGACGGTGGTCGCCTTCTCCTTGCCGTACGCGCCCACGCTGTAGCGGATCTTCGCCTCGTAGGTGCGCGGGGTGCCCCGGTTCGGGCCGCTGGCCTCGTAGGTGCCCTTGAAGTCCTTGAGGTCGAAGCTGAACGGGACCAGGTCGTCGGTCTCGAACAGGCTGCCGGACTTGAAGTCGTCGTACATCGGCAGCGTGTTGGAGAAGCCGTCGCCCTCCACCATCAGCACGTTGCCCTCGGACTTGTACAGCTGGCCGGAGGCGAAGGCGACCAGGAGCACGATCAGGGCGATGTGGAAGACCAGGTTGCCCAGCTCGCGCAGATAGCCCTTCTCGGCGGCGACGGCGTCACCGGCGACATGGGCGCGGAAGCGGTGCTTCTTCAGCAGCGCGAGCGCGGCCTCGCGGACCTGCTCCGGGTCGGCCTGCGTCCGCCATGTCGTGTACGCGGGCAGCCGGGTCAGCCGCTTGGGGGCGGCCGGCGGACGGCCGCGCAGCTGGCCGACGAACTGCCAGGTGCGCGGGACGATGCAACCGATGAGGGAGACGAACAGCAGGATGTAGATCGCGGAGAACCACACCGAGCTGTACACGTGGAACAGCCCGAGCTGGTCGTAGACCGGCGCCAGCGTCTTGTGGGCGGCCCGGAAGTCCTCGACCTTGGCGGGGTCGGCGCCGGTCTGCGGGATCAGCGAGCCGGGGATCGCGCCGAGCGAGAGCAGCAGGAGCAGCAGCAGCGCGACCCGCATGGAGGTCAGCTGCCGCCAGAACCAGCGCGCCCAGCCGATGACGCCGAGGCCGGGCAGGCTCGTCTGCTCCTCCTGCGGCGCGGTGGACAGCTGGGAGCCGGCCGCCCCCAGGTCCTCCTGGTCCCGGCCGGTGTCGGTGTCGGTCTTGCTCATCGATCAGATCCCCACAGTGAAGCCGTCGGACCAGGTCTGCATCTCCTGCACCAGGCGGTCCCAGGCCCCGGTCAGCAGCAGCGCACCGGTCACGATCATCATCGTGCCGCCGATGCGCATCACCCAGACATAGTGGCGCTTGACCCAGCCGAACGCACCGAGCGCCTTGCGGAAGGCGATGGCGGTGAGGACGAAGGGCACGCCGAGGCCCAGGCAGTAGGCGACGGTCAGTACCGCGCCCCGGCCGGCGCTCGCCTGCTGGGAGGAGAGGGCGACGACGGAGGCGAGCGTGGGGCCGATGCAGGGTGTCCAGCCGATCCCGAACAGGGCGCCGAGGAGGGGAGCGCCGACCAGGCCGGTGGCGGGGCGCTTGTGGAAGCGGAACTCGCGCTGGGTCAGCCAGGGCATCAGGCCCATGAAGAAGACGCCCATGAGGATCATGAGCACGCCGAGCACCTTGGACAGGGTGTCCTTGTACTCCTGCAAGGTCGAGCCGAAGAACCCGAACAGGGCCCCGCCGGAGACGAAGACGGCGGTGAAGCCGAGGACGAACAGGGCGGCGCCGGTGGCCATCCGCCCGCGCCGGGCCTCCGCCAGGTCGGTGCCGGCGACGCCCGTGACGTAGGAGAGGTAGCCCGGCACCAGCGGCAGGACGCACGGCGAGAAGAAGGAGACGAGACCGCCGAGCACGGCGACCGGCAGGGCGACCAGCAGGGCGCCGTTGAGCACCGTCGAGTTCCTGCCCGTCTCCGCCGCGAGCGTGAGGAGTGTGCTCACGTCACTTCTCCGCGAGCACCGGCTTGAGCATCTTCAGCAGGGTGGTGTCGTCGAGCGCCTCCAGGGCGCGCGCGGCGACCTTCCCGTGCCGGTCGATGATGAGCGTGGAGGGGATGAGCTGCGGGTTCAGCGTGCCCTTCTTGAAGCGGAGCATCAGCTTGCCCGTGGGGTCGTACAGGCTCGGGTACTCGACCCCGTGCTCCTTCTCGAAGGCGACCGCGGGGGTGGTGCTGTTGTCCCGGGTGTTGATGCCGACGAACTGGACGCCCTTGTCCTGGTACTCCTTGGAGACCTTGGCGAAGTACTGCGCCTCGCTCCGGCACGGTCCGCACCACGAGCCCCAGACGTTGATGACGACGACCTTGCCCTTGTAGTCGGCGACGTCCAGGGTCTTGCCGTCGATGGTCTTGCCGGACAGGTCCGGGGCCGTGGCGCGCTTGCCTGCCGGGACGGTGTCGATGCCGTTGCTGCCGGTGACGAAGTTGGTGTCGCCGCCACCGCCGGAGATACCGCCCTTACCGCACGCGGAAAGGGTCAGGGCCGCGACGGCGGCCACAGCGCTGAGCAGGACGGCGCGGCTACGGGTACTCATGTGAAAAGTTTCGCATGCCTGTTCCGGGGATCTCGCGCGCCCCCCTGCCGGGCGGAAAACCGCATTTCAGGGCGTATTTACACGGGACATTCCGGACATCAGGCCGCGTTGGAGGAGGCGGACTTCGTGTCCCGCAGGAACTCCTTCCAGCCGCCCGTCGGCTGCTGCCCGACCCCGAGCGTGCGCAGCTTGGCGAGCACCTCGGGCTTCTGCACGTCCATCCAGTCCACGAACTGCCGGAACGAGACCAGCCGCACGTCGGCACCCTTCTCCTTCTCGCGCGCGATGTGCTGGAAGGCCTCCTCGACGGCGTCCATGTAGATGCCGCCGTTCCACTGCTCGAAGTGGTTGCCGATGAAGAACGGTGCCCGATTCGTCTCGAATGCTCGCTTGAATCCCGCGATGTACGCCTGCGCCGACTGCTTGCGCCAGCCCGGGTAGTTGTGGGCCGGCGCCTTGGTGGAGTTCACGGACTGGTTGGCGAGCATGTTGTAGTCCATGGACAGGACCTCGAAGGAACGTCCGGGGAAAGGTATCTGCTGCAACGGCAGGTCCCAGATGCCCAGCTTCTTGTCCGGCCACGTCTGACGGCCGCCCGGCGAGGAGGCGTCGTAGCGCCAGCCCAGCTTCTTCGCGGTGGGCAGCAGGTTGTTCTGGCCCAGCAGGCAGGGCGTACGGCCGCCGACCAGCTCCTTGTCGTAGTCGAACGGCAGCGACGGCAGGTCGGTCCAGCCGGTGTTGGTCCGCCACTCCTTCACGAACGCCTTCGCCTGCCGGATCTCGCTGTCCCACTGCTGCGGCGTCCAGTTGCCGACCGTGCCCGAGCCGGCGCAGAAGTGCCCGTTGAAGTGGGTGCCGATCTCGTGGCCCTCCAGCCAGGCCCGGCGCACGTTCTTCAGCGTGGCCTTGATGTGGTCGTCGGTGAGGTAGCCGATGTCGGAGGCGCCGCGCGGGTTGTTCGGGGGCTCGTACAGGCGCTTCTTCGACTCGGGCAGCAGGTACAGCCCCGAGAGGAAGAAGGTCATGCTCGCGCCGTGCTCCTTGGCCAGGTCCAGGAAGCGCGGGAAGAGGCCGTTGCCGACCTCGCCGGCGCCGTCCCAGGAGAAGATCACGAACTGCGGCGGGGTCTGCCCCGGCTCCAGCGGCTCGGGCTCGGCCGGCTGGTGCGGCTGCTTGCCGGTGAAGGAGGTGGAGCCGTCGCCGATGGGCCGCGCCGGACGCGTCTCGCCCTTGCTCCCCTGCTGGGTCCGGGAACCGTCCGGACGCCCGGCACCGTCCGAGGACGTGGAACCCCCGCAGCCGGCGAGCGAGGCGGCGGCCGCCGCGCCCGCGCCGAGGCCGAGGACTCCCCGCCGGGAGAGGGTCCGGGAGAAGGTGCGCATGGAAAACCCCGATTCGTCACGCCTGCTGGTGGTCACCCAGTCAGAGGGCGCGACGATCGGGGAGGTTCCGGTGATTCTTATGTTTTTCGCAAGGTTCCCGGCAAAAGCACCCTAAGTGACGCCAAACGGACGGTCAGTGCACCGGAGTCGGGCGGTCAGGCGCCGAACGCCTTGCCCTGCGCGGTGCCCTTGCCCTTCTGCGGCTTCGCACCGGCACGCAGATGGACCGGGACCAGGTCGATGGCGGGCTCGCTGTACCCGACCGACACGATCCTGTCCCCCTGATAGGTGAAAGTCGTCAGGGAGGCGAGCGTGCACTGCCGCTTGCGCGGGTCGTGCCACAGCCGCCGCCGCTCGACGTACGAGCGCACGATCCAGATCGGCAGCTGATGGCTCACCAGCACCGCCTCGTGCCCGCGCGCCCGGTCCTTGGCCGCGTTCAGCGCGCCCATCATCCGGACGACCTGGTCCACGTACGGCTCGCCCCAGGACGGCCGGAACGGGTTGACGAGGTGCTTCCAGTTCCCGGGCCGCTGCAGCGCGCCGTCGCCGACGCCGAAGGTCTTGCCCTGGAAGACGTTGTCGGCCTCGATCAGCCGCGCGTCGGTGTCCAGGTCCAGCCCGTGCGCCTTGGCGATCGGGGTGGCGGTCTCCTGCGCCCGCTCCAGCGGCGAGGCGCAGACATAGGTGACGTCCCGGCCGGCGAGGTGCTCGGCGACCCGCTCGGCCATCTGCCGGCCCAGCTCGGACAGGTGGTAGCCGGGCAGCCGGCCGTACAGGATCCCGTCCGGGTTCTCGACCTCGCCGTGCCGCATGACGTGGACGACGGTGATGTCCTTCTTCTCGGGGGAGGTGCTCATTCCGCCGTGGCCTCCGCAGCCGCCCGGGCCGCCGCCGGAAGGGCGTCGGCGATCTTCTGGATGGCCCGCTCGTCATGGGCCGTGGACACGAACCAGGACTCGAAGGACGACGGCGGCAGGTACACGCCGTTCGCCAGCATCGAGTGGAAGAACGCGGTGAAGCGGTACGACTCCTGCCGCTTGGCGTCCTCGTAGTCGCGCACCTGCCGGTCCGTGAAGAACACGGAGAACATGTTGGAGGCGGTCTGCAACCGGTGCGCGACGCCCTCCTTGCTCAGCGCCTCGGTGACCAGGCCCTGGATCTGCGCGGACACGGCGTCCACCGTGTCGTACGCGGCGTCGTCCAGCAGGCGCAGCTGGGCGAGACCGGCGGCGGTGGCGACCGGGTTCCCGGAGAGGGTGCCGGCCTGGTACACCGGCCCGGCGGGCGCGAGGTGGGCCATCACATCGGCCCGTCCCCCGAACGCGGCGGCGGGGAACCCGCCGCCCATCACCTTCCCGAAGGTCATGAGGTCGGGCTTGACGCCCTCCACGCCGTACCACCCGGCGCGGCTGGTGCGGAACCCGGTCATCACCTCGTCCGAGATGAACAGGGCGCCGTTCTTCCGGCAGGCGTCCTTGAGCCCCTGGTTGAACCCGGGGTCCGGCGGCACGACGCCCATGTTGCCCGGCGACGCCTCGGTGATCACACACGCGATCTCACCCGGGTGCCGGTGGAAGGCCTCCTGCACGGCCTCCAGGTCGTTGTACGGCAGCACGATCGTGTCGCCGGCCTGGGCACCGGTGACACCGGGCGTGTCGGGCAGCGCGAAGGTGGCGACGCCGCTGCCGGCCGCGGCGAGCAGCGAGTCCACGTGCCCGTGGTAGCACCCGGCGAACTTGATCACCTTGGACCGCCGGGTGAACCCGCGGGCAAGCCGGATGGCCGACATGGTGGCCTCGGTGCCGCTGCTGACGAGCCGCACCTGCTCGACGGGCTCGACCCGGGCGACGATCTCCTCGGCGAGCGCGACCTCGCCCTCGCCGGGCGTCCCGAAGGACGTACCACGGGCGACGGCCTCCTGGACAGCGGCGATGACCTCGGGGTGGGAGTGCCCGAGGATCATGGGCCCCCAGGAGCAGACGAGGTCGACGTACTCGCGCCCGTCGGCGTCGGTGAGGTAGGCCCCCTTGCCCGACACCATGAACCGGGGCGTGCCGCCGACGGCGCGGAAGGCGCGCACCGGGGAGTTCACTCCGCCCGGGGTGACGACGGAGGCGCGGTCGAAGAGCGCCTGTGAGACGGGCGCGTCGTAGGGATAGGGCGTTTCGCTCATGGCACTCATGACGTGCGGCTTCTCCGGCTTCTCGGACTCCGGTTGCGGGGTGACCTCCTCAGGGTAGGCCGCGGCCCGGCCGGACCGCGGGCTGCCTCCGGATCAGAGCGGCGGCATCCGTGATCTGCGAGACTGAGACCTGATACACAAAGCCCCTACGCACGTACTCATCAGGGCCGGATGATCAGGGCCGGGAATTTCCCGCGTGGACTGTTGTTCCACCGCACGTTTCGGCGGGCGGCCGTGGGGGAGGTCACTGACACGATGATCGGGTTGCGCGGCGGGGGCCACGCGTCCTAGAAAAGCAGTCGGGTGGAGATATGCATCGCGGTGGCGGACTGGGCGAGGGGACTGATGACCTGGGTCCTCGACGTGCCCGGCGGGGAAGGCACCGGCGCGACGCGGAGGAAACGACCGAGACACGGCAGAGCGACGCACGTCAGACACAGGGTGTACCGAGTGAGCCCGAACGGTACGACCGGCAGATCGACCGGGAGCTCGACCGCGAGCTCGACCAGCGGCGCGAGCGCAGGCTGGACCGGCCGACCGAGCGCCGGCTCGACCACCGGGCCGACCGCCTCCGGGCGGGGAGCAGGAATGGTGGTCGGGTGGGGGTGACGTACAAGTACTTCGGCGCGCCGGACGGCGCGACCGCGGCCCGCGTCCCCATCTCGATGCGTCCCGAGGAACTCGGCGGCGACGAGCTGGGCATGAACGGCATGTTCACCAAGATCAAGCCGGAGACGATGGCCGCCATGGTGCTGACCGGCATCGAGGGCGTCCCCCTGCACAAGGTCCCGCCCCTCGAACTGGTCGTCCTGCACCCCGACTACGCGGTCGTCAAACTCCCCATGACGGTGGTCGACCCCCTGCGCGGCATCGGCGAGGAAGCGGTCGGCGCGGCGGCGTTCATCTGGTCGACGGTCCCGGACCGCGGCGGCCCGCGGGACGCGTTCAACGTGTACCAGTTGCTGCACGAGTGGCAGGACTTCAGCCATCGGTTGCATGAGGCGGGGCATCAGCCTTATTGCCTGGTGTGGCCGTGACCTAGGTTTCGCGAGTCGAGGGCGGGGTTCTCAGGGCCCCGCCCTCGTCGTGCGCCGGGTGCCGGCCCGCGCGGCGGGCAACAGCGCGGTCCGAGCCGGCACCTCGACCAGGTGCTCGGCCAGCAGTCCGAGGTGAGGATCGGGCGGAACCAGGGCGGTCGCCCGGCCGCGAGAGGCGCTCGCCTGACATCCCCACCCGGCCGATGAAGGGACACCTGTGGCTCAGCCGACAACCGATGACCGGCCCAAGGCGCTCAAGCCCGCCCTGGAATCCATGACCCTGCTGGTCGGCGCCGTCATCGTCCACGACAAAACCACCCACCGCGTGGTCCTCCTCCAGCGCAGCGAACAGGCGAAATTCGCCCAGGGCATGTGGGACCTGCCGGTCGGCAAGAGCGAGCCCGGCGAGCCGATCACCGCGACGGCCGTCCGCGAGCTGTACGAGGAGACCGGTCTGACCGTCAAGCCGGAAGCGCTCAAGGTCGCCCACATCATCCACGGCGCCTGGGGCGTGGAAGCCCCCAACGGCTTCCTCACGGTCGTCTTCGTCGCCCACGAGTGGTCCGGCGAGGTGGAGAATCGCGAACCCCACAAGCACGCCCGGGTCCGCTGGGTCGACACCGACGCCATCCCGGAAGAGTTCGTGGAGACCACCGCCAGCGCCCTTCATCGCTACCTCAGCGGCGGGCCCCAGGTGTCGCTGGACGGTTGGAACTGACTGGACGCCTGTCGTTCGAGGCGAGTGCCGCCGGGCGCCATCGCGTTCACAGCATCACGCACTGAGTGCATTCTCCCGGCGGCGCGGCCGAATATCCGAGACGCCTCGCCGCTCGCCTACCGGCAGGGAACGCTCACGGCGACAGCCGATCCAGACGTACGGCGCGGCTTCACCGCCCGGCGCACGCGAGTGACGCAGGGGGTTGGCAGGGCGCCGCGCAGGGGTGACCGGTTCCCCTACCGGTCACGGCCCCACTGGCGTGGAGGTTGTCAGGACGTGGCGGCCGGGTCGGTGCAGCAGTTGCTGTCTTGCTTCTTGCTGAGGCTGTCGGCGTCGGCTTTGACGACGTACACCTCCCAGGGCTCCTGGCCGGGGCCGTGGACCCAGACCTTGTCCTGAAGGGCGTAGCAGCAGGTGGTGTCCGCTTCCTCGGTGGTGGTCAGGCCGGCCTCGCTCAGGCGGGTGGTCGCGGCGTGGACCGACCCGGTCGATTCCACCTCGACGCCGAGGTGGTCCAGGCGGGTGGTCTCTTCTGCGGTGCCTTCGATCAGGACGAGCTTGAGCGGGGGCTCGGTGATGGCGAAGTTGGCGTAGCCGTCGCGGCGCTTGGCGGGCTCGGCGCCGAACAGCTTGCTGTAGAAGGCGACCGAGGCGTCGAGGTCGGGGACGCGGAGGGCGAGCTGTACGCGGGACATGGTGTTTCTCCTTGCGTGGGTGAGGAGTTCAGCAGCCGCCGGAGGCGGCGTTCGGCATGCCGACGCCGATCTGGACGGTGGCCGGGGCACCACAGCAGCCACCGCCTTCGGCGACCTGTGCGGCCTCGGGGTCGTCGTAGCGGCCGGCACCGCCGCACACACCTGTCTCCGGCAGGGTCAGCTCGACGCGCTCGGCGGCCTCACGGTCACCAGCGAGCGCCGCGACGATGGAGCGGACCTGCTCGTAGCCGGTCAGTGCGAGGAACGTGGGCGCCCGGCCGTAGGACTTCATGCCGACCAGGTACATGTCCTGCTCGGGGTGGGCGAGTTCGTTGACGCCGTGCGGGGGGACGGTGCCGCAGGAGTGGACGTTCGGGTCGATCAGCGGGGCCAGCGCGGTCGGGGCCTGGAGGCGTTCGTCGAGGCCGAGGCGGACCTCGGAGAGGAAGGACAGGTCGGCGCGGAAGCCGGTCAGCACGATGACCTCGTCGACCGGGTCCAGGCGGCGGCCGTCCTCGGCGACCAGGACGAGCCGGTCGCCGTCACGTTCCACGGCCTGTGTACGGAATCCGGTCACCGCGCTCGCGTGGCCGGCCTCGACTGCGGCCTTGGCGCGCAGGCCCAGGGCGCCGCGGGCCGGGAGTTGGTCGGCCTCGCCGCCGCCGAAGGTGTTCGCGCCGATACCGCGCCGCAGGACCCACGCCGCGTGGGTGCCGGGTTCCTCCTCGGCCAGGTCGGCGAGGTGGGCCAGCGCGGTGAAGGCGGAGGCGCCGGAGCCGACGACCGCGGTGCGCTTGCCCGCGTACCGGGCGCGCACCGCCGGGTCCCGCAGGTCGGGGACGCGGTAGGAGACGCGGCTCGCCGCCGCCTTCTCGCCGAGGGCGGGCAGGCCGTCAGCGCCCATCGGACCGGGCATGGACCAGGTGCCGGAGGCGTCGATGACGGCTCGCGCGCTGATCCGCTCCTCGCGGCCGTCGGCCAGCTCGATGTGCACGGTGAAGGGCTGCTCGTCGCGGTCGGCGTCGACGACGCGGTCCCGGCCGGCGCGGGCGACGCCGGTCACGGTGGCGCCGTAGCGGACCTTGCCTCCGAGGACGTCGGCGAGCGGCTGCAGGTACCGCTCGGCCCAGTCACCGCCGGTCGGGTACGCCGCGCTGTCGGGGCGGACCCAGCCGGCGGGGGCGAGAAGCTTCTCGGCGGCCGGGGCGATGACCTCGGCCCACGGGGAGAACAACCGCACGTGCGCCCAGCCGCGCACGGCGGTCCCCGCGGAGGGGCCCGCCTCCAGGACCAGCGGTTCGAGGCCACGCTCGACGAGGTGGGCGGCGGCAGCGAGGCCGACGGGACCAGCGCCGATGACGACGACGGGCAGCTGGCCGGTGGCGGGCGCGTTCACGGTTTCCCCTTTGCTTCGACGTTTGTCGATGGCTTGTGCGGTCAGCATGGCACCTGATTCGACAAGCGTCAACATAGACATTTATCGAAGCATGCGTTCCCCGTCACCCTCGCTCACACGACTGAGACGCCTCACCCGTCTGGTTCGACATGTGTCAACATAGATGCATGTCGAACAACAAGGTGCTGCCGTTGGCCGAGCCGGACTCCGACGCCGCGGCGCCGTGCTGCCCACCCCTCACCGAGCGCCCGTTCACCGCCGACGAGGCCGAGACGGCCGCGCGGATGTTCAAGGCGCTGGGCGACCCGGTGCGGCTGCGGCTCTTCTCCGCGGTGGCCTCGCACGAGGGCGGCGAGGCGTGCGTGTGCGACATCTCCGACGTGGGCGTCTCCCAGCCGACCGTCTCCCACCACCTGAAGAAGCTCAAGGAGGCCGGCCTGCTGACCTCGGAGCGACGCGGCACCTGGGTGTACTACCGGGTGGAGCCGTCCGTGCTGGCCGCGATGGGCAAGCTGCTGACCATCGCGCCGGCAGCGGTCTGACCTCGACCACGATCCCTGGCAGTACGCCACTTGAAGCGGCGCCGGCGCCTTGTGCGGTGCCCCGGTGGAACCTGACGCACATCGCGCACCATGTCGAACAGCAGCCGGCCCCACTCGGCGCGGGCGCCTACCGGCAGCTCATCGGCCTCGGAGAGCAGGAGCAAGCGGGCTCGATCGGCCCCCACCGGTGCCTGCGCAAGCAGCGGTACGGAGAAGTGGACCCCGCCGAGTTCGGCGACTGGCGCCTACCCGAGCGAGGCAGCGATGTCACGAGCGGCTTCCCGAGCCGGCCGCCCGACCCCGATCAGCGTGGCCGAGGCCGGGCCGGTCCAGTCGCCGTAACCGAGCAGGTGCAGGCGCGGCTCGCCCACCGCACGTGTGCCTTCGACGGCGATGCGACCGTGGCAGTCCCGCAGCCGGAGCGGTGCCAGGTGCGACAGCGTCGGCCGGAAGCCGGTGCACCAGATGATCGCGTCCGCCTCGGCGCGCGTGCCGTCGGCCCATTCGGCCCCGGTGGGGGTGAGCCGCGTGAACATCGGTGTCGACCTGAGCAGGCCCCGGTCGCGGGCTTCCCGGACGGGCGGTACGGCGACGATGTCCCCGAGCGAGGCGACGCCGCCGGTGTCCGTGCGCCCTTCGTCGAGGGCACGGCGGCGGGCGGTGGCCACGTCGAACAGGGCGCGGCCGTTGATGTCGTCGGGCAGGAAACGGGGTGGGCGCCGCGTGACCCAGGTCAGCTCGGTGTCGTGGGCGAGGTCGGCGGCGATCTGGGCGCCGGAATTGCCGCCGCCGACCACGATCACGCGGCGGCCGGCGACGTCCCGGGGTCGCCGGTGATCGACGGTGTGCAGCTGACGGCCGCCGAAGTCTCCGCGGCCTGCGGTCGCGGGCAGGAAGGGGCGCCACCAGGTGCCGGCGGCACTGATCACCGCTGCTGCCTGCCAGGTGCCGGAGTCGGTCTCCACTCGCAGGAGTCGGCCGTCCCGGTGGACGCCGAGGACGCGTACGGGCCGCTCGACGGGCAACTCGTACCGCTTCTCGTAGTCGGCGAGGTACTCCACCACGTGCTGCGCGTCGGGGTAGGTCGCGCCGTTCTGCGGCGGCATGAGACGGCCGGGCAGGGAGGAGTACGCGGCCGGGGAGAACAGGCGAAGGGAGTCCCAGACGTGCTGCCAGGCTCCTCCCGGGGTGGTCTGGGCGTCGAGGATGACGAAGTCGACGCCCAGCCGGCGAAGGTGATAGCCGGCGGCAAGCCCGGACTGGCCACCACCGATCACCACGACCGGAGCCGTCCGCGTCATTCGGCGGTTTCCCGGCCGGGCATGAAGACGAGTGCCACCAGCGCCAGTCCGACCACGACTCCGACGAGCTGCATGCCGATGAACCCCGCGACCGACGCGGGAGCGATGCCGGCGAAGGTGTCGGTGAAGGCGCGGCCGATGGTCACCGCCGGGTTCGCGAAGGACGTGGACGAGGTGAACCAGTACGCAGCACCGATGTACGACGCCACCGCCACGGGGGCGAAGCGCAGGCGGTCCGTGCGGGCCAGGCCGAAGATCAGCAGGATCAGCCCGGCGGTCGCGACGACCTCGCCCAGCAGCAGATGGCCGGCCGATCGGTCGTGGGTGGACCACTTCACCAGCGGTTCACCGAACATCGCGTCGGCCAGGACCGAGCCCGCGATCGCACCGGCGATCTGAGCGGGGACGTAGGCCGCCACCTCGCGCGGCGTGACGCCGGGGCCGCCGCGCCGGGCCGTCCACCACTCGGCCAGGGTGACGGCCGGGTTGAAGTGCGCACCGGAGACCGGGCCGAACAAGGTGATCAGGACGCCGAGCCCGAAGACGGTGGCCGTGGAGTTGGCGAGCAGTTGCAGACCCACGTCCTCGGTCAGTTCCGTGGCCTGGATGCCGGAGCCGACCACGATCGCGACGAGCGCCGCCGTGCCGACCAGTTCGGCGGCGGCCTTGGCGAGGAGCGGAGGCCGCCGCGGCGGTGTCGCGCCCGGGGCGGGCTGCGGTTCGACGTCGGGGGCTGTGGGGGATTCCCCTGTTCTGCCGTGCTGGTCGGCCTCGGTGGCGGTCAACAGGACTCCTCGGTGCAGGTCGGTCACCGTCAAGGCGGGGATCAGGGACAGGACCGCTTGACGTGGTTCTCGGCGGTGGCGCGCGCGGTCTCCGCGAGGTCGGCGAACCGACCGGCGAGCGCGGCGATGACGTCGGGCTTGAGCCGGTAGTAGGTGAACCGGCCGCACGGCTCCGTCTCCACCACCCCTGCCTCGCGCAGCACCCTCAGATGGTTGGAGAGGTTGGTCTGCCTGGCCCCCGTCTCCTCGATCAGGTGCGTCGTGCAGAGCGTCTCCTGGGCGAGCAGGGTGACGATCCGGAGGCGGAGCGGGTCCGCGAGAACCCGCAACAGATCAGTGTCGACTGACGTCAGCATGGACTGATACTTTCACATCATTCCTGGCTGATACCAGCCTGGGCTGATCCACTGACGAAGGAAGAACCGATGTCCTCCAGCCCGCTCGCCTCCGTGCTGTTCGTCTGCATCCACAACGCCGGGCGTTCGCAGATGGCCGCCGGCTTCCTCTCCCACCTCGCGGGCGACCGGATCGAGGTCCGCTCCGCCGGCTCCGTGCCCGCGGACCAGGTCAACCCGGCCGCGGTCGAGGCGATGAGGGAGGTCGGCATCGACATCGCCGACCAGCAGCCCAAGGCCCTCACGACCGAGGCCGTCCAGGCGTCCGACTACGTCATCACCATGGGCTGCGGCGACACCTGCCCGGTCTTCCCCGGCAAGAAGTACCTCGACTGGGCCCTGGAGGACCCGGCGGGCAAGGGCGTCGAGGCCGTCCGCCCGATCCGCGACGAGATCAGGAAGCGGATCGAGGCGCTGATCACCGAGATCGACGCCCAGCAGGAGGTGTGACGGCGTCGACGTGCTCTTCGAGTGCGCGCTGCGGGCGAGCGGCAGCATGGCCGCAGCTCCGGCCGCGTAGACCCCGCATTACCTGCCGCAGCGAGTGCAAGTGCTTCGACGGCCGCGCACGGCGTGGGCGGGCCCACGGCGGGGTTCTCAGGACCCCGCCCTCGTCATGCGCCGGGTGCCGGCCTCGCGCATGGCACCGGCGTCGACCCAGTGGACCTGTCCAGGCAGCGTGGATGGCGTGTGGAACTGGCTGAGCACCTCTCGTCGGAGACAGGTGCGGCCGGATGCCGGTGTGCCGGGACGGATGCGACGCTCACGTCACCGTAGGAATGCGCACGCCGAACGGACCCGAGGGGCGAACCATGCGCCCTGGCTGTGTCCTCGTGGCCTCTCACCAGAGGGCACCCTGCTCGCCCGACGGACCGGTACGGGGCCGCAGGGCCCTGCGCACCGGCCGGCGGGGTGTGCCGGCCGGCGCGCCGGCTCATCGTCTCGTCATCCGAGGACCGAGGACGAGTCGCAGCCGAGGCTGGCGCGGCTGGCGACGGTGAAGGAGATGCTTCCGGTGTTCTCCCAGATGTTGTTGATGTTGGCGAACAGCCACCGCGTGGTCAGGCTGTGGTCGGCCGAGGAGAGGGTGGCCGTCCGGCCCTCCGTGCCCGGCCTGATCCGGAACCTGACCACGGTGTCCCCCAGTTTCTGCGGCGGCGTCTCCTGGGCGCTCAGGGTCGTCCCGGAGAAGGTGCCGGGACCCGTCACCGATTCCACATCGGCCACCGCCATGACGGAGGCCAGGTTGACCCGGTGGACGTGGTACTGCGCCCCCACGGGGTTGCGCGTGGTCTCCGGACGCCACCTGAACGTGAACGTCGATCCCGGTGCGATCCGACCGCCGAACGGGTTCGGGTACGACGACTCGTGGATCGTGCCCTCGCCCAGCCGGCTGCCGAACACGTTCCGCCAGTAGAACCCGGGGTTGAGCCACGCGTTCCCCGGCCGGATGCACTCCGGGTCACGCGCCGCCGCGGCCCGCGTCGCAGCGGCAGGCTGTGCCTGCGCTGCCGCGGCGTCACCGGGGACCACCGACGCCAGCAGCAGCGCCGCGGCAAGTGCCCCCAGTCCCCACGCTCCCCGGCGCCCGCGCCGGGTCCGCGACGGCGACCAGGCGGCGCCCCTGCTGCGGGCCGGGCGGTTTCCTGCTTCGTACACGCTTCAGCCTTTCTCTGCTGCGCGTCCTGTCGGTGGCTCCGGGGCGAGCCGCGGAGCCACCGACGGGCCGGTTCGTGGGGAGATCAGTCCTCGTCGGGGTCGAGGACGCGGCCCTTGAGCTTGATCGGGCTGGCGGCGCCCACCTTGAGCTGGCCGTCGGTGTAGCGGCCCGGCGTCGCGCCTTCGACGGCGGTGACCTGGGCGGCGTAGCCGAGGCACTCCTGGTTGGTGGACAGGTACGGGTTGTGGGTGAAGGTCAGGGTGCGGCCCCCGTCACCGAGCGTGCCCTGGGTGGTCTCCAGGTTGCCCTTCGCCTGGAGCGTGTTGACGTCGTGGTAGGCCCAGGACAGCCAGCCGGTGAACACGAAGCCGGTGGGCGCCTTGAGGGTGATGGTGACGTCGCCGGGGTTCACCGGGTCGGGGACGGTGCTGAGGATGCCGAAGCTGAGGTGGGCCGGCACCCCGCCCGGCGCGTCCTCGACGATGCCCTGCTGGAGGATGTACAGCTTGTTCTCGGATCCCGGTTGGACGGGGGCCTGTGTCTGCGTGGCCATGGGTGTCCCTTCTGAGGATGGGTGTGTCCGCGTGCGCGGATCCGCCGGTGGCGGGCTTGGGGACCGGCCCGCTCATGGACCGTCGGGGGCGGGGACGGGCGTCATGAGCTATGCGGGTGGCGCGGTGTCGGTCGGTGCGTGGTCGGCCAGGAGCGGGCCGAGGACGGCGAGGGCGCCGAGAGCGATGTCCTCGTAGAGGTAGAAACCCGCCTCCAGCGGCGGCAGTTCGGTGACGGTGTCGTCCGTGACGGGTTCCGGGTCGGTGGCGTAGCCGGCGTCGTCGTCGGGGGCGGCACGCGGTCCGAGCAGGTCGGTGAGGTCCTGCGCGGCGCCCAGGAACGTGCTGCGGGCGGTGGTGGTCAGCAGGCGCAGCGGAAGGTCGAAGGCGGCGGCCGTGCGCGGGCCGGGGACCAGTTTCGCCGCCCCCGGCGCCTCCGCGGTGGCGGCGGCGAGCAACTGCACGGGAAGCGCGCAGGCGGAGACGATCCGCTCGGCGGGCATCACGGGCGGGGGGTCGCCGTCGACCATGAGGTCCTCCCACTCCATCAGGTCGAAGAGGAACTGGCCGCCCTTGTAGAGGGGCCAGGGCCGGACGGTGTCGAGCAGGAGGCGGGCGCGTTCGGGGTCGTCCCGGCGCAGTGCCACGCCGTGCCGGGCCAGGGTGCACAGGCACTGGCGCAGACTGCTGTTGACCTGGCCGAGGAAGGCGAAGGCCCGGTGGTCGGTGGGGGTCAGCGGGCCGGCGGCGGTGGGATCGGCCGGCGGGGACGGGGGCATGGTGGTGGTCACAGTGGCCTTGAGGTGACGTAGTGGGCGATCTGTCGCAGCACGGCTTTGCCTTCGTTCTCGGGGATGATCCGGAGGTCTTCCTCGAAGCGGGCGATGCCCTCGGCGGCGAGCCGGTCGGCGAGGTCGGTGGCGTACTCGATGGAGCCGTGCCGGCGCATGGCGGCGAGGAGTTCCTCGGCGTGCTGCTGGGTCTTGTCGGTACGGCGCTGCCGCAGGACGTCGAAGAGGCGGGGGCGCTCGTGGGCGTACGCGGTGCGGAAGAGGTGGATCAGCATCACGGTGCGCTTGCCTTCGAGCAGGTCGCCGAGGGGCTCCTTGCCGTAGAGGGCCTCCTCGCCGACCAGGTTCAGGATGTCGTCCTGGATCTGGAAGGCGATGCCGATCAGGCGGAACGCCTCGTCGAACCGGCCCAGTACGGCCGGGTCGGTGACGCCGGCGCAGACGGCGCCGATGCGGCACGGGCTGATGCAGGTGTACCAGCCCGTCTTCTTGGTGCTCATCGTGAAGTAGGCGTCGTCGGTCTCCGGGACGACCTCGTGGCGGATCCAGCCCAGTTCCATGGCCTGGCCCTCGATGGACTCCCGGCACATGTGCACCGCCTCGTGGATGAGGCCGAGGGTGTGCACCAGGCCGAGCGTTTCGAGGTTGGACAGGACCGCGTCGACGGCGAGCAGGTTCAGGCCGTCGCCGACGTTGACGGCCAGGCCCAGGCCGTGTTCCTCGTGCATGGTCGGCAGGCCGCGCCGGTGCGTGGACTCGTCGGCGATGTCGTCGTGGACGAGGAAGCCGTTGTGGAACAGCTCCAGTGCGGCGGCGGCGCGTACGGCGTCGTCGGGGCGCCCGCCGAAGGCGGCGCACGCGGCGATGGTCAGGGTGGGCCGCAGTCCCTTGCCCTGGCGGGCGGGGTAGGAGCGCATGAGGTCGTACAGCTCGGCGCGCGGCTCGCGGTCCGGCAGCAGCCGTTCGATCTCCTCGTTGGTGCGCGCCCGGCACCGGCGCATGGTCTCCATGAGGTCCGCGTCGCGGACGGTGTCCTCCAGCGACCAGCTGGTGCTGGTGCGGCCGTCCCAGAGCATGCGCGGCGCGGTGACGGTGGTGTCACCGATCAGCGCGGGCGGTGCGGGCGCGTCCTCGGGCGAGCGCCGGGCGAGGAAGTCCAGCGCGGTCCAGTCGACCGGGTCGGCGGCCGGTTCGCGGGCGGCGGGTGTCGCGCTGCCCCACAGCTGGGGGGCCTGCTCGCGGTAGGCGCCCCAGAGTTCCTGCATGCTGCGCAGGCCCGCCGCGCGCTGGGACAGCAGGGTGAAGGCCCGCCAGACGGCGAGGGTGTCGTCGCGGGAGCCGCGGACGTCGAGGCTGTCGGACAGGACCTGGTCGACGGGCGCGCGCTGGAGGTCGAACAGCAGGTTCATGGCCCGGTTGTCGAAGGCGACCTCGACGTCGGGGTCCGGGCAGCGGTCCCGGTCCACCACGAGACGGCTGTGCCGCGCGGTGAGCGTGGCGTGGCTGCCGTCGTTGAAGTGCAGGCCGAGCCGGATGCCGCGCAACTGGTCGGCGGCTGCGGCGAGGATGGCCGGCGCGCGGTCGGACAGGGCGGTGACGGTCTCGTCCAGCAGCCGGGCACCGGTGAAAGCGGGGGCGGTGTCAGTCATGGGCACCCCCCGCGAACTCCACGATGCCCTCGGTACGGAAGCCGATGCGGCGCCCGCCGATCCGGCCTTCCACGGTGCACGGGCCGAGGGTCTCGTGCACGCTGAACGGGTGCAGGCTCGTCTCCGACGGGTTGGCGATCCGGCCCGCCGTACGCGAGCGGAAGTCGAGGACGAGGCGGTCGTCACCCAGCCGGGCGGTGATCAGCAGCCGGCCGGGCACCGCGGCCATGGGCGGGGTGCCCAGCAGGTCCGCCAGCGGCGGCACCGTCGCCACCCGGCCACGGTCCAGGCTGCCGCTGACCGCGACCCGCAGATTGCGCCGCGGGAAGTGCCGGATCATGCGCCCGTCGCGCCACAGCATCACCGAGCCGTTGGCCGCGTCCGCCGGGTACGCGGGCTGGATCAGGGTGAAGACGACCGCCGAGGGCGGTGCGGCATCGGCGGGTCCGGAGGGGGCGTTGACGAACCCGAACACCCAGCCGCCGAGCGTGGGCCAGGACCACCGGCCGCGCACCCGCTCGTGGTAGCCGAGCAGATCCGTCTCCGTGACCGTGCCGTCGCCGTGCCGCAGGGTGCCGGTGCCCAGGACACCGGGCTCCGACTGCCAGCGCAGGTGCTCGTCCTCGCCGAACGGCGCGCACTGGGAGGTGCAGGGCCTGCTGGTCCGGGTCAGCAGCACGTCGGCGGCCGGGGCCGCCGACCGGGCCGCCACCCGGAACGCGCCGGCCTCGCCGCGCGGGTGCGGCAACCGGAAGGCGGACCAGGGCAGTTCGGGCTGTTCGGCGTTGAACTGTGTCGCGCTCCAGCCGTGCCCCTCCTCGTAGACGAGCAGGATCGCCATGTGCTGCCCCTCGGCCGCCGTACCGGTGCCGCTGCGGCGCCCGGCGGCCGGCGCTCCCGGGTCCGCGAAGACCGCGCCCGTGGAGGACCCCAGGACGGACAGGTTCGCGATGAGTGCCTGCCGACCGCACCGGGACAGGAACGCGTAGTGCAGCCACTTGCGGTCGAGCGGATGGGCAAGCGGGGCGTACGGGAAGGGGCCTGGGGGCCCGAGCCTCGGGAGGGTGGGCGTGAACACGTTTCGAACGCTAACTCAAAGTTGCTGCTTTACTGCAACGCGTGACCGTCACGAGGGTGACCTGGGAGCACAGAAACGATTACTTCCGTATTCAGGGTTTGAGAACGCAAAGGGCCGCCCATGGCGGGGTCCGCCACGGACGGCCCATGGCTCGTGCGCGCTCCGGTCAGTCCTCGTCGTCTCCGAGCACGCTCGCCTTCAGGCGCACGTCCGGCCCGCCCGCGACAACCGCCCGCCCGTCGGTGTACCGGCCCGGCTCGGCGTCGTCCAGAGCCCGGATGCCGAGCGTGTAGACCAGGGCCGCCGCCGGGTGGCCGGGGGTGTTCAGGCGGGGCTCGTCCGTGACGGTCAGCGATCTGCCGTCGTCCCGGACCGTCCCCGTCGGCTCCCCGCCGGGCAGCACCGTGCGATCCGCGCGGTAGTACGCGCAGGTCACCCGGCCGTCGAAGACGAAGCCCGTCGGGGCCGTGAAGCGGTGCTCCACCCGCCCAGGGGCCCAGGGATCGGTGGAGGAGACCCGCACGTGGAGCAACTCGCTGCCGCCGCGCGGGACTTCCAGGCCGACCTCCTGGCGGACCAGCAGCCGGGCGGCCGGTACGGTCACGGCACCGCCGTCGCCGTCCTGCGCGCCGCCGGATCCGCGGTCCGGTTCCGGTTCTCGCTCCGGTTTCTGTTCCGGTTCCGGCTTCGGTTCCGGTTCCGGTTCCGGTTCCGGCTTCTCGGCCCCTTCCGGCTCGGTGTCCTGGGAGGGGGCGGCGGCGAGGGGCACGGCCGCGATCCGGTGGTGGAAGTTGTCCGCCACCAGCAGCCGCCCGGCCGGGTCCGCGGCGAGACCGCACGGGTAACGCAGCGCGCTGCCGGCGACAGCATCGGCCGCCTCACCTGCTGCCGGGTCGGGTCCCGCGACGACCCGGGCCGCTCCGTCGGCCAGCCGCCACACCCGGTGCCCGTTCAGATCGGCGACGTAGACCACGCCCCGGCCGTCGACCGCCACCGCGCACGGGGCGCTCCAGTCGACCGCCGTGGCGCCGCCGCCTCCGTCCGGCGGTCCCGCCACTGCCCGGAGCGACCCGTCCGAGCCCAGCAGCAGCACCCGGCGGCCCGCCGGATCGGCGATGTACAGCTGCCCGGCCCCGTCGACCGCCAGGCCCGCGGGCAGGAACGCCTCACCGGCGTCGGCCGCACCGGAGCCGCCGGACCGGCCGGACGCCGCGACGACCGTGCTGATGACACCGTCGCCGCCGATCCTGCGCACCCTGCGACCGCCCGCCTCCCCGATGTACACCGATCCGGCGCCGTCCACGGCCACGGCGCACGGCGCGTCCAGCCGGGCACGGCCGGCGGGGCCGCCGTCGCCCACGCCGCCGTCGCCGGTGCGGGACCCGTCTCCGGCGACGGTGTCGATGACACCCGAGGGGTCGATCCGGCGGATCCGGTGGTTCATCTCGTCGGCGACGAGCACGGCTCCGTCCGGGGCGACGGCGAGCGCGGACGGGAAGCCGAGGCGGGCGCGCACCGCGCCGGCGCCGTCCCCGGCGAAACCCCGCAGTCCGTCGCCGGCGATCGTCGTCAGCGTGCCGGAGCCGTCGATCCGGCGGATCCGGTGGTTGGCATGGTCCGCGACGAAGACCGCGCCGGCCCCCACGGCCACGTCCGCGGGGAAGGCCAACTGCCCTTCCGGGGCGGACCCGCCGTCCCCGGAGAACCCGGCCGTGCCGTTGCCCGCCACGGTCGTCGGCGGCCCGCCCGCGTCCGGTGCGTCCGGTGCGTCCGGCGTACGCCGCCGCGCCGCGGCCTTCGCCGTCACGCCGGCACCGCCCGGCACCCGCGCGGCCGGTCCCCGATGGCGCCCGGCACCTCCGGCCTCCACGGCCTCGTCTCCCGCATCTCCGTCTCCTTCCGAGCCCTCGTTGGCGTTTCCCCTGCATACCGGCCGGACGGGCACCTCAGGAGCAGCGCACCGAGCGTGCCACCCGCACGAGGGAGGAGCCGCGGACGACGGACGGCGACGGGATCCGTACGGGCGGACAGCGGAGGGCGCCCACAGAGGCGGAGCGCGCAGGCGCGCAGGAGCGGACGGCACGAGGCGCCCGCGCCGTCAGCAGGGCGCGGGCCGGCGCGCTCCGCTCTGCACCCCTGCGCTTCTGCCTGCCTCAACTGCACTCGAACAAGTGACGCAGAATCGATTCGGCATTCCAAACGGGGGAACAGCGGCATACCGCCCCCGGGTCCGGGCTAACGATGGACGCGGATGACAGCCCGGTGCGTGCCGCGATACCTGAGCGAACGCTCCGCTCGAAACCGCAGGCAGTTCCGCGTTCTGCGTTCCGCCTTCCGGACGCAGCTCCCCATGACGTTCCGCGTTCGGTGAACCGCGTGGTGCGCGGTGCCGGCCCCTGCCCGCTTCCTGCGGGCCGGGACGACCCGCACCAGGACGTCGCTCCCTTTCGTCGCACGCTTCGCTCACAGCCCCAGGAGGACTCGGAGATGACCACCGACGTGCAGACCAAGAAGGACGCCTACAAACGGGGGGAGGAACAGGGACGCGCCGACGCGCTCGCCGGGAAGCCGTACGCCGACCCGCCACGGGACGGTGCGCGCGGCGAGAAGGACCATTACGCGAACGGCTACGACTGGGGTTACGAGCAGGGCCGTGCCCAGAACGAGCAGGGCCAGGACCAGAAGCTCGACCTCGTGGTGTGGCAGGAGGGCGGGGTCGAGGACGCTCCCGGGGGCCTCGGCACCACCATCAACGTCTGCGTCCGCACGCCGAACTGGAGCGAGACGGTCGACGCCGGCGAACGCGAGCACGTCTTCACCGCCCCCACCGGCTTCCGCTGGAACGGCACGGTGGGCGCCCAGTACAAGCGCATGAACCAGACCACGGGCGGCAACCTGCCCCCCGTCCAGGCCAAGGTCAGCGACGACGGGCGCACCCTGACCTTCACCTACCACGTGCACCTGAACACGAGCGACCAGGACAAGGACTGCATCGTCTACACCTGCGGTCTGGAAGCGGTCGACGGAGCCCCGCTCGGCCGCCACACCGACGGCGTCGCCCAGGTCGGCACCGCGCCCCCGGCCAAGCTCAAGGCCGAGGTCATCGAGGACGAGGACTGAGAGAGCGGGAGCCCGACACCATGACCACCGTCGTCACCTCCGGCGTCTTCTCGTCCACCAACCCCGGCATCTCGCCGGTCAACGGCCTGGGCACCGACTACATCCAGTGGGGCAGCGCGGGCAGCCAGAGCGGGTACCAGTTCCGCGGTGAGGCCGCGGACGTCCAGCTCGACGGCACCGAGTTCGTCATCGGTACCTTCGTGCACCGCAACAAGCCCACGACCGTCAGTCCGAGCCAGTTCGACGTCCAGCTCACCATCAACGTCATGTTCGAGGACGGCAGCACGACCGATCTCGACTTCAGCTTCCACCACAACGAGACACCGAACAGCACCGGCACCAGCCCCGCGGACGACGACCTGGTCGACCTCCAGACCTTCGTCCACCCCCGGCCCGTCACGATCGACGGCAAGCAGTACCGGGCGGTGCTGAGCGGGTTCAAGCGCGACGGCCAGATCGTCCGGCAGTTCCGCAGCCCGGAGGACGGCATCAACTTCGCCGACGTGGTCTGCATGTTCACGCTCGACGAGCCCGACGTGATCATCTCCGGCCTGCGCTACCAGGGCACGAGCGCGGGCCAGGCCGACGAGTACGTCGAGATCCTCAACAAGGGCGGTGCGCCCCAGGACCTGACCGGCTGGAAGGTGGAGGCCAAGCCCACCGGGTACGCCTTCCCCTTCCCCCCGGGGACGGTCATCCAGCCGGGCCAGCGCTACCGCGTCTACACCGACGAGAACCACCCGCAGTACGGCGGCTTCTCCTTCAGCTCCTCCGACGAGGTCTGGCGGGACCAGGGCGGCATCGCCCGCCTGGTCGCGGACGACGGCTTCGTCGTCGACCAGTCGCCCTACCTCGACAAGGGCTTCAACAAGAGCGGCACGCCGTAACCGGGCCCCGTCGCCCCTCAGGGACCGGTGGGGCACGGCATCCCCACCGGTCCCTGCCGGTGCCCGGCCAGGGGGGAACGGGCCACCCTACGGCCGGGCCCGCCATGTGAAATGCCCCGGCCAGGCGGGGGAATTGCTGGCCGGGGCGGTTCGGGGAGGTCCTGGGGGCGGGTCAGGACCGGTCTCTTATAAACATCT
>NZ_MUMF01000854.1 GCF_002155905.1 Streptomyces tricolor | reverse complement strand
CCCCGGCGGGCGGGGAAGGGGCGCCGGGGAACGGCGGCGCCCGGTGCACCGACGTGGGGACGGACCCACCGACCCGGCGGGGTGCCGGGCGGGTCCGGAGCGGGGACCGTTCCCCGCCCACGACGACCGCGGCGGGGTCCGCCCGGTGGGGAAGCCCCAGCGCTGGGTCCTTCCCCCGCGCCGCACGCGGAGTTCCCCGGGGACGTCGCCGGGGACGGTTCCCCGCCCGCCAACGCGACCGGCCCCGGACCGTTCGGTCCGGGGCCGGCGGTGGGCTCGGGGTGCTCTAGAAGAGAGCGTCTTGGTGCGCGCCGGACGGGTTGCCGGCGGCCAGCGCGGCGGCGATGGCCTGGTCCAGGTCCTCGGGACTGGCGGCGGCGATGGCGGCCTGGACCGCCCGCGCCCGGCCCGCCGCGCCGCGTACGTCGGCCAGCGCATGGCCCGTCAACCTGCGACGACTCGCGGCGTCGCGGTTGTTGTCGCCCCTCGTACCGAGCAGCCAGTGCGCCGGGTTCTGGCACGGCGGCTCGTCACACCGGTGCCTGACCACCATCCCGCGGGGCACGGAGACGGGCCCGTGGGCGAGCCGGTAGCCGAACAGATGGGCGGGCACAGTGCCGCGCCGGGTCCGGCCGGGGAGGGACACGGCGCGGAAGGTGGCGTGCCCGGTGTCGGTCAGCCCGCCGGTCCACCACCAGCACTCGTCCGGGCCGCGCCGCAGGACGTGGCTCCAGTACCGGGCGACGGTTTCCCCTTCGGCGAGCAGCTCCGCCCAGGGCACCCCTTCCCCAGTCGCGGTGGGTTCGGGCTCCCCGCCGGGTTCCCCACGGTCGGGGTCGAAGGGGCGGGGAACGGTGGTGTCTTCCCCACCCGCCGGACGGGGAACGGTGGCGCCGGAACCGGGGGCGGCTTCCCCGGCCGGGGGCCTCATCCGTGCCCCCGTGGGGACGGCCCGGGGAACGGGGACGGGGGTTCGTGCCCCACGCGGTCGTGGGGACGCTGGGGCTCGCGCCCCACTGCACCGTTGCTGTGCGTGATCGCCGGGGCGGTCACCCCGGCGTCCGGGGGGACCTCGACGTCGGCGTGGCGTCCCCGGTCTGCGCCGGTGCTTCCCCGTCCCCGGCTGGGGACGTGCCCCATGTCCGAGGCGTCCCCGGGCGGGCCAGCGTCGGCGGCCGGCGCGGGCCACTCGTCCTCGACCAGGTCGTCGTCGCCGGGTCCGCCTTGGGCGGCCAGCTCGGCGGTCGCCTCTACGTCGATCTCACCGGTGCCGTGGCAGACGATCTCGGCGCCGTCCTCGTCGACCTCGCTGTAGCCGGGGAGCGTGTCGTCGTGGTCTGGGTCGCCGGTGCCGTAGGTGCGCCGGGTGCAGCCGGGTGCGGTGCAGCGCCAGACCTTCTCGCCCTCCACTTCGATCCGCTCCGTAGCTGCCGAGCACTGCGGGCACGGCGGCGTGAGGTGCATCACAGACCCCCCGGAAGGGCGGGCGCCTAGGCGGGCAGCACCGGTGCCCTCGCAGTGTGCGCACGTCGCGTTGCCGTCGCTGTGCGCGTTGCGCGCGGTGGCCAGCTCGCGCTTGACCAGCTCGGCTAGCCACGCCAGCTGACCGGCCTGCAGCGGGACCGGCGCCGGGGCGCCCGGGTCCTCCTCCGTACCGAACTGCAGCGGGAGCGGCTCGGCGCCGGCTGGGTCGGTGGGGTACTCCGAGGCCAGCCGGGCGGGCGACCGGGCCAGCTGCTCGCTCGCTTCGCGGGCGCCGCTCATGCCTCTGCCTCCGCTCGTTCGGCGATCTCCTCCGGCAGCAGCCACATGTGCCCCCACGGGTCCGGCTCGATGACCGGGCGGCCGTGGGCGCGGTCGCGCAGCCGCTCGCGGCGGCGCTCCTGGACGTAGCCGCGGCACAGCTGCGTGTCGTGGTCGCTGGTGCGCCAGCCGGACGCGGTCGCGCACCACGCGCAGTGCGGGTGTCGGGTGAGGCGTCGGTGGGCGGCGACGGCGAGCAGGGCGGCGGCTGCTCCGAGCAGCGCTCCGATGGTCAGCTGGATCACGTTGAGTCTCCGTTCGCGGTGGGCCGGGCGTTGGCGGCGAGGAATGCACCGGCGGCTGCGGCGGCCTCCTGGCTGGTGTCGTAGGTGACCTTGTCCCCCGCGTCCTCGTGGCGGCCGTTGGCGGCCTGGGCGATCCACCACCAGCCGCCGTCCTCGGGGTGCCATTCGATGCGGGCGTTCCCACCGAAGGCGTTGAACTCGATGGGCTCCTTGTTCGCGTGCGAGTTGATGGCGACGACTGCGCCGGGCCACTTCTTGCGCGCGGCCTGGCGGGAGATCCCCCACGCTGCGCCCAGCTCCGGGTAGCCGACGCCCCCCGCGCCGGCGCCGCGGGCGTACTCCTCGTTCATGGCCTCGGCCTCGTCCCGCGCCACGCGCAGGGCGCGGAGCATGGCCAGCTTCCAGTCCGGGGTGCTGCGCACCGGGAGTTCCTCGTGCGCTGCGCCGGGGCTGGTGTCGCGTACAGAGATGCCGTCAGCGAAGGAGGCGACGACACCCCGGAGCCGCTTGCGGAACTGCTGCAGTTGCTCGTCGGTGGGTTCGGTCCAGGCGGGATCGAGCGGGGTCATGAACGCCTCCAGGTCGAAGGCGGCTTTGCGGTCCGTCACATGGACAATTCTAGTTGCGGGGAAGCTAAGTTGTCAGGGAAACCGAAGTTGTCGTCAGGGGAACTTCAGGTGCTGCCGCGAGGTCACCCAAATTTGGGTGACCGCCCCCCAAAGGGCTTGTTATCAGCGCGTTGCCACCTGCGGCGGCGTGGCTGTACGGACGACGGGGCGGGCAGATATGACAAGGGACGTCAATCTGGGCGAGGTGGTGGGGGTGAACGCGGTGTGGCCGCTGACCCGGTCTCCTGTCGGCACGCGGCGGGCCTGGCGCAAGCGCGAGGAACTGCAGCGGCGGCTGAACGGAGAGTACGGGCCGGAGTGGTGGGAGGTCGCGCCCGCGTTCGTCGCGGTCCTCGCTGCGGTCGCCTTACCCCTGGCCGGTCTCGGCTGGCTGTGGTCCCGGGTCGGCTGGTGGGCGGCGCTGCTCGCGGCGGCGGCCCTCGCGTACGCGGTACGGGCTGCGGTGCGCCAGGGCCGGGCCGCGCTCGCGCGGCGTCGGCGGCGGGCGAAGTGCTTCTCCCTCGCCGCCATCGACACTGCCGACGATCGCGCCTTCCGGGCGATCGTCGGGCGGCTGCTGCTGCGCGACGGCTGGAAGCATGTCCGCGGCGTGCGCATCAGCCGGGAGGTGGTGCACCTGGTGGGCAACGGGCCGGACGGGCGGCAGCTCGGCGTGGCCTTCGAGCGCGGCATCGAGCGGGCGGGGCGGGGG
>NZ_MUMF01000853.1 GCF_002155905.1 Streptomyces tricolor | reverse complement strand
GGCGTACGGGGGTGTCCCGGGGGGTGGCACCGCGTACGGCCGCGTCAGTGGCGGCGGAGTCGAGCCGGGTCATGGCCTGTCCTGTCCTTGGTCCGGTCCTTGGCATTCGGTTCGGTCATTGAACTCACCTGTGTCCGTCACCGTAGCACCGTAGGTTCGATCACTGAACCGACCGGTGGCCCGTGGTTACAGTGGACGGCATGGCACTGGGCAAGGACTACGTGACGCAGGAGTGCTCCATCGCCCGCGCGCTGGAGATCGTCGGCGAGCGGTGGACGCTGCTCGTCGTCCGCGACGCGATCTACGGCGTCCGGCGCTACAACGACTTCCTCGTCCACCTCGGCATCCCGCGCGCCGTCCTGTCGTCCCGGCTCCGGACGCTGACCGAGGAGGGGATCCTGGAGAAGCGCCGGTACCAGGAGACGCCGCCCCGCGACGAGTACGTCGTCACCGAGCGCGGCGCCGCCCTCTGGCCGGTGCTGCGCGCCCTCGGCCACTGGGGCCGGGAGCACATCGACGGGCACCGGCTGCGGGTCTTCCGGCACGCGGACTGCGGCGGCGAGGTCGAGCCGTACGGGACGTGCGCGGCCTGCGGAACTCTCGTGCCGGTCGCCGACGTTGTCATGGTGCCGGGGCCGGAACTCGACTCCGCGCCGGCGGATCCGGTCAGCAGGGCGCTGCTGCGGCCCAAGCGGCTGCTGGAGCCCCTGGAGACCGGTCCGGCGCATCTGGCAGACTGACAGACAGTCATACGACAGGCATATGTGCGAAGGGGGGGAGTGCCGATGGCCGGCCGTGCCGTCGCCGTGCGTCCCCTCGCCCTCCTGCTGCTCCTGGCGCACCTGCTGCTGCTCCAGGCCGCGCTCCTCGGCACCGGCGGCCTGACCACCGCCGTCGCCCTCGCGGCGACCGCCACCACCGCCGCCACGCTCGCCGCCTGCGCCCTGCTGGCCGCCCGCAGCGTGCCCGCCGTACCGCCCACCCGGGTCCGCACGGCGATACGCGACCGGGCCCGCCGTACGGCCTTCCTGCCCCAGCGCGATCCCGACGGTCCCGGCCGGCGGCGCCCCCGAGCACCCGGGCTCTGCGGACCGGCGACCGCCGCGTAGGGCACGTTCTCGCACCTCTCAGCGCGTGACCCCGCGCGGGTCGTCATGCCGATCTCCCCTGCTTCCGGCACGACGAGACCCCCGGAGGGTTCACCCATGTCCGTCTTCGCCCGTCTGGTCGAACACCTGGCCGACCTGCTGACCCCGCTCTTCCACGCCTCCGCGGCAGCCGCCGCGATCGTCCTGTTCACCGCGCTCGTACGGCTCCTCGTCCACCCCCTGTCCCGGGCTGCCGCCCGCGGCCGGCGCGCCCAGGCCGCGCTCCAGCCGAGAATCGCCGAACTGCGCCGCAAGCACGCCAAGGATCCGCAGCGGCTCCAGCAGGCCGTGCTCGAACTGCACACGCGGGAAAAGGTCTCGCCGCTCTCCGGCTGCCTGCCCAGCCTGCTCCAACTGCCCGCGTTCTTCCTGCTGTACCACCTCTTCTCCAGCTCCACGATCGGCGGCGAGAGCAACGGCCTGCTCGGCCACCGGCTGCTCGCGGCGCCGCTCGGCGGACACTGGACCGACGCGCTGGCGGACGGCGGGATGTTCGGCCCGGCCGGGCTGGTCTACCTCGGCCTGTTCGCCGTCGTCGCGGCCGTCGCCACCGTCAACTACCGGCGCGGCCGGCGTCTGACGGCCGCGCAGCCGGCGCCCGTCGGGGCGGGGGGCGAGGTGCCCGGCCTCGGCGCGGTCACCCGGGTCATGCCGTTCCTGTCCTTCTTCACCCTCGTCACCGTGGCGGTCGTCCCGCTGGCCGCCGCGCTGTACGTCGTCACCAGCACGGCCTGGAGTTCGGCGGAGCAGGCGCTGCTGTCCCGCTGAGCGGTGACCGGTGTCCTGGTGACGGTCCAGTACGTGAACAGGGTCTTGCGGAGTGGACAGGGGAATTGGAGGATCAGCCAGTCCTCCGATGGCTGCACCCATCGGCGGGCGCCCGCGATCGAGGGAGATTGTGACCATGAAGCTGCTGCGAGTCGGTACGGCAGGGGCGGAGCGCCCCGCGCTGCTCGACGCCGAGGGGACCCTCAGGGACCTGTCGGGCCTCGTGGACGACATCGACGGCGCGCTCCTCGCCGACGACACCGCGCTCGACCGCGTACGGGCGGCGGCCGGGACCGGTGAGCTGCCCGCGCTGGACGCGGCCGGCCTGCGGATCGGCCCCCCGCTCGGCCGCATCGGCAAGATCGTGTGCATCGGGCTCAACTACCACGACCACGCCCGCGAGACGGGCGTCGAGCCGCCGCCCGAACCGGTGGTCTTCCTCAAGGCGCCGGACACGGTCGTCGGGCCGAACGACACCGTGCTGGTGCCGCGCGGCTCGGTCAAGACCGACTGGGAGGTCGAACTCGCGGTCGTCATCGGCCGTACGGCCCGCTACCTGGACTCCGCCGAGGAGGGCCTCGCGCACGTCGCCGGGTACGCGGTGGCGCACGACGTCTCCGAGCGGGAGTTCCAGATCGAGCGCGGCGGGACCTGGGACAAGGGCAAGAACTGTGAGACGTTCAACCCGCTGGGGCCGTGGCTCGTGACGGCCGACGAGGTCCCGGACCCGCAGCGGCTGTCGCTGAGGCTGTGGGTGAACGGGGAGCTGAAGCAGGACGGCACGACGGCCGAGCAGATCTTCCCGGTGGGGGAGGTCGTGCGGTACCTCAGCCGGTTCATGACGCTGTACCCCGGGGACGTCATCAGCACGGGGACGCCGGCGGGGGTGGCCATGGGGCAGCCCGAGCCGAAGCCCTACCTGAGGGCCGGGGACGTCGTCGAGCTGGAGATCGAGGGGCTCGGCCGGCAGCGGCAGGAGCTGAAGGACGCCTGAGGG
>NZ_MUMF01000852.1:341-582 GCF_002155905.1 Streptomyces tricolor | reverse complement strand
CCTGGCCCTGCTCGGCAAGCGGGCGTGGTGGCTGCCGCAGTGGCTGGACCGCGCGCTGCCCAACGTGGACGTGGAGGGCGAGGGCCTGCGCACGCACGCCGACCCCGAGGAGGAGAAGGAGCTGGTACGCGCCTGACGTACCGCCGCTGACGGCGGCAGACGGCCGGTGAGGGTGCCCGTGGGGACGGGGCTGCACCCTCACCGGCTCTCTTTTTGAGTACGCGCTGAGTACCCGCGCGCA
>NZ_MUMF01000852.1:0-324 GCF_002155905.1 Streptomyces tricolor | reverse complement strand
GCCGCGCCCGGCACCCTCCGCGCAGGATCGTCCCCATGAACCCCGAGACCTACGCGCGGCTGTACGGCCCTGCGCGCCCGGCACCGCGGCAGCGGCGCGGCGGGACCGCGGTGACCCTCCTCGCCGCCGCGCTCTGGCTCCTCACGCTCGCCTCGGCCGGCTGGCTGACGTTCCTCGTGGGCATGGCGGCGCTGTGGGGCCTGGCGAACGGCATGTCCTGGGCGGAGGTCTCGGACGCCGTCCTGCCGTACGCGCTGACCGTCCTCGGTTGCGCCGCCGCCCTGACGGCCCTGGCCTTCGCCCCCGGCATCCGCCGCCTCACCC
>NZ_MUMF01000851.1 GCF_002155905.1 Streptomyces tricolor | reverse complement strand
GCCAACCATCCCGAACCGGATACGAACCGCGTGCGTCATACGGTGAGCCCGGATAAGATCTGGGCTCAGAACACACCACCTCCCCCGGCTCGGACCCCGGCTCTCCTGCACCCCGAGGCGCCGAGCACCCCCCACCGAAAAACCGGGAATCACCACCACAGGAAGCCTCACCAGAACACGAGGCGGAAAGCGTGGATCGCATGGCACAGATGGATTTGTTTCCGCACCAGGTGGAAGCAGTCGACGGCATTATGCGCTATCTCCAGACCCCGCCCGGCGGGCGCGTTCCCCCCGAGGGGCTACGCACGCAGGTAATCGCCGCGACCGGATCCGGCAAAACGCTGATCGCTGTAGAGGCCGCGCGGCAGCTTTCCGCGCGGCGGGTGCTGGTCCTGGTCCCGACGCTGGATCTGCTGACTCAGATGGCGGGCGCGTGGCGCCGGGGCGGCCGGCGGGGCGCGATGGTCGGGGTGTGTTCGCTGCGCGCCGAGGACAGCGACGGCATCCCGTGCACGACCGACCCGGAGGAGCTGGTGTCGTGGACGCGGGATCTGGAGCCGGTGACCGTGTTCGCCACCTATGCGGCGGTGGGCCTGGGCATCCTCCAGCGGGCGCACGAGGCGGGTTTGCCGGTGTGGGACCTCATGGTGGTGGACGAAGCCCACCGGACCAGTGGGGATGCTGGGAAGCCGTGGGCGGCGGTGCACGATCAGGCGCGGGTGCCAGCGGTGCGGCGGCTGTACATGACCGCGACGGCGCGGGTGTGGGAGGCCGAGGGCGACACGCCGCGGTTGGTGGCGAGCATGGACGAGGACTCGCCGGTGTTCGGGCCGGTGGCGTACAAGCTCAAGTTGTCCGAGGCGATCCGGCGGGGGCTGGTTGCGCCGTATCAGGTGGTGTGCCTGGACATCCGCGACCCGGAGCTGTTCGAGGCGCTTCAGATGGAGTCGGCGGCCTCGGACGCGGTGCGCGGGGCGCGGCTGGCCGCGTTGCAGACCGGGTTGCTCACGGCTGCGGCGCGGGAGCGGCTGCGGCGGATCCTGGCCTTTCACAGCCGGGTCGCCGAGGCCGAGGCGATGGCGGCCGGGGTCGGCGCTGTCGCCGAGCGGCTGGCCGAGGACGACCCGGGGCGGTACCCGCCGGCGGAGCGGGTCTGGGCGGACTGGCTGTATGGGGAGCACGCACCGGGATATCGGCGTCAGGTCTTGGATGAATTCGCTTCCGATTTCATCGGCGGGGATTCCGATATCCCGGCTGCGGTGCGGATCCTGAGTTCCGTGAAGGTGCTCGGGGAAGGCGTCGATACCGCACAGTGTGATGCGGTCGCCTTCTGCGATGCACGCGGCTCCATGGTCGATATCGTGCAGATGGTAGGGCGTGCCCTGCGCATGAAGCCGGGAGAGGGCAAATTGGCCTCTCTTGTGGTGCCGGTATTCCTCGGTCCGGACGAGGACGGCGAGGAAATGCTGACCTCCGAGGCATACGGGACCCTCGCGAAGGTGCTCGGGGCGCTGCGGGCGCACGACACGGACACGATCGAGGCTCTGGCCGACCCGCGGCGGCGCAGCGGCCGGCGGGGGGGCGCCGAGGACGAGGACGACGCCGAGCTGGAGGGCCAGGACGAGGACCAGGAGGACGAGGACGACGAGGCGTGGGTGAGCGAGCGGGCGGCCGGGCTGCTGCGCTTCAGCGAACCGCGTGACCCCGCGCTGCTGGCCCAGTTCGTCAGGTTGCGGGTGATCGACCCGGAGAACGCCTACTGGCGGCGCGGGATCGAGGCCGCCACGCGCTGGCTGCGCGAGAGTGGCAGCGACCGTCTGCGGGTGCCGTACGACTACGTCATGCCCGAGGACCAGGCGGCGGGCGCCGGGTTCCCGCTGGGGGTGTGGCTGGCCGACCAGCGGCGCTACTACAACGCCGGGACCCTCGATCCGGCGCGGGTGGCCGAGCTGGAGGCGCTGGGCATGGTGTGGTCCCACCAGGACGTGGCGTTCGAGGAAGGCCTCGCGGTGGCACGGGCGTGGGCGGCCAAGCACGGGCACTTCCTGCCCCCGGCCACGGCCGTGGGCGAGGGCGGGTTCCCCATCGGGGTGTGGGCCAAGAACCAGCGCGCAGCGGCCCGCAAGGCCCTGCTGAACGCCGAACGGCGGGCGGCGGGAGAAGATGTTCCTCCGACGCCTGGGGAGATGCCTGCAAGCCGTCTGGAGGCGCTGGAGGCGATCGACCCGGGATGGTGCCCGCTGGGGTGGGACGTGGCGTGGCAGCGCTGCTTCCGGCTCGCCCGCGCACACATCGAGGCCGGCGGCACCCTGCCCGAGGCCGGCGGTGAACTGGTGGTGCAGGGCGAGGATCTCGGAGCGTGGGCGTCGGCGCAGCGCGCGGGGTGGGACAAGCTGAAGCCCGCACAGCAGTGGCTACTCAGCAGCGCCCTGGGGCTGGAGCCGGCCGACGCCGAGGACAAGCCCGCGCGGCCGAGCCGGGATGACAAGTGGCGGCTGAACATCACAGCCGCCCGGCAGTTCCGCGCCCGTGAGGGCCACCTGACCGTGCCCCGCAAGCACGTCGAAGTGGTCGACGGGACGGAGATCAAGCTGGGCAGCTTCCTGGACAACGCCCGCCGCCGCGCCGACAAGCTGACCCCCGAGCGGCGCGCCCAGCTCGATGAACTCGGTATGCGCTGGTAGGGCACGCAAAAACGGCGGCGGCCGGGCACC
>NZ_MUMF01000850.1 GCF_002155905.1 Streptomyces tricolor | reverse complement strand
CGGGCGACGGCGTCCAGCACGGAGTCGGAGACGCCGGCCGCGCGGCCCTGTTCCAGGCGGGTGTAGTGGGTGATGCTGACGCCCGCGAGCAGGGCCAGTTCCTCGCGGCGTAGCCCGGCGACCCGGCGGCGGGCCGGTGCGGTGGCGATGCCGACGTCCTCCGGCCGCACCGCGGCACGGCGGGACTTCAGGAAGTCTCCCAGCTCGGTCGACGCGTCCATACGGGCCTCCAAGATGCGGGGCGCTGCCCCCTGGTGCGGGCGGTCGTCGTCCATCCTGCCCGCCGGACGGCGCGAACGGGATGCCCGAGGGTGGTCACGCCGTGACCACCCTCGCGGCGGCCGGTCGTACGGGGGTGCTGGCTGAGGCGGCCGGGACGGACGAGATTCGACCCCGGCGACTCCGCCGTACGCCGGCGCCCCGGCCGGCCGCTTCCACCGCACAGAGGGGAACACCTCGTCATGTCCGTCACCGCCACCCGACCGGACGGCGCGTCCGCCGCCCTGACCCCCCGGCTCCGCCTGGTGCTGGTGCTGCTGCTCGCGGCCCAGTTCATGCTGGCCGTGGACTTCTCCATCCTGAACGTGGCCCTGCCGGTGATCGGTGCGGGCCTCGGCTTCTCGCTCGCCCATCTCCAGTGGATCGGCACGGCGTTCGCGCTCTGCGCGGCCGGGTTCACCCTGCTGTTCGGGCGGGTCGCGGATCTCTTCGGCCGCCGCCGGCTGTTCCTGGGCGGTCTCGTCGTGCTGGGCGCGGCCTCGCTGGCGGGCGGGCTGGCGCAGAGCCCGGAGGTGCTGATCGCGGCCCGGGTGTTCCAGGGGCTGGCCACCGCGGCGGTCACCCCGGCCGGTCTGTCGCTGCTGACGACGTCCTTCCCGGAGGGCCCGCTGCGGGAGCGGGCGCTCGGTCTCAACGGGGCGCTGATGTCGGCCGGTTTCACCACCGGTGCGATCCTCGGCGGCCTGCTGACGGACCTGCTGTCCTGGCGGTGGGCGTTCTTCATCAACGTGCCGGTGGCGCTCGCCGTGCTCCTCGTCGCGCCCGCGGTCGTCGCCGAGTCCCGGCCCGCGCAGCGCCCGAAGCTGGATGTGCCGGGTGCCGTCACGGTCACGCTCGGGCTGCTCGCGGTCATCCTCGGACTGACGCAGGCCGGCGAGCGCGGCTGGGGCGCGCCGGCCGCGCTGCTGCCGCTGACGGCCGGGGTGGTGCTGCTGCTCGCGTTCGGCGCCGTGGAACGCCGGGTGCCGGCGCCGCTGGTGCCGCCGCGGGTGCTGGGCAGGCGGTCGGTGGCGTGGGGCAACCTCGCGGGTCTGGTCGCGTTCCTCACCGAGACGTCCCTGGTGTTCCTGCTGACCCTGTACCTCCAGCAGGTGCTCGGCTTCTCGCCGCTGGCCGCCGGGCTGTCCTTCGGGGTGCTGGGCGCGGGCACGGTCGTCGGCGGCGCCCTCGCCCCGCGCTGGATCGGCAGGTTCGGCGCCACCCGCTCGCTGCTGGCCGGCGGTCTGGTCCAGGCCCTGTTCACGGCGGCCCTGCTCGGACTCGGCACCGGCCGTTCCTCGCTGTGGCTGCTGCTGGCCGCGACCTTCGCGGGCGGGGTGGGGAACATGCTGGTCATCGTCGGCTTCATGGTGACCGCCACCTCGGGTCTCGCCGATCACGAACAGGGCCTGGCCACCGGGCTCGCGACGATGACCCAGCAGATCGGCATCACCATGGGTACGCCGGTGATGAGCGCCGTCGCCACCGCCGCCATGTCCGGCACGGGCGCCCTGGCCGTCCTCGGCGGTCTGAAGACGGCGATCGCGCTGAACGCGGCCCTCGCCCTCCTCGGCACCCTGGCCAGTGTGCTGTTCCTGCGGGACAGGGCACGGTGAACCGCCCGCGGCGCGCGTGCCTCAGCGGCACAGCCCCATGACCCAGTCGTCCAGGCCGGGAAACTCCTCGCCGGCCCGCGCCACCAGCACCGCGGCCGGCTGCCCGCGCCCCGGCGCGAACCGCTCGGCCACCGCGGTGCGCCGGGCGTCCGGGCGGGACCCGGCCCCCGTGCCGCGGGCCTCGGCCGCCTCCCTGGGGCCGAGGCCGTCGGCCAGCACCCACAGGAAGTCGGCCAGGTCCCGGGCGACGACACCGGTCTCGCCCTCCGAGCCGAGGAAGACCACCGGCTGCTCGGCGAGGTCCCGCCCGGGCCGCACCAGCCAGAACGCCGCGTATCCGCCCGTGCCGTCGCAGCCGAACACCCGGAAGACGTCCCCGCTCGCCTCCGCGTTGCCGGTCCACGCCCGGAACCAGTCGGTCGTCTCCTCGGCGGACAGGAAGGCGTCGAAGGGCTCGAAGTCGACGCCGTCCCCGTCGGCGTAGTCGAAGGGGTGCGCGAAGGCGGCGGCGAGCGCGGCCGGGAAGCCCCGGTCGTCGGCGGTGGTGATCATGCGCGCAGCGTAGCCCCGGGCACCGACAACGCCCCGCCGGCGGGCGTCAGCGGTACACCGGCCGCCCGCGCGTCCCGCACGGCGTCGGCCCTGACCGACCCTACGTATTGTAGGTTCCCAAACGCCCATGCTCACCGGGCCGTTCACACGTCTGTTCAACGGGGGACCCATGCACGACACCACGGAAGCGGAGCCCGGCACGGAGGACTGCGCGCGCGGTCTCGCGCCGACGCTGACCGTGTTGGTCGTCAGCCTGGTCATCGCCGCCGTCGGCGTGTACGAGCTGTGCGGCTTCGGCCTGCACAGCCTGGACCGGCGCCCGCACCTGTTCAGCGACGGCCTGGCGACCGGCGGGGTGATCGCCGCCGCGGTGACCGCCG
>NZ_MUMF01000849.1 GCF_002155905.1 Streptomyces tricolor | reverse complement strand
GAGGAGGGGGAGGAGGAGCAGGGCCGCGGAGCCGTACGCGACCGCCGCGGTCGCCGTGTGGCCGGACGGGAAGTAGCCGGTCCCCGGGGGCACCACCGGGGTTCCCGGCCGGGCCGTCCACTCCTTCAGCGGGACGACGATCGCCGGGACCAGTGCCATCAGCACGGCCGCGGCGAGCGGCGGCAGCCACCACCGCCGCGTCCCGGCGGCCCGGCCCCGCCAGGCCGTGTACCCGAGCGCCACGGCGAGCGCGGGGACGGCGACCTGGACATTGCCGAGGTCGGAGAGGAGATCGGAGAACCGGTCCGGGTGGACGAGGGCCCGGCTGGCGTCCGCGTCCAGCCGGAGCAGCGGCCCGTCGGCGGCGACCTGCCAGGTGATGAGGGCGAAGACGAGCGCCGGGAGGACCAGGAGCAGCATGGGCCCAGCTTGGCAGGTCGGGTCCGGCCGGGGAGGAAGGAGGTCGGCCGCCCCGGAACAAGGGGGGGTGGTTCCGAGGCGGCCGTCCGGATCGGAACGTCGCACGCCCCGGGGGGTTTGGGGCGGCGACCGTCCGATCGGTGAGGAGATCCCGGAGCCGTCAGGCGCCGGTTGTGTGCGCGAGGGCACGACCAGGTCGAAGCTGGGGAGGCCCCGGCCCGGTGTCCGTCCGCAGTCCCCTGTGGACGGGTGTATCTCTCATCTGAAGAGAACCTACGGCAGGCCGGTGCGCTTCGGCAGACGGAATCCGCTCCCGTCATCCACCCCGCACACCTTCTTCACACGGCCTGCCGCAGGGACCCTTCAGAGGTGCAGACCTGCTGCTCAGATGCGCGCGAACGCCTGCTCGATGATGTCGAGGCCCTCGTTCAGCAGGTCCTCGCCGATGACCAGCGGCGGCAGGAAGCGGAGCACGTTGCCGTAGGTGCCGCAGGTGAGCACCAGCAGGCCCTCGGCGTGGCAGGCCTTGGCCAGCGCGGCGGTGGCCTCCGGGTTCGGCTCCTTGGTCGTACGGTCCTTCACCAGCTCGATGGCGATCATGGCGCCGCGGCCCCGCACGTCACCGATGATGTCGAACTTCTCGGCCATGGCGGCGAGGCGGCCCTTCATGACCTCCTCGATCCGCTTGGCCTTGCCGTTGAGGTCCAGCTCCTTCATCGTCTCGATGGCGCCGAGCGCACCGGCGCAGGCGACGGGGTTACCGCCGTACGTGCCGCCGAGGCCACCGGCGTGCGCGGCGTCCATGATCTCGGCGCGCCCGGTGACGGCGGCGAGCGGCAGACCGCCGGCGATGCCCTTCGCGGTGGTGATGAGGTCCGGGACGATCCCCTCGTCCTCGCACGCGAACCACTGACCCGTCCGGCAGAAACCGGACTGGATCTCGTCGGCGACGAACACGATGCCGTTGTCCGCGGCGAACTGGCGGATGGCGGGCAGGAAGCCCTTGGCCGGCTCGATGAAGCCGCCCTCGCCGAGGACGGGCTCGATGATGATCGCGGCGACGTTGTCCGGGCCGACCTGCTTGGTGATCTGGTCGATGGCCTGCTTGGCGGCCTCGGGACCGGCGTTCTCCGGCCCGGTCGGCCAGCGGTAGCCGTACGCGACCGGCACCCGGTAGACCTCGGGCGCGAACGGCCCGAAGCCGTGCTTGTACGGCATGTTCTTGGCGGTCAGCGCCATGGTGAGGTTGGTGCGCCCGTGGTAACCGTGGTCGAACACGACGACGGCCTGCCGCTTGGTGTACGCACGCGCGATCTTGACGGCGTTCTCCACGGCCTCGGCGCCGGAGTTGAACAGCGCGGACTTCTTGGCGTGGTCGCCCGGGGTCAGCTCGGCCAGCGCCTCCGCGACCTCCACGTAGCCCTCGTACGGGGTGACCATGAAACAGGTGTGGGTGAAGTCGGCGAGCTGCGCGGAGGCACGCCGGACAACGGCCTCGGCGGACGCACCCACGCTGGTCACGGCGATGCCCGAGCCGAAGTCGATCAGCCGGTTGCCGTCGACGTCCTCGATGATGCCGCCGCCCGCACGCGTGGTGAACACGGGCAGCACGGAGCCCACGCCCTGCGCGACCGCGGCGGTACGGCGGGCCTGAAGCTCCTGCGACTTCGGGCCGGGGATGGCGGTGACGACGCGGCGCTCCTGCGGAAGTGCGGTCATGGGGGCTCCCTGATGATCTTGCGTACCGGGCGGTCCGGGGGGTTCCGGGCGGTGCGTTTTCGGACGCATACCTTCTTTTCTCGCAGGCTAAGACCGGTCACGGGGGGTGGGCATGCTCCATGTGGGCGTTGTCGGCGGCTCCCCTTGTCCGCCGTGGACATAGCCCACCCGGGCGGGCGCGGACCCTCCCGGCCGGGTAAGCGGTGAACTCCCCCTGCCGGGGCGTTAGATTGACTCGCTGATGAGCGACGGAACGGCGGACGGAACGGCTGGTCAGGGGGCAAGGTCGATGGACAGCGACAGCACGCACGACCCACGCGGCACACATGCGACGCCTGTACCACGGCCTACGCCACCTCGTGAGGGGGCGGGGGTGCCGCCCATGCCGCCCGGCGCGCCACCGGCTCCCTCGCTGCCGCCCGGTGTGCCACCGAAACCGGACGGCTCCCCCTTCCTCACCTGGCTGCGGACCCCCCGCCCGGAGGCGGCGCCGGGCGTGTGGCGCTACGGCCATCAGCCCCGTCCGGAACAGGAACCCGAGGAGATCCCGGCCCGGCAACTGCTCAGCGGCGCCCTGATCGCCTTCCTCGTGGGCTGGCTGGTCTGGTCCCTGCTGTGGAACGGCTACCTCGGGACCTGGTGGGTGCTGCCCCTGGAGCTGTTCACCCCCGACTCCTGGCGCCAGGGCAACGACGCCGTCGGCAACGCGATCCTCTGGTACTCGTACTACACCGTCATCGCGGTCGCCATCCTGCTGGTCGTCGGCCGCATCGGCCGCTGGGGCGAGGTCTGGCGGCGTTACGGGCCGCGCGCCTGGCGTCCCGCCGCGCCCGCCGTCCAGCCCCCGCCCTG
>NZ_MUMF01000848.1:306-706 GCF_002155905.1 Streptomyces tricolor | reverse complement strand
AGGTGATTCCGGACGGCAGGCTGTGCAGCGGGAACCTGCCGGCGTACCGGGGTCTGGACCTGGCCCGGCGGGACTGGCCGGCGACACGGCTGGCACCGGGGGGCCGGCTGACGCTGACCTACGCGTCGACCATCGCGCACACGGGCACGTTCCGGCTGTATCTGACCGAGCAGGGGTACGACCCGTCGAAGCCGCTGACCTGGTCCGATCTGCCCGAGCAGCCCTTCGCCGAGGTCACGGACCCACCGCTGCGCGACGGGACGTACCGCGTGAGCGCCACGCTGCCGACGGACCGGACGGGGCGTCAGGTGCTGTACACGGTCTGGCAGAACAGCAGTACGCCGGACACGTACTACGCGTGTTCCGACGTGGTGTTCCCGGAGCACGGGAAGGCCGCCGG
>NZ_MUMF01000848.1:0-232 GCF_002155905.1 Streptomyces tricolor | reverse complement strand
CGACGCTGAACCGGACGGTCCGGTCGGTCAGTTGACGTAGACGCGGACGCCCGCGTCGGTGACGGGTGCGTACTTGGCCGTGAAGTAGCCGTTGGCGAAGCACAGCGACGAACCGGAGGTCTTCGCGAACTGCTGGTTGGTGAAGTTGATGCTGCTGTCGGCGTTGTCGGCCTTGCCGGTCAGCTTGGGCGCCTGGTAGACGCAGGTGACGGTGCCCAGCAGGGTGCGCAGC
>NZ_MUMF01000847.1 GCF_002155905.1 Streptomyces tricolor | reverse complement strand
CTGCGCGCCACCACCGAGCAGCTGCGCGGCCTGCCCCCGGCGCTGGTCATCACCGCCGAGGCCGACGTGCTGCGCGACGAGGGCGAGGCCTACGCCAACAAGCTCCGCGAGGCCGGCGTGCCGGTCACCGCGGTCCGCTTCCAGGGCATCATCCACGACTTCGTCATGCTCAACGCCCTGCGCGGCACCCACGCCGCCGAGGCCGCCATCACCATGGCCGCCCGCACCCTGCACACCGCCCTGCACACCGCCTGAGCCCCCGGCGCGGTACGTGCCTCACGTACGGTCCGCGCCGTCTCCCCCGGCGCCGGGAGACGCGGCGGGCGGACGGGCCGCACCCGGCGCCGGCTGTCCGGCCCAGGGCGCCGGCGCGGCCGGGCCGGGCTGTACCGGCCACGGCGGGGCACCGGCCGTACCGGCTCCCGGCCGGCCCCACGGCGGCGGCACGGGCGCGCCGAACGCGTGGGGCGCCGGAGCACCGTGAACGTACGGGTGTCCCGGGGCGAAGGCCGGCGGCTGCGCCGGGGGCTGCGGGGCCGGGGCGGTACGGTCCAGCCGACGGCGGCGCAGCCACCACGCCACGGCCGCCGTGTACAGCGCGATACTCAGCACGTCGAGCGCGACCACCTGCCAGTTCGCGTCGGCCGCGGTCTCGTCGCTGTTCAGCCCGTCCACGACGGCGGCCGAGACGCCGAAGGCGAAGAGGTTGTTGACCGTGTGCAGGGCGATCGACGCCTCCAGCCCGCCCGTACGCCAGGTCAGCCAGCCCGCGGCCACCCCGAACACCACCAGGTCGGCGAAGCCCCAGGGGGTGCCCCAGCCGTGGGCGGCGGCGAACAGGACGGCCTGCGGCACCAGCGCGGCCCACGGCGAGCGCAGGAACGCCCCGGCGGTCTGCGTCAGCCAGCCGCGGAACACGTACTCCTCGGCGGCGGCCTGCAACGGCACGAGCAGCACCAGCATGGCGAGGGCGAGCCCGAAGTCCGCCCAGCCCGCCCACTGGCTCTCCGGCTCGCCGTCCGCGGGCAGCAGCAGCATGGCGCCCATCCCGAGGGCGACGATCGGCACGGCGGTCAGCACGCACAGCAGCAGCCAGCGCCATCTCAGCCGCCCGGTCACGGAGGAGACCGTGCCGGCCGGCCGCCGCCCGATCCAGCGCACCGTGAGCAGCAGGACGGGTATGCCCACCGCGATGGAGAGCAGGTCCACGGCGGTGCCGGAGACGGGGCCGAACTCCGGCCAGCCGTCGGCGTCCTCCTTGTAGCCGAGGCTCGATCCCACGGCCACGGCGAGGACCATGAGGACGGCCAGGGCGAACAGGTAGGTCACGGCCACGACCAGGGTCCCGAGCAGGGGGCGCCACCACCGGTAGCGCACGGACAGGCGGGCCAGGCGGTGGTACGGGAGCTGCTCGGCGAGCTGTGGCTGTGTCATGCCGTCAGCCTGCCAAAGACATCCAGGCACGCCATCGGCCTGCGGCACGACCGGGTTCTCTATCTCTGGTTGGGTGTCTCCGTCCCTGGTGGGGGGCGGCCCCTCGTCCTCGGGTCCGGTGCCCGCCGCGCGGGGCGGCCTCTACGCTCGTCGGCGACATGGAGACGATACGTAACTGGCTTCTGCCCCTGCTGCTGGCGGCCGGGCAGGGAGCCCTGCTGTGGCCCGGGGCGGGCCTCGACGGCGCGCCCGGCGGGCCGGCCCTGTTCGGCGTGCTGGGCGCGCTGGCCCTGGAGACGGCCGCGCTGGGACGGCGCCGGACCGCCCCTCTGCGGGCGCTGGCCGGCACCCTGGGTGCCGTGGTGCTGGGCGGACTCGCCTGGCCGGACGGCTATCTGGGCTTCGGCTCGCTGGTCGCCCTGTACTCCGTCGCGGTCCGCTGCCCGGTGCCGGTGACGGTGCGGGCCGTGGCCGCCGTGGTGGGCGTCGAGTGGGTGCTGGCCGCGGTGCAGGAGGGGCCGCGGGTCGCACTGCTGTCCGACATGGCGATCACGCTCGGCGTGTACCTGCTGTGCGCCGGACTCGGCGAGGCGCGGCGTCAGCGGCTCGCCGGCCGGCTCAGCGCGGCCCGGCGGCTGGCCGGGGCGGAGCACGCCCGCCGGCTGGCGGGCGACCACGAGCGCCGCCGGCTGACCCGGGAACTGCACGATGTGAGCGCCCATCACCTCACCTCGGTCGTGGTGACCGTCGACGCCGCGCACCGGCTCCAGGACAGCAGGCCCGACCTGGCCGCCGAGGCGCTGTCGTTCGCGGAGCGCACCGGCACGGAGACCCTCACGGCGCTGCAACGGCTGGTGGGGCTGCTGCGGGACACCGACCGCCCGGACCACCGGCCGATGAGCGGGAGGATCGAGGAACTGGTCGCGGGCTTCGGCCGGCTGGGCCGTCCGGTCACCGCGCGGCTGCCCGACGACCTGGCCGGCCCGTCGGCCGAGGCGATCCACGGCATCGTCCGCGAGGCCCTCACCAACGCGCTGCGGTACGCGCCCGGCGCCGCCGCCCGGGTGCTGGTCCGGCGGGCGGACGGCCTGCTGGAACTGACCGTGGAGAACGCGCCGCCGCGCGCCGCCGCGCCGGGTGCCGGGGGTCTGGGCGCGGGGCGCGGCCTGGCCGGGATGCGGGAGCGCGCCGCTGCGGCCGGTGGCGAACTGACCGCCGGGCCCACGCGGGAGGGCGGCTGGCGGGTGCGCGCCACGCTGCCCGACGGGGCCGGGACACCGCCGTCCGAGCAGGGCTGGCGGCGGGACGTCCTGCGGGAGCAGCGGCTCGCCGATCCCGCGCTGGCGCTGGCCGCCATGATCCTGCCGGTCTCGTTCGCGCTGGCGCTCACGGAGGAGTGGTCGGCCGCCGCCCGGCGCGCCACGCTGCCGGCGCTGCTGGTCGTCTGCGGGCTGCTGGTGCTGCACGCGCTGCCCCTGCTGTGGCGCCGGCGTGCTCCGTGGGCGGTGCTCGGCGCCGTGCTGGCGACGGCCTGGCTGGGTCCGGTGGTGGTCGCCGCCTGGCCGGTGCCGTCGCAGGTGGCGGAGTTCCTCGTCGCGGGGGCGCTCGTGGAGGCGCTGGCCGTGTACGCGGTCGCCGGGTACGGGCGGGGGCCCGGGCGCACATGGCCGGCGCCCCTCGCGGCGACGCCGGGGGTGGCGTGCGCGGTGACGGCCACGGCGTGGGCGGACGGTTCGGTGGCGGGCGAGCCGACGGGACCCGGGGGTGCCGTCCTGCTGGCCTTCACCCTGTCCGTCCTGCTGGGCCCGGTGTTCGCCGCCGTGTGGGGCTGCGGTCTGTTCGTGCGGCGGCGCCGGCTGCGCGCCCTGGCCTACGACGACTTCGCGTTCGCCAGCTCGATGTGGCAGGCGGACCGGGCCGCGGAGGCGGAGCGGCAGCGGCTGGCGGCCACGTTGCGGGACGCCGTACTGGAGCACACGCGGGCGCTCGTCGCCGCGGCCCGGCGGGGCGACCTGGCGGAGGTGGCGGACACGGCCAGGGCGGCGCTGGCCGCGATGCGGGAGATGCTGCGGGGGCTTGGCGACTCGGCGGACGGCGGTGCGGGGCCCGCCGGCCGGCTCGCTCCGTCGCCGACCGTCGCCGACCTGGACGCGCTGTGCGCTGCGCTGCGCTCCGGCGGCCGTGACGTGCGGCTGCGGGGCCTGCCGGAGGCCGCCCGGGAGCTGCCGCCGTCCGTGCAGGTCTCGGTGTACCGGATCGTCGAGGCGGCGCTCGGCGCGGGCGACCCGGGGCCGGCCCGGGTGACGCTGCGACGCCGCCGCGGCACCCTGCGGATCACGGTGACCGGGGTACGGCTCGCCGTCGCCGGCCCGGTCGCCGAACGCCTTCGGGTGCAGGTCGCCGCGGGTGAGGGACGGATCCTGTGCGAGCCGACCGGTACGCTACGGGTGTCGTTGCCGGCCGGAGTCGTTCCGGCCCCCGCCCAGGAGGTGTCCCCGTCGCCATACGCGTGATCGTCGTCGACGACCAGGCCGTGGTCCGGGCCGGATTCGCCGCCATCGTGGACGCCGAACCCGGTCTGACCGTGGTGGCCGAGGCCGGCGACGGAGCGACGGCGGTGTCCCTCGCCGCCGCGGAGAAACCCGACGTCGTCCTGATGGACATCCGGATGCCGGGCATGGACGGCCTCACCGCGACCCGGCTGATCACCGAGACGCCCGGCGGGCCGCGGGTGCTGGTGCTCACCACGTTCGACCTGGACGAGTACGTGTACGAGGCGCTGCGCGCCGGTGCGTCCGGGTTCCTGCTGAAGGACGCCCGGCCCGAGGAGCTGCTGTCCGCGATCCGGGTGGTCGCGGACGGCGACGGCATCCTGGCGCCGGCCGTGACCCGCCGCCTCATCGACACCTTCGCCCGCAGCGCCCCGCCCCCGCCCGCGTCCTCGGCAGCCGGTCCCCTCGGCCGGCTCACCCAGCGGGAGCGGGAGGTCCTGCTGAAGATCGCCTCCGGTCTGACCAACGCCGAGATCGCCGCCGAACTCGGCGTCACCACGGGCACGGTCAAGAGCCACGTGAACGCCCTGCTGTCCAAGCTCGGCCTGCGCGACCGGGTCCAGGCCACGATCCTCGCCTACGACACCGGTCTGATCAGCCCGCGCGGCGTCCCGCCGGGCTGACCGCGGGACCGGGCCGCCGGGGCGGCAGAGGTCGATGTCCGTTGCCCGCCGGTGTCCGCCCCGGCCGTCGGCTGGAATGGAGCCATGACTTCACGAACGAACCTGCGGGGCAGGACGGCACTGGTCACCGGCGGCAGCCGGGGCATCGGAGCGGCGACGGCACGGCGGCTGGCACGGGAGGGTGCGGACGTGGCCGTGACCTATGTGCACGGCAAGGACGCGGCCGAGAACGTCGTACGGGACATCGAGGCACTGGGGCGGCGGGCGGTGGCCCTGCGCGCCGACTCCGCGGACGCGGCCGAGGCGGCGGGCGCGGTACGGCGCGCGGCCGAGGAACTGGGCGGCCTGGACGTGCTGGTGAACAACGCGGCGGTGGGGCTGATGGGGCCGCTGGAGAGCCTGTCCCTCACCGACGTCGACCGGCTGCTCGCGGTGAACGTGCGCGGCGCCTTCCTGGCCGCCCAGTCGGCCGCCTCCCTGATGGGATCCGGTGGCCGGATCATCACCGTCGGCAGTTGTGTCACCGCGCGCGTGCCGGGCCCCGGGGCCACCCTGTACGCGATGAGCAAGTCGGCCGTCGTCGGGCTGACGAAGGCCCTGGCGCGGGAGCTGGCCGGGCGGGGCATCACGGCGAACGTCGTGCACCCGGGCCCGACCGACACCGACATGAACCCCGCGGACGGCCCGTACGCCTCCGGCCAGGCGGCCATGACCGCCCTCGGCCGCTACGGCACGGCCGAGGAGGTGGCGTCCATGGTGGCGTTCCTCGCGGGGCCGGACGCGGCGTACGTGACGGGCGCGGAGTTCTCGGTGGACGGCGGGTACGGGGCCTGACAGCCGGGGCACGGGAGGGCGGTGGCCGCCCGGTCGCGTCCGGGCGGCCCGCGTCAGGTCTCGTCCAGGCGGCGTACGTCCTCCTCGTCCCACTTCCTGGTGTCACGGGGCCGGGTGTAAGGCTCGGCGCGGGGCGGATGCCCGCCGGCCACGGCCCGCTGCCGGACGGTCTCCGCGTCGAACTCCAGTCCCAGCAGGATGGCCAGGTTGGTGATCCACAGCCAGACCAGGAAGACGATGACGCCGGCCATGGTGCCGTAGGTCTTGTTGTAGGAGGCGAAGTTGGCGACGTAGAACGCGAATCCGGCGGAGGCGGCCATCCAGATCAGCAGGGCGAGGACACTGCCCGGGGTGATCCAGGTGAACCCCTTGACCTTGGCGTTCGGGGTCGCCCAGTACAGGATGGCGATCATCACGGTGACCAGCAGGACCAGCACCGGCCACTTCGCGATCGCCCAGACGGTCAGCGCGGTGTCGCCGAGCCCGAGCGCCTGCCCGGCGCGGCCGGCCAGCGCGCCGGTGAAGACCACGATCAGCGCGCTCACCACGGCGAGGACCATCAGCACCACGGTGACGCCGACCCGCACCGGCAGCAGCTTCCACACCGGGCGGCCCTCGGGCATGTCGTAGACGGCGTTGGCGGCGCGGATGAACGCGGCCACATAGCCGGACGCCGACCACACGGCCAGCACGATGCCGACCAGGGCCATGACCGAGCCGACGCCGGCCCCGTCCCGCAGCTGCTCCACGGCCCGGGTGATGATGTCCCGGGCGGGGCCGGGCGCGAGGTCGTCGAGGTTGGCCAGCACCCGGTCGGTGACCGACCTGCCGGCCACCGCCAGCAGGGAGACCAGGACCAGCAGGGCGGGGAACAGGGACAGCACGGCGTAGTAGGTGAGCGCCGCGGCCCGGTCGGTCAGTTCGTCGTCCCGGAACTCGCGCAGGGCGCCCTTGAAGGCGGCGGCCCACGCCCGCCGGGGCAGCTTCACCGGTGTCTCCGGTGCCCGCCGCTCGACCTCGGGGGCGGGACCGGCCTCCTCCGGCGCCGGGATCCGCGGTGCGGGTGTCTCGTCGGCGGCCTGCCGGTGGTGCCGCCGGGGTACGTGCAGCTTCGCCATGTCTGCCGGGTAACCCGGCCGGGCGGGCTCAAGCCCCCCGGCCGGCGGATCACTCGTCGGCCGGGCGGGGGCGCAGCATCAGGGCGGCGAGCAGTGCGGTGCCGGCGAGGCCGAGGGCGGCGATGGTGGTCACGGCGGTGAAGCCGCGGTCGTAGGCGTGCCGGCCGGCCTGCAGCAGGGCGTCGGCGGTGCGGGCGGGCAGGTGCGGGGCCAGCTCCTCCACCGCCGCGTAGGACTTCTCGGCGGTGGCCCGCTCGTCGCCGCCGAGGCCGGGGACGGAGGGCAGGCCGGTGCGGTAGGCGGCGGTCAGTACGGTGCCGAGGACGGCGACGCCGAGGCCCGAGCCGAGTTCGAAGGAGGTCTCCTGGATGGCGGCGGCCTCCCCGGACCGCTCGGGCTGGGCCGCGCTCATGATGGAGTCGGCGCCGAGGGTCATCACGATGCCGGCGCCGTATCCCGCGCAGAGCAGGGGGACCAGCAGGGCGCCGTAGCGGCCGGTGTCGCCGGTGAGGGCGATGACCGCCATGGCGGCGGCGAACAGGGCCAGGGCGGCGGTCAGCGCCCACCGGTTGCCCCAGCGGTTCGCGGCCCAGGGTGCCGTCACGGCGCCGACCGCGTTGGCGCCGGCCAGCGGCATGAGCGCGAGACCGGCGCGCAGCGGGGAGTAGCCGCCGACCTGCTGGAGCCACTGAGTGAGGAAGAACAGCAGCGCCACGTAGCTGCCGAAGCAGCCGATCACGCAGAGGGTCGCGGTGGTGAACCGGCGCTCGCGGAACAGGGAGAAGTCCAGCAGGGGTTCGGGGATGCGGCGCTGGCGGCGGACGAAGACGAACAGCAGGAGGGCGCCGCCAGCGGCGGTGGCGAGGATGACGCCGTCGACGCCCGCGTGCTCGCCGGCCTGCTTCAGGGCGTAGACCACGCCGGCCAGGCCGGTGACGGACAGCGCGACACTGGCCACGTCCCAGCGGCGCGGGAGCGGGTTGCGGGACTCGGGGATGACCTTGGCGCCGACGGCCAGGATGACGACGATGACGGGGACGTTGATCAGGAAGACCGCGCCCCAGCCCCACCTCTCGGTGACGATCCCGCCGACCAGTGGGCCGATCGTCGCGCCGACGCTGTGCGCGGCGGTCCAGATGCCGATGGCGACGGCCCGTTCCCGGTCGTCGGTGAAGACCACCCGGATGATCGCCACCGTGGACGCCATGATCATCGCCGCGCCGACGCCGAGCGCGGCGCGTGCCGCGATCAGCTGGGCGGTGGTCGCGGAGAAGGCGCACGCCGTGGAGGCGAGGCCGAAGGTGAAGAAGCCGCTGAGCACCATGCGGCGCCGGCCGATCCGGTCGCCGAGCGTGCCGCAGGTCACCAGCAGCGCGGCGAGGGTGAGGGAGTAGACGTCGACGATCCACAGCAACTGTGCGGGGGACGGCTCCAGTTCGCGGCTCATCCGGGGCACGGCGACATGCAGCACCGTGAGGTCCGTTCCGCACAGCAGCAGGCTGCCCGACACCACGGCGAGCACCAGCCAGCGCCGTGCGTGGATACGGGCCGCCTCGTCCGGCTCCGTCGTCTCGCCGGCCGCGCGCGGCACTGCCGGTGCTTCCTTGTGTGACATATTCTCAGTTTCTGGAGATACCAACTCGGGCCGCAAGTACGGTCTTTTCTGTGGCCTAGTGCCACGCTGTATACCAATGGAGGTCAGCGGTGCGTTCGAGGGTCGAGGATTCACCGGATCAGTGCGCCGTCGAGTTCGCGATGGAGATTCTGGGGGGCCGCTGGAAACTGGCCATTCTGAAGCAGCTGGTGGCCGGTACGCATCGGTTCGGCGAGCTGCGGCGCGCCCTGCCCGGCGTCACCCAGCGCATGCTGACCCGTCAGCTGCGCGAGCTGGAGGAGGACGGGCTGGTGTCGCGGACGGTGTACCGGGAGGTGCCGCCGCGGGTGGAGTACGCGCTCACCGACATCGGCCACAGCCTGGACGCGATCACCGACGAGCTGGACAAGTGGGGGCACTGGTACCGCGAGCAGGTGCGCGATGCGGTGCCGTCCGGCTCCCGGACCCCGGGGTGAGGGCGGGAGCCGGACGGCGGGCCGGGGTCACAGCGTCGTACAGACCTCCTCGTACGACAGCCGGGGCCCGCGCGGCCGGGACGGTGCTCCGGCCGCCCGGCCGATGTTCACGACGAGCAGCGCGGAAAGGCCGCCGTCCGGGAAGAATTCCCGGTTGACGCCCGCGTCGTCGAATCCGCTCATCGGTCCGGCGGCGAGTCCGGCCGCGCGGATCCCGATGAGGAAATACGCGGCCTGGAGCGCCCCGTTGAGCAGCGCGGACCGCTCCCGCAGCGCGGGATTTCCGGCGTACAGGTCCGCCGCTTCCGGAAACGCCGGGAAAAGCTCGGGAAGCTTTTCGTGGAATCGGGTGTCCACCGCGAGGAGAGCGGTGAGCGGCGCCCGCAGGGTCTTCTCCCGGTTGCCGCGGGAGAGATGGGGTGCCAGCCGTTTCCGGCTCGCCGCGGAGCGCAGCAGGAGCACCCGGAGCGGCTGCTGGTTGAACGCGGTCGGGCCGTGGCGCACCAGCTCGTGCACGAACCTGACCGTCTCCTCGGAGACCGGCTCGTCGGTGAACCGGTCCACGGTGCGGGCCTGCCGGAACAGCAGGTCCTGGGCCGCCGGGTCCAGCGCCGGCGGACGGGTGGTGGGCGTGGTCATGGCCGCGCCGGTCAGAATTCCGCGAGGTTCTGCCGGAGGGTGTTGCCCGGTGTGTACGCGGTGCGGGTCAGACCGCGGCGCTGGAGCGCCGGGACGAGTCCGTCGGTGACCTCGGCGATGTAGCGCCGGTTCAGTCTCAGCAGCGGTGTGGTGATCATGAATCCGTCGCCGCCGACCTCCTCCATCACCTCGCCCATCCGCTCGGCGACCTGGTCCGGGGTGCCGACCAGGTCCACGGAGGACACCAGCCCGCCGGCCCCGTCGATGACCAGCTCCCGCAGGGTCTTGCCGCTCCCCCACTGCTGGAACTTGTCGAGGGTGCCCTGCTCGCCGTTGGTGGTCAGCTTCTGCGGCAGCGGCTTGTCCAGGTCGAACTGGGCGAAGTCGATCTCGGTGAGGGCCGACACCTGGGCCAGGATGTCCTGGATGAACTGCGGCGAGGAGACCATGCGGGCCTGCTTCTCGCGGGCGTCCTGCTCGGTCTCGCCGAGCGTCGGGGTGACGCAGAACAGTACCTTGACGGAGTCCGGGTCGCGGCCGTTCTCCGCCGCCCGGCGCCGTACGTCGTCGCGGAACTCCTTCATGCTCTGCGGGCCGCTGGCGATGGCGATGATGGAGTCGGCGTTGCGGGCCGCGAACGCCCGGCCCCGCGGTGAGGCGCCGGCCTGGACGAACGCGGGCCGGTGCTGGGGCGACGGGACCGTGTTGAGCGGGCCGCGCACGCTGAAGTACTTGCCGCGGAAGTGGATGGGCCGGACCTTGGTGTGGTCGGCGTAGACGCCGTTCTCCCGGTCCAGGACGACCGCGTCCGGGTCCCAGGAGGCGAACAGCTCCTTGACGACGTCGACGTACTCGTCGGCCATCTCGTAGCGGACGTCCCGGGGCGGCAGCTTGTCCAGGCCGAAGTTCTGCGCGGCCAGGTCCTCGGCGCTGGTGACGATGTTCCAGCCGAACCGGCCGCCGAGCATGCTGTCCATGGTGGAGGAGAGCCGGGCGGTCATGAACGGCGGGTAGGCCAGCGTGGACAGCGTGGCCACGATGCCGAGGCGGGTGGTGGCCAGGCCCATGGCCACGGCGAGCGGCACCGGGTCGTGCTTGGGGACGACCATGGCCTGCTTGAGGGCGGCCTCGGAGGTGCCGCCGTAGCTCTCCGGGACCATCAGCTTGTCCTCGACGATGACGTAGTCGAAGCAGGCGCGTTCGAGGGCCTGGGCGACCTCGGTGTGGAACCGGCCGTCCCAGGGGGAGCCGCCGGTGCCGAAGGGGCCCTGCCAGTCGTCGGGGGTGAAGTTGAAGATGAAGGCGAGATGGAACTTGCGGGTCACGGGTGTTTTCCTCCGGGCTGGGCGGTACGGCGCTCGGGGGCGCGGGAGCGGTGGTCGCCGGTCGCGGCGCGGCGGTCGCCGGTCGGGCGGCGGTCGGGGCGGGTCTGGGCGAAGAGCAGCCCCTCGCCCTCGCGCACCAGGGCGACGGCCTCGTCGAGGACATGGCGCAGCAGCTTCTCGCCGAGCGCGGCACTGGACCCCGACGTCGACGACAGGATGCCGCGGTTGCTGATCTGCTCGACGTCGACGGGGTGCAGGTACACGCCGGCCCGGGGCGGCCGGTCGTGGTCCGGGCGTTCGGCGGTGACCAGGTCCGGGTGCAGGTGCAGCATCAGGCTGGTCTCGGTGACGCCGGCGTGCTCGGCGTGCCAGCCGGGGAACGCGGCGATCTCGGCGTCGGTCCAGGTGTCCCGCACCAGGCTCCACCAGCTGAACGCGAACACCTCGGTGCTGTCCAGCAGGCCCTGCTGGCGCACCTGGTCCAGCGCCTCGAAGAGGAACGGCTCGTTCTCGTAGTGGCCGTTGACCACGACGAGACGGGCCATGGGCAGCTGGACCAGGGAGGTGAGCGTCTCCCGCAGCAGGTCGATCAGCGTGCCGCCGGTGACGTGCACGGTGCCGGGGAACTGCAGGCCGCCGCCGCTCTGCGGGAGCGAGCGGGCGCCGAACGCCTGCGCGGGCAGGGTGAAGGCGTCCAGTTCCCGGGCGATGCCGTCGGCGAAGGCCTCGGCGAGGAGCAGGTCGACGGAGAGCGGCAGGTGCGGGCCGTGCTGCTCCACGGCCCCGATGGGCCATACCACCGTCCGGCCCCGGACGGCGTCGGTGACCTGGGTGCTGGTCAGGTCCGTGAGCCGCCGCGGGGCGGTGCGCTCGCCGCTCATGCCGTCGCCCCCTGCGGGGCGGGCTCCGCCGGAGTCCGGCTGCCGGGACCCACGAGGTCCCGGGTCTCCGCGAGGATGCGCTGGAGGGTGTCGTACATGTCGGTGTGCAGGGCGGTGTAGACCTGGGCCGCGTTCGCCCCCACGGCGAGGTAGTCGGCCACGTCCCGGCCGCCGCCGACCCCGCCGCTGGCCAGGATCGGCAGCTCGAAGCCGCGGCGGCGCAGCTGCCAGATGGCGGCGAGCACCAGGGGTTTGATGCCGGGGCCCGAGTAGCCGAACACACCGCCCAGTTCGAGGTCGCCGGTGGCCGGTGACACGGCCGCTCCGGCGATGGTGTCGCTGACCGTGATGGCGTCCGCGCCGCCGGCGATGGCCGCGCGGACCCGGTCGTGCAGGCCCTCGCCGATGGCCAGCTTCACGGCGATCGGGAGGCCGGTGCGGCCCCGGGTCTCGGCGGTGTAGGCGTAGACCCGGTCGGGGTTGTCGTCGTCCAGGCCGTCCTCCTCGTTGAGGCAGGAGATGCCCAGCTCCAGTGCCCGGCACCCGGTGGCCTCGACGTCCTTGGCGAGGGCGGCGAGTTCGGCGGGGCTGTCGGCGTGCACGGAGGCGATGACGGGCAGGCCGTCCTCGGCGAACGAACGCAGCACGCCCAGCCAGTGGTTGACGGTGCGTTTGGAGTACGTGGTGCTGTTCAGCATGCCGACGGGGAGCCGCAGGATGCGCTCGTCCAGCCCGGTGGGCGGGCTGGGGTGGATCGTCTTGGTGACGACGGCGCCGGCTCCCCTTTCGATCAGTCTGCGGATGTTGCGTTCCTGGTCGGTCAGCAACCCGGATCCCACGATCACGGGGTTGGCGATCGGCAGGCCCAGTACGGCCAAGTCGGGCACTTCTCACTCCGTCCGGCGGATGGTTGCGGGCGCTGGGCGGCTAGGCGACGAGGCTGGCGCCGATCGCCTCGCGCTGGCGTTCGGTGGCCGCGAGGACGGCGTCGACCA
>NZ_MUMF01000846.1 GCF_002155905.1 Streptomyces tricolor | reverse complement strand
GGCCCGGGCGATGCCGAAGTCGAGGACGCGGGGCCCGTCGACGGCCATGACGATGTTGCCGGGCTTGAGGTCCCGGTGCACCAGGCCGCAGGAGTGGATGGACTCCAGGGCCTCGGCGAGGGCGGCGCCCAGGGACCGCAGCTGCGGCTCGTCCATGGCGCCCTCGGCGGCGAGCCGGGCCGCGAGGGTCGGGCCGGGGATGTAGGCGGTGGCGAGCCAGAGCGGGTCGCCGTCGACGTCGGCGTCCACGACCGGCGCGGTGTGGAAGCCGCCGACCGCGCGGGCGGCCTCGACCTCGCTGCGGAACCGCTCCCGGAACACCGGGTCGGCGGCCAGCTCGGCCTTGGCCACCTTCAGCGCGACGGCCCGCCCGCCGCGCGTGCGCGCGAGATAGACCGTGCCCATGCCGCCCTCGCCGAGCCGGCGCTCGACGAGGTATCCCCCGATGCGTTCCATGCGGACCAGTATGGCCGCCGGACCTGACCCGTCCATGACCGGTCCGTGCCCGGCGGCCGGTACGGCGCGCCACGGTCGGTGCGTCAGAGCACGACGTCCACGTCGTACGCGCGCAGCCACTCGTCCAGCTGGAGGGTCGTCTCCAGCGCGGCCCGGCTCATGCCCTCCTCCAGCGCCGCGGCTCCGTCCCGCCGTACCCGCGCCTTGAGGTCGGGCGAGAAGAAGGGGTCGAGCGGGCCGGTGCCGGTGCGGACGAGGTCGGCGAGGCGCTCGCGCAGGGTCCGGTTGTAGGCCTCGGCCCGGATCGACGGGTACGGCGTCTTGACGCGCTGGGCGACCGCCGGGGGCAGCAGGTCCTTCATGGCGGCGCGCAGCAGGCTCTTCTCCCGGCCGTCGAAACTCTTTATGGCCCACGGGACGTTGAAGGTGTACTCGACCAGCCGGTGGTCGGCGAACGGCACCCGTACCTCCAGGCCGCAGGCCATGCTCATGCGGTCCTTGCGGTCGAAGAGCACCTGGGCGTGGCGGGTGAGGGCGAGGTAGGTGACCTCGCGGTAGCGGGCCTCGGCGGGGTCGTCCAGCTGCCGGTGGGCGTCGATCTCGGCGACGGCCGTGCTGTGGCAGTCGCGTTCGTAGGTGGCGAGGTCGAGTTTGGCGAGCAGGTCCGGGGTGAAGACGACCTCATTGCCCTGGTAGTTGTGGCGGCCCTCGTGGACCCAGGGGAAGGTGGTGGAGAAGACCGCGTCGGGGTCGCGCTGCCAGCGGTAGCCGCCGAACACCTCGTCGCCGCACTCGCCGGACAGGGCGACGGTGGAGTGCTGCCGGACGATGCTGAACAGCAGGTGCAGGGAGGCGTGTTCGTCGCCCTTGGCGATGGGCAGGTCGTAGGCGCGCAGCACGGACGCGCGCAGCGCCGGGTCGAGCAGGTCGGGGGCCTTCAGCGGGAGTTCGCTGTGGTCGGAGCCGACGTGTTCGGCGAGCAGGCGGGCGTAGATGTGGTCCTCGTTGGCGTCGGGGCCCGCGGTGCCGTCCAGGTCGGGGTCGCTGACCGAGCAGGAGCGGATGCGGCCCTGGCCCTTGGTGCGGGCGGTGTGCGCGGCGAGCGCGGTCAGCGAGCTGGAGTCGAGGCCGCCGGAGAGCAGGGTGCACAGCGGTACGTCGGAGACCATCTGCTGTTCCACGGTGGCGGCGAGGAGGTCGCGGACCGTGCGGACGGTGTCGTTCAGGGAGTCGGTGTGCTCGGCGACCCGGAGCTGCCAGTAGCGCTCCTCGGCGAGGCCGGAGCGGTGCACGCGGACCAGGCAGCCGGCCGGGACCTCGCGCATGCCGCGGAAGACGGCATGGCCGGGCACCTTGGCCACGGACAGGATGTCCCGCAGCCCGTCGGCGTCGAGGACGGGCCGGAACTCCGGGTGGGCGAGGATCGCCTTGGGTTCGGAGCCGAAGAGGACACCGGAGGCGGTCGGCGCGTAGTAGAGCGGCTTGACGCCCATCCGGTCGCGGACGAGGAGGAGTTCGTCCCGGTCGCGGTCCCAGATCGCGAAGGCGTAGATGCCTTCGAGCCGGTCCACGAAGGACGGGCCCCACTCCAGGTAGGCGCGCAGCACCACCTCGGTGTCGCTGCGGGTGGTGAAGCGGTGGCCGAGTCCGGTGAGCTGGGTGCGCAGTTCCTGGAAGTTGTAGGTCTCGCCGCTGTAGGTGAGCACGGCGCGGGCGCCGGGGCCCTCGTCCGCGGCCATCGGCTGGCAGCCGCCCTCGAGGTCGATCACCGACAGCCGGCGGTGGCCGAGGGCCGCGTGGCCGTCGGTCCACACTCCCTCCGCGTCGGGGCCGCGCCGGGCCATCGTGTCCGTCATGGCGCGCGCGATGTCGTGGTCGACGGGGCGGGCGAAGTCGACCCACCCGGCGATACCGCACATGGAAGCACTCCTGGGGTGTGCGGGGCGTCATGCCCCGGGGGAAGGGAACGGGTGAGGAAGCGGGGCCGGTGTCAGAGGCGTTCGACGTGCGGCTGCGGGCGGGTGGCGCCGCGGGTGTCGAGGAGCAGCGGGGCGCGCCGCTGGATGTCGTCCAGGTCGAAGACCCGGTGCCGCTGGAGGAGGATGGCGAGGTCGGCGTCGGCCAGGGCGGCCGGCAGGTCGGCGGCCGAGGGGACGGCCGTACCGTCGACGGACCACTCGGGGACGTACGGGTCGTGGTAGGTGACGTCGGCGCCGCGGGCCCGGAGCCGTTTGACGACGTCGCGGGCGGAGGTCTCCCGCTGGTCGGCGATGTCGGCCTTGTAGGTGACGCCGAGCAGCAGCACGCGGGCGCCGGTGAGGGTCTTGCCGGCCCGGTCCAGCAGGTGCTGGGCGCGTTCCACGACGTAGCGCGGCATGCGCGTGTTGATCTCCTGGGCCAGTTCGACCATGCGGAACGGGTAGCCGAGCGTACGGACCTTGTGGGCGAGGTAGTTGGGGTCGATCGGGATGCAGTGGCCGCCGACGCCGGGGCCGGGGCGGAACGCCTGGTAGCCGAAGGGCTTGGTGGCGGCGCAGGAGATGGCGTCCCACAGGTCGATGCCGAGTTCGTTGCAGAAGATGGCCATCTCGTTGACCAGCGCGATGTTGACGTGCCGGTAGGTGTTCTCGATGAGCTTGGCCATCTCGGCCTCGCGGGTCCCGCCGGCCTGGACGACGGTGTCCACGATCTTGCCGTAGAAGGCCGCGGCGGCGGTGGCGCAGGCGGGGGTGTGGCCGCCGACGACCTTGGGGGTGTTGCGGATGCCGTAGACCTGGTTGCCGGGGTCGACGCGTTCCGGGGAGAAGGCGAGGTGGAAGTCGCGGCCGGCGGTGAGCCCGGACTTCTCCAGGAGGGGCCGGACCAGTTCGTCGGTGGTGCCGGGGTAGGTGGTCGACTCCAGGACGACGAGGGTGCCGGGCCGCAGGTGGCGGCTGACCGCCGTGACCGCGCTCTCGACCATGGTCAGGTCGGGCCCGCCGTGCTCGGACAGCGGGGTGGGGACGCAGATGACGACGGTGTCCGTCTCGGCGACGGCGCGTTCGTCGGTGGTCGCGGTGAAGCCCTGGGCGCGGACGCCGGAGACGGTGGCGTCGTCGATGTCGTCGACGTGCGAGACGCCGTCGTTGAGGCGGGCGACGATCTCGGGGTTCTTGTCGAGGCCGACGACGGTCATGCCGGAGCGGGTGGCTTCCACGGCGAGGGGCAGGCCCACGTAGCCGAGGCCTATGACGACAAGGTCACTGCGCACAACGGTCCCTTTCGGATGGGAGGGTGCGGAAGAAAAGGAGAAGCAGCGGAAGAGGGGGTTCAGTCGCCGCGGGCGCGGACGGCGAGCAGGGCGACCAGCAGGGTCGGCAGGACGAGCAGCGCGAAGGCCAGGCGGTAGCCGTCGAGCGGGGCGGCGCCGGCGGCGAGGCAGGCGTTGAGGACCCCGGAGGCGAGCGCGAGCACGACGACCTGGCCGAGGTTCATGTTGGTCTGCATCGCGCTGGTGGTGTGGCCCTGCCGGTGCGGTTCGCTGTGCTTGAGGGAGAGCACGGTGACGCAGGGGTCGAGCAGCCCCATGCCGATGGCGGACAGCGGCATCGCCGCCGCGGCGGTGACCGCGGGCAGGCCGCCGAAGCAGCCGGCCACCGCGAGGGCGGCGGAGGCGGTCATGATCAGGGCGCCGACGGTGACGAGGCGGTGCCGGGCGACGTGCTGGAGCGCCTTGCTCTGCACCCAGGAGGCGCCCGCCCACAGCACCGCGGAGGCGGTGAACGCCACGCCGACCACGACCGCGTCGACGTCCCGTTCGGTGATCAGCATCAGCGGCACCAGGGCCTCGATGGTGAAGTAGGTCCCCGAGGTCAGGCCGCGCAGCAGCACCGCGGTCGGCAGGCCCCGGGCGCTGCGCCAGGTGCCGCGCGGCAGCAGCCGCGGGGCGAACACGGCGAGCAGGACGATGCCGACGGCGACGAACGCCAGGTGGCGCGGGTCCCAGTCGGAGACGCCGTACTGGCCGAGGGCCGCGCCCAGGCTGAGCAGGGCGGCGACCAGCAGCGGGGGGCGGGCGGCCCGTTCGCCGGGGGGCGGTACGGCCGCCTCCTCGTCGGCCGGGGGCTTGCGCAGCACGGCGACGAGGGCGACGGCGGGCAGCGCCGTCAGGACGGCCAGGCCGTAGAAGACCGCGCGCCAGGACCACCACTGGACGACGACACCGGCGAGCGGCGGGCCGAGCAGGGACGGGATGACCCAGCTGGCGCTCATCATGGCGAGCATCCGCGGGCGCAGGTGCTCGGGGTAGGCCTGGCCGATGGCGGTGGTCACCGACACGGCGACCATGCCGGCGGCCAGGCCGTCCACGAACCGGCCGGCGGCGAGCTGCCAGACGGACACGCTGGACGCGGACACCAGGAGGGTGAGCACCGACAGGACCATGCCGAGCGCCAGCGGCCGGCGGGCGCCCGCCCGGTCCGCCCAGTGGCCGCCCAGCACCCCGCCGAACAGGCTGGCCGCGACGAAGCAGCCCGCCACGACCGGGAAGAGGGACACGCCGTCCAGGTCCCGGGCGGCGGTCGGCAGGGTGGGTACCACGGCGAGCGCGGCGAACCCGGTCAGGAACATCACCACGGCGAACGTCAGGGTGGCGGCGAGGTACGGCGGCGCGAAGATCCCGCCGTCCGTGCCGCGCGCCGACTCGGGCGCCGCCTGTTTCTCCGCCATCGTCAGGCCCACAGTCCGACGAGGTCGTCGTGGGTGTCGCAGGCCAGCCACTGGGCCTGGGCCCGCGCGCCGTTGCGGACGGACGCCGAGGGCCGCCAGCCCGTCTCGGCGGTGATCAGGTCGGTGGACATCAGCGGGGTGTGCGCCGCCGGGGCGGGTGCCTGCTCCCAGGGGGTGCGGCGGGCGGTCTCGGTGACCAGCTCGGCGAGCGCGGTCTCGTCGTAGCCGGCGGAGGCGACGTTGCAGACCTCCGGTCCGGCCGGGCGGGCGAGGAGCGCGGCGAGGGCGCCGGCCATGTCGCGGTAGTCGACGATCTGGTGCCGGCGGCCCTCGGTCAGGGGCATGGGGCGCCGGGTCCAGGCCCGCAGCATCCAGTCGGCGAGGACTCCGCCGAGCGGGGCGTGCGGTCCCACCGGTTCGGCGAACCGGACGATCTGCACGGGCGTCCCGGACTGCCGGCCCCAGGCGCGGCACTGCTGCTCGGCGTCCCACCACAGCCGGGCCTCGGCGTCCTTCGGCGATTCGGTGACGGAGTCCTCGGTACGGTCCTCGGCGGCGCCGCCGCGGTAGACGGCGGCCGAACTCGCGTGGACCAGCCGCCGGGCACCGAGCTTCTCGGCGTCGGCGAGCAGGTCGGCCAGCGGGTATCCGGTGTCGTGCGGGGAGCCG
>NZ_MUMF01000845.1 GCF_002155905.1 Streptomyces tricolor | reverse complement strand
CAGGGTGTACAGGCCGGTGCCGCTGCCGACGTGCACGTGCCCAGCGGCCACCAGGACCGGCTCGACGGAGGAGCGGGCCTCGGTGGCGATGCGCCAGCGGTCGCGGCCGTCGGTGGCGTCGAGGGCGTAGACCGTGCCGAGGTAGTCGGCGAGGTAGACACCGCCGCCGGTGACGGCCGGGCCCGGGGCGAAGGCCGGCGGGCTCAGGAAGACCGCCGGGGCCTCGAAGTGCCAGCGGACCATGCCGCTCACCGCCTCGATGGCGAGCACCCGGGTGCCGGCGGAGACATAGACGTACCCGTCGGGGGCCGGGGCCAGGCGCACCGGGACACCGCCGCAGGAGGCCGCGTCGCCGATGGGGTACGACCAGCGCTCCTCGCCGGTGCGGGCCTCCAGGGCGCGCAGCCGGGCGTCCTGCCAGACGTACACCGTGCCGTCGTGCACGACCGGGCCGGCCTCCGGGGACTCGAAGTCGGTCTGGCAGCCGGTGATCTCCCACAGCTTCTGCCCGCCCGCGGCCTCCCACGCCTGGACGCCGCCGCCGCGGGTGCCGGTGACGACAGTGCCGCGGTCGGCCTTGAGGGAGTACACCCAGGCGTCCGTGGACAGCCGCCACAGGTCGGTGCCCTCCCGGGCGTCCAGCGCGAACAGGGTGGGGCCGTCGGAGGCGTGGACCCGGCCGTCCGCCACCGCCATGGACCAGGCGACGTCCCGGGTCTTGAAGCGGCGGCGGCCGGTGGCCACGTCCAGGGCGTGCACCTCGAAGGAGGTGACGTAGACCAGGTCGCCGTCGACGGCCGGGGTGCCCCACACGTCGTTGGACATGCGGAACCGCCAGGGGCGCCAGCCGCTCGCCGTCTCCGGGGGCACCGGGGGCGCGGGCGGTACGGCGGGGTCGGCGC
>NZ_MUMF01000084.1 GCF_002155905.1 Streptomyces tricolor | reverse complement strand
CTCGCCGCCCTCGGTTACGGCGGGGCCGCCCTCACCGGCGCGGTGCCGGCCGTGGTCGCGGGCGCGGTGCTCGGCGGCTTCGGATCGGGCACGGTCACGGCGGTCGCCGTGAGCGGCATCGCCGCCGTGGGGATCCCCCCGCGCGAGGGCGTCCGGGCGCGGGGGAGCGACCCGCACCGGGTCACCACCCTGGGCCTGCTCGGTGTCTCCGCCCTGGCCGGCGCGCTGTACCTGACGATCCCCCGCCTCGGCCCCGGCCACGGCCTCCCCCTGGCCGCGCTCGCGCTGACCGCGCTCGCCGTCCTTCCCCTCACCGGCCGCCTGCCCGGTCGTACGGCCCCGGCCCGCGCCGTCACCGGATACGACCGGCTCCCCCACCCCCGGTCCGGACTTCTCCTGGCCGCCGCGATGCCCTTCTGGTCCCTCGCCCAGAACGCCCTGTGGGGTGTCAGCGGCCGGATCGGCCTCGGCCAGGCCCGGCTCGGCGAGGTCACCGTCGGCGCGGTCTTCGCGGTCGCGCTGGGCGCCGGCCTCCTCGGGGTCGTGGGCGCGGGCGCGCTCGGCCCGCGCCTGGGCCGGGCGGTGCCCATCGGCGCCGGTACGGCCCTCATCGCGGGCTGCGTCATGCTCAGCTCGGCGGCGACGGACCTGACGGCGTTCGCGGCGGGCGAGATCGCCTGGAACCTGCTCTACCCGGTCGTGCTGTCGTACGTCATCGCGCTGGCCGCCTCCCTGGACCCGCGGGGCCGCTGGACGGTCCTGGTCGGCTCGGCGTCCGCGCTGGGGACGGCGGCGGGCCCGCTCACGGGGAGCGTGCTGGCGGCCTGGGCGGGCTTCCCCGCGATGGGGCGGGTCCTCGGCGCCGTTCTGCTGCTGATCGCCGTGCCGATGACGGCGGTGGCCCTGCGGGCCGGCAGGCGCCCCCTGCCGGTGGTGGACATACCGGTGGAGACGCCCGCCGTGCCCGCTCGGTGGGACTACGACACGGCGTCCCCGAACTCGTACGCGTCGACCTCGGCCAGGTAACGGGCCCTGCGCTCCTCGTCGTCCTCCAGGAAGGAGGCGAGGAAGGAGTTGCGGGCCAGTTCGCGGAGCCGGTCCTCGCCGAGGTGCAGGGTCTCGCGGACGGCGGCGAAGTTGTCCCCCGCGTACCCGCCGAAGTACGCCGGGTCGTCGGAGTTGACCGTGCACAGCAGACCGGCGTCGAGCATGGCCGGCAGCGGGTGGTCGGCCAGGGTGTCCACGGCCCGCAGGCGGACGTTGGACAGCGGGCACAGGGTCAGCGGAACCCGCTCCCGGACCAGCCGCTCGACCAGCGCCGGGTCCTCCATGCAGCGCAGACCGTGGTCGACGCGCTCCACGCCCAGCACGTCCAGCGCCTCGGTGATGTACTCCGGCGGCCCCTCCTCACCGGCGTGCGCGACCCGGCGCAGCCCCAGCGCGGCGGCGGCCTCGTACACCTCCCGGAACTTCACCGGCGGATGCCCGACCTCGGCGGAGTCCAGGCCCACCCCGGTGATCCGGTCCAGGTACGGCCGCGCGGCCTGAAGGGTCGCGAGCGCCGACTCGGCGGACTCGTCGCGCAGGAAGCACATGATCAGTCTGGTGGAGACGCCGTGGCGCGCCTCGCTGCTGCCCAGCGCCCGCCACAGCCCCTCCACGACCGTGCCCATGGCCACGCCCCGGGCCAGGTGGGCCTGCGGGTCGAAGAAGATCTCCGCGTGCCGCACACCCTGGGCGGCGGCCCGGGCCAGGTAGGCGTCGGCCAGGTCGGCGAAGTCCTGTTCGGTGCGCAGGACGGCCATCAGCTCGTAGTAGAGGTCCAGGAAGGACTGGAGGTCCTCGAACCGGTAGGCCTCGCGGAGGGCGTCGGTGTCCGCGTACGGCAGGGTCACGCCGTTGCGCGCGGCCAGCTCGAACGCCAGCTCCGGCTCCAGGGTGCCTTCGATATGGAGGTGCAGTTCTGCTTTCGGGAGGGGCATCAAAGCATCGTACGGGTGCTTTACCGCCGTTTCGGAACCGGCACCCGCAGCAGGTCGTAGGCCACGGTCAGCTCTCCCTCGAACCCGGCCGCCCGCGCCTGCCGCTCGAACTCCTCGGGGTCGGTGTAGCGCTGGCTGAAGTGGGTCAGGACGAGATGCCGCACGCCGGCGTCCCGGGCGACGGCGGCGGCCTGCCCCGCCGTCAGGTGCCCGTGCTCCACGGCCAGTTCGATGTCCTCGTCGAGGAACGTGGACTCGATGACGAGCAGGTCGCAGCCCTCCGCGAGCGCGTGCACGCCGTCGCAGAGCCGGGTGTCCATGACGAACGCGAACCGCTGCCCGCGCCGCACCTCGCTGACGTCCTCCAGCGTCACGTCCCCGAGCCGGCCCTCGCGCTGGAGGCGGCCCACGTCCGGGCCCTTGACGCCGAACGCGGCGAGCCGGTCGGGCAGCATGCGGCGGCCGTCGGGTTCGATCAGCCGGTAGCCGTAGGACTCGACGGGGTGCGAGAGCCTGCGGGCCTCCAGGGTGTACGACCGGGTCACCGCGAGGATGCCGTCGGCGGCGACCGGGGCCTCGGTGACGCCGACCGTCTCCCGGTAGGCGGTCGCGTAGCGCAGGCGGTCGAAGAAGCGCTGACCGGAGCGCGGGTAGTGCGCGGTGACCTCGTGCGGCACCTGGTCCAGGTTGATCCGCTGGATGACGCCCGCGAGGCCGAGGCAGTGGTCACCGTGGAAGTGGGTGACGCAGATCCGGTTCAGGTCGTGGGCGGCGACCCCGGCGCGCAGCATCTGCCGCTGTGTGCCCTCGCCGGGGTCGAACAGGATGCCCTCGCCGTCCCACCGCAGCAGGTAGCCGTTGTGGTTGCGGTGCCGGGTCGGGACCTGGCTGGCGGTGCCGAGCACCACGAGTTCACGGACGGACATGCCGAGTTACCCGGGCGGCCACTGGAGGCCACGGCCGCCGAGGACGTGGGCGTGGGCGTGCCAGACGGTCTGGCCGGCGCCGGAACCGGTGTTGAAGACGAGGCGGTAGCTGTCGAGCCCCTCCTCGTCGGCCACGGCCTTGGTCTCGGCGAGGACGTCCGCGGCCGCCTGCGGTGCTTCGGCGGCGAGGGCCGCGGCGTTCTCGTGGTGCGCCTTGGGGATCACCAGGACGTGAGTGGGGGCCTGGGGGTTTATGTCCCGGAAGGCCAGGGTCGTCTCCGTCTCGCGGACGATCGTCGCCGGGACCTCCTTGGCAACGATCTTGCAGAACAGGCAGTCGTCCTGCGGTTCGCCGGCCATCGCGTGTGCCTCCTCACGCTGGTGATCAATACCGGTGCATCGTAGTCGTTCGGGTGCGGGCCGGTGGGGGTTCAGCGCGCACTTCCCCGCGCCCCTCAGGCCGGCAGGCCAGGCGGAGTTTTCGCCGGCTGCTCCTCCAGTGCCTCCAGCGCGAGCCTGATGGCCGCGTCCAGCTGTGCGTCTGTGCCGGATGCCCAGTCCTGGGGGCGTTGGACGACCTCCACGTCCGGGTCCACCCCGTGGTTCTCCACGTCCCACCCCACGCCCTCCAGCCAGATCGCGTACTTCGGCTGGGTGACCAGCGTGCCGTCGACCAGGTGGTAGCGGCTGTCGATGCCGATGACACCGCCCCAGGTGCGAGTGCCGACGACCGGGCCGATGCCGAGGGCCTTGATGGCCGCGTTGACGATGTCGCCGTCGGAGCCGGAGAACTCGTTGGCGACGGCGACGACCGGGCCGCGGGGCGCGTCCAGCGGGTAGCTGGTGGGGCGCATCCCGCGCGCCAGGTCCCAGCCGATGATCCGGCGGGCCAGTTTCTCCACGACGAGCTGGGAGGTGTGGCCGCCGCGGTTCTCCCGGACGTCGACCACCAGGCCCTCGCGGGCCACCTCGACGCGCAGGTCGCGGTGGATCTGGGCCCAGCCGGGGGCCTGCATGTCGGGGACGTGCAGGTAGCCGAGGCGGCCGGCGGAGGCCGCGTGGACGTGGGCGCGGCGGTCGGCGACCCAGGCGTGGTAGCGCAGGGGTTCCTCGTCGGCGATGGGGACGACCACGGTGTGGCGGGGTTCGCCGCCGCCGGCCGGGGAGACCGTCAGCTCGACAGGGTGGCCGGCGGTGCCGACGAGCAGCGGGCCGGGGCCGGTCACCGGGTCCACGGGGTGGCCGGCGACCGCGATGATCGCGTCGCCGGGGCGGACCGCGACCCCGGGCGCGGCGAGCGGGGAGCGGGCGTCCGGGTCGGAGGTCTCCGCCGGGAGGATCCGGTCGATGCGCCAGCTGCCGTCCTCGTGGCGGGAGATGTCGGCGCCGAGCAGGCCGTGCCGGGCGCCGCCGGAGCCGCCGCGCGGGGTGACGTAGGCGTGCGAGGTGCCGAGTTCGCCGTGCACCTCCCAGAGCAGGTCGACCAGGTCGCTGTGGGTGGCGAGGCGCCCCAGGACGGGGCGGTAGCGGTCGAGGACGCCGGTCCAGTCGACGCCGCCGAGGTCGGCGCGCCAGAAGTGGTCGCGCATGAGGCGGCCGGTCTCGTCGTACATCTGCCGCCACTCGGCGGCCGGGTCGACGGTCTGCCGGATCCGGGCGAGGTCGACGGTGACGCTGGTGTCGCCGTCGTCCTCGCTGCCGGTGCGGCGGTCGCTGGGTACGACCCGGAGCCGGCCCTCGCTCCACAGCAGGACGCGTTTGCCGTCGCCGCTGACCTCGAAGTGGTCGGCGGCGGAGGCGAGGTGCTCCAGGCGGCGCTGCGCGAGGTCGTAGCGCTCCAGGTCGGTGTGCGGGTCGGGGTCCTCGGGGTGGGCGCGGGCGGCGCCGAGGACGCCCTCGACGGGGTGGTGCAGCCAGAGGACGCCGTCCTTGGCGGCCCGCAGGGTGGAGTAGCGGCCGGCCTCCACCGGGAACGGCACGATCCGGTCGGCGAGCCCTTCGAGGTCGATGCGGGTGGCGGGGGTGCCCTCGCTGTCCGGGGTCTCGTCCTTGTCGGGGGTCTCGAAGGGGCGGCCGTGGCGTTGCGGGCCGAACGGCGAGGGGGTGGTGGCGGCCAGGGTGATCAGGTGCGGGCGGGCGCCGACGACGAACGCGAGGTCGAAGACGTGCTCGTCGTAGACCGGGTCGAAGGCACGGTTGGAGAGGAACGCGAGGTGTTTGCCGTCGAGAGTGAAGGCGGGCGCGTAGTCCTGGAAGCGCAGCGGGGTCGCCTCGGTGACCGAGATGTCGGTGGTGTGGGCGAGGCGCAGCTGGGAGAGCGGGCGGGGCCCGGGGTGGGCCCAGGCGAGCCAGGCCGAGTCGGGCGAGAAGGCGAGCCCGGAGACCTCACCGTCGTCGCTGCGGTCGACCTCGCGGACCTCGCCGGTCTCCCGCTCGACGAGCAGCAGCCGGCCGTCGTGCGCGGCGACGGCGGCCCGGCTGCCGTCGGGTGCCATGGCCAGCTCCAGGACCCGGCCGAGTTCTCCGGCGGCGAGCCGGCGCGGCGGGGCGCCGGGCACGGTGCCGGTCGCGGGGGCGAACTCCAGGGCGTCCTCGCCCTCGGCGTCCGTCACCCACACCACCCACTCCTCGCCCTCGGCGCGGAAGGCGCGCGGCATCCGGGCGCGGACGCCGGGGGTGGCGGCCAGGGCGCGGGCGGGACCGGAGCGGTGGGTGACCCAGTGGATCCCGCCGCGCACACAGACCGCGCTGCCGCGCGCGGTGTGGTCGGGGGACGCCTCGCCCAGCCAGTGCGCGGCGTTGACCTGGTACGGCCGCAGGTCGACGCGCGGTCCGCCGAGCCGTACGTCCAGCCGGCGCGGCTCGGCGCCCTCCAGGTCGTCCAGCAGCCAGAGTTCACCGGCCGAGCTGTAGACGACCCGGGTGCCGTCGCCGGCCGCCTGCCGGGCGTAGAAACCGTCGAGAGCGGTGTGCCGGCGCAGGTCGGAGCCGTCGGCGAGGGAGGAGTAGAGAGCGCCGGTGCCCTCGTGGTCGGAGAGGAACGCGATCCGGTCCCCCACCCACACCGGGCACTCGATGTTCCCGTCGAGATCCTCGTGCAGCCGCACGAACTCCCCGGCGCCTTCCTCGCCTTCGGCGGCCCGGTCGATCCACAGCTTGCCCGCCGTACCGCCGCGGTAGCGCTTCCAGTGGGCGGCCTCGCGGCCCATCGGCACGGACAGCAGCACGGTGGCCGGGCCGAAGGCCACCGCGCCGACCGGGCCGTACGGCAGGGTCTCGGCCGGTCCGCCGTCCAGCGGCACGGCGTGCGCCCAGCTGTGCCGGGAGCTGGGCCGGCCCTGCGCGCCGAGCACGAGCACCCGCCCGTCGGGGGTCCAACCGCGCACCTCGGTACGGCGGTTGCCCCAGTACGTCAGCCGCTCGGCGGGACCGCCGTCGACCGGGGCGACATGCACCTCGGGGGCGCCGTCCCGGGTCGAGGTCCAGGCCAGGTGCCGGCCGTCCGGC
>NZ_MUMF01000844.1 GCF_002155905.1 Streptomyces tricolor | reverse complement strand
GTTGTGGCTGGTCGCGCAGTTCCCCGCGCCCCTTACGGGGCGCCTCAGCTGAGGACATCGAAAAGGGCGGCCCCCCTTCCGCCGAGGGGGGCCGCCCTTTGGTGTTGCCGGACCGCTAGCCGAGCGCCTTGCCCGGGAGTTCCACCTTCGCGCCGAGCTCCACGAGCTTCTCCATGAAGTTCTCGTAGCCGCGGTTGATGAGGTCGATGCCGTGCACCCGGGACGTGCCCTCGGCGGCCAGGGCCGCGATGAGGTACGAGAAGCCGCCGCGCAGGTCGGGGATGACCAGGTCGGCGCCCTGGAGCTTGGTCGGGCCCGAGACGACCGCGGAGTGCAGGAAGTTGCGCGCGCCGAAGCGGCAGGCGGAGCCGCCCAGGCACTCGCGGTAGAGCTGGATGTGCGCGCCCATCTGGTTCAGCGCGGAGGTGAAGCCCAGCCGGGACTCGTACACCGTCTCGTGGATGATGGACAGGCCCGTGGCCTGGGTCAGGGCCACCACCAGCGGCTGCTGCCAGTCGGTCTGGAAGCCGGGGTGCACGTCCGTCTCCAGCGCGATGGACTTCAACTGCCCGCCGGGGTGCCAGAACCGGATGCCCTCGTCGTCGATCTCGAAGGCACCGCCCACCTTCCGGTAGGTGTTCAGGAACGTCATCATCGAGCGCTGCTGGGCGCCGCGGACGTAGATGTTGCCGTTGGTCGCCAGCGCGGCGGAGGCCCAGGAGGCGGCCTCCAGGCGGTCCGGCAGGGCGCGGTGGGTGTAGCCGCCGAGCTTGTCCACACCGGTGATGCGGATCGTGCGGTCGGTGTCCATCGCGATGATCGCGCCCATCTTCTGCAGCACGCAGATGAGGTCCTCGATCTCCGGCTCGACGGCCGCGTTGGACAACTCGGTGACGCCTTCGGCCAGTACGGCCGTCAGCAGCACCTGCTCGGTGGCGCCGACGGACGGGTACGGCAGCCGGATCTTCGTGCCGCGCAGCCGCTGCGGCGCCTCCAGGTACTGCCCGTCGGCCCGCTTCTCGATGGTCGCGCCGAACTGCCGCAGCACGTCGAAGTGGAAGTCGATGGGCCGGCCGCCGATGTCGCAGCCGCCGAGGCCCGGGATGAACGCGTGGCCGAGGCGGTGCAGCAGCGGGCCGCAGAAGAGGATCGGGATACGGCTGGAACCCGCGTGGGCGTCGATGTCGGCCACGTTGGCGCTCTCGACGCGCGTCGGGTCCATCACCAGCTCGCCGGGCTCGTCACCCGGACGGACCGTCACCCCGTGCAGCTGGAGCAGGCCGCGGACGACCCGCACGTCACGGATGTCCGGAACGTTGCGCAGTCGGCTCGGCTCGCTGCCCAGCAGGGCGGCGACCATGGCCTTCGGCACGAGGTTCTTCGCACCGCGGACACGGATCTCGCCCTCCAGCGGGGTTCCGCCGTGGACAAGCAGGACATCGTCGTTGACGGTCATGAATCTCGCGTTCCGATGAGTTGGTCAGGGGCCGGCCGATCACTGTGCGCAGGGGCCGGGAAGACAGGGTAATCGCCGATCACCCCCCGCCCGTAAGCCCGAGGACCGCCCAGCCACGTCATAGGTGTGTCACAACACGAACCGTTCCCTATCGGGCACATGGGGTCACCGGCGCGCCGACGTGCGCGGGGGTGCACCCGTACACCCTGAGCTGCCCTCACTCCGCCGCCCCCGATTGGCTCCCCACACCGGGGGAAGATGCGGGATCATGTCTGGCATGACCGAGGTGTCCTCGCTCACAGGGCGGCTGCTCGTGGCAACCCCCGCCCTGGCGGACCCGAACTTCGACCGTGCGGTGGTGCTCCTTCTCGACCACGACGAGGAGGGCTCCCTCGGTGTCGTCCTCAACCGGCCCACCCCGGTGGTCGTCGGCGACATCCTGGAGGGCTGGGGCGAGCTGGCCGGCGAGCCCGGTGTCGTCTTCCAGGGCGGCCCCGTCTCGCTGGACTCGGCGCTCGGGGTCGCCGTCATCCCCGGCGGCGCGAGCGGTGACGGCGCGCCGCTCGGCTGGCGACGGGTGCACGGCGCGATCGGGCTGGTCGACCTGGAGGCCCCGCCCGAACTGCTCGCCTCCGCCGTCGGGTCCTTGCGGATCTTCGCCGGGTACGCCGGCTGGGGGCCGGGCCAGCTGGAGGACGAGCTGGTGGAGGGCGCCTGGTACGTCGTCGAGTCCGAGCCGGGGGACGTGTCCTCGCCGGCGCCGGAGAGACTCTGGCGGGAGGTGCTGCGCCGCCAGCGCAACGAGCTGGCGATGGTGGCCACGTATCCGGACGACCCGTCGCTCAACTGATGCGTGTGAGCTTCAGTACCCTTGCTGGTATGAGCACTCTTGAGCCCGAGCGCGGGACTGGTACGGGGACCCTCGTAGAGCCGACGCCGCAGGTGTCCCACGGCGACGGTGACCACGAGCGCTTCGCCCACTACGTCCAGAAGGACAAGATCATGGCGAGCGCCCTCGACGGCACCCCCGTCGTGGCGCTCTGCGGCAAGGTCTGGGTGCCGGGCCGCGACCCGAAGAAGTACCCGGTGTGCCCCATGTGCAAGGAGATCTACGAGTCCATGGGCAGCGGCGGCGACGAGGGCAAGGGCAAGGGCGGCGACAAGTAGGCCGTCGCCGGTCCGCCCGCAGACGGTGAGGTCCCCGGGGCGCGCGTGAGGCGCGTCCCGGGGATCGTTGCGTTCTCCGGCCGCCGACTGGTCCAGACCTCTTGTGAGCGCCCGGTCCAGTGCCTAGCCTTCGAGACGTCGGCGTCGCGTTGTGCGATGTGGATGGCGCGTTGCGTGTCCTGCAACGCGGGGAGGGGTTGCTGTCGTGGAACTGATTCCGGCGCCGCGCGCCGTCGAGGGGACGACCGGGACCGCCGTACCGCTCGGGCCCGGCACCACGCTGTGGGCCGGTCCGGGCACCGAACGCGCCGAGCGCTGGCTGCGCGCCACCCTCGGCCAGGCCCTGGGTCTGCCGCTGCGGCCCGGGACGCCGGACGACCGGGACGCGGTGCGGCTGCTGCTGGACGACACGCCGGCGCCGGAGGGGTACCGGCTCGCTGCCGTCGCCGGCCGGGGCGTGGAGATCCGCGGCGGCGGGCCCGCCGGGGTGTTCTGGGGCGCCCAGACCCTGCGCCAGCTGCTCGGTCCCGACGCCTTCCGGCGCGCGCCCGTACGGCCGGACGCCGCCCTCGGGATCCCGCCCCAGGTCATCGAGGACGCCCCCCGGTTCCGCTGGCGCGGCCTCCTCCTCGACGTCGCGCGGCACTTCATGCCCAAGGAGGGCGTGCTGCGCTATCTGGACCTGATGGCCGCGCACAAACTCAACGTCCTCCACCTGCATCTGACGGACGACCAGGGCTGGCGCATCGAGATCAAGCGGTACCCGAAGCTGACCGAGATCGCCTCCTGGCGCACGCGGACGAAATTCGGCCACCGGGCCTCCCCGCTGTGGGACGAGAAACCCCACGGCGGCTACTACACCCAGGACGACATCCGGGAGATCGTCGCCTACGCCGCCGAGCGGCACATCAGCGTCGTCCCCGAGATCGACGTACCCGGCCACTCGCAGGCCGCCATCGCCGCCTACCCCGAACTCGGCAACGCCGACGTCATCGACACCACCGCCCTCTCCGTCTGGGACACCTGGGGCATCTCGTCCAACGTGCTGGCCCCCACCGACACCACCCTGCGCTTCTACGAAGGGGTGCTGGAGGAGGTCCTGGAGCTGTTCCCGGCGGACGCCGCCGCCTTCTCGGAGTTCGTCCACGTCGGCGGCGACGAGTGCCGCAAGGAGCAGTGGACCGAGTCCGTGACCGCCAAGACCCGCATCGCGGACCTCGGCCTCACCGGCGAGGAGGAGCTGCAGTCCTGGTTCATCGGGCACTTCGACGCCTGGCTCGCCGCGCGCGGGCGCCGCCTCATCGGCTGGGACGAGATCCTGGAGGGCGGGCTCGCACCCGGTGCGGCCGTCTCCTCCTGGCGCGGCTACGCGGGCGGCGTCGCCGCCGCCCGGGCCGGCCACGACGTGGTCATGTGCCCCGAGCAGTACGTGTACCTGGACCACCGTCAGGCCCCGGGCGAGGACGAGCCCGTGCCGATCGGCTTCGTGCGCACCCTGGAGGACGTCTACCGGTTCGAGCCCGTGCCGGACGGGCTCACCGCGGCGGAGGCCGGGCATGTGCTGGGCACCCAGGCCAACGTGTGGACCGAGGTGCTGGAGGACGCCGCGCGCGTCGACTACCAGACCTTCCCCCGCCTCGCGGCCTTCGCCGAGGTCGCCTGGAGCCCGCTGCCCGCCCCCGCCGAACGGGACTACGCGGACTTCGAACGCCGGATGACCGCCCACTACCGGCGACTTGACGCCCTCGGCGTCGCCTACCGTCCGCCCACCGGCCCCCGCCCCTGGC
>NZ_MUMF01000843.1 GCF_002155905.1 Streptomyces tricolor | reverse complement strand
CGGCTCGCCGCCACCGCCGACGAGCTGTTCGACCGTGCGGACGAACTGGACCTGATCGTCGTCGCCTCCCCGAACAAGACGCACGTCCCGCTGGCCACGGCCGCCCTCAAGGCCGGTCTGCCGGTGGTCGTGGACAAGCCGGTCGCCGGCACCGCGGCCGAGGCCCGCGCGCTCGCCGTGCTCGCCGAGGAACGCGGCCTGCTGCTCTCGGTCTTCCAGAACCGCCGCTGGGACAACGACTTCCTGACCCTGCGCCACCTCCTCGCGGACGGCGAACTGGGCGACGCCTGGCGCTTCGAGTCCCGCTTCGAGCGCTGGCGGCCCCAGCCCAAGGGCGGCTGGCGCGAGTCCGGCGACCCGGCAGAGATCGGAGGTCTGCTCTACGACCTCGGCAGCCATGTCGTCGACCAGGCCCTGGTCCTCTTCGGCCCGGCCACCGAGGTCTACGCCGAGACGGACATCCGCCGCCCCGGCGCCGAGACCGACGACGACACCTTCATCGCGCTCACGCACGCGAGCGGCGTCCGCTCCCACCTCTACGTCTCCGCCACGGCCGCCCAACTGGGGCCGCGCTTCCGGGTGCTGGGCTCCCGCGCGGGCTACGTCAAGTACGGTCTGGACCCCCAGGAGGCGGCCCTGCGCGAGGGCAGCCGTCCCGGCGGCACCGTCGACTGGGGCGCCGAGGACCCGTCCCTGTGGGGTCGTATCGGCTCCGGCGAGTCCCCGCTGACCGGCGGCGGCACCCCCGTACCGACCCTCGCGGGCGACTACCCCGCCTACTACGCCGCCGTCGCCGACGCCCTGCGCGGCGCCGGCCCCAATCCGGTGACCGCCCTGGAGGCGGCTGCCGCGCTCGACGTACTGGAAGCGGCCCGCAGGTCCGCCCGCGAGAAGGTGACGGTGACCCTCTGATGCCCCAGATCACCCCCCGGAGCACGCCCGAGCTGACCCCGTCCCTCGAGGAACTGGAGGCGCAGCAACGGCGGCTGGTCTTCCGTCGGTTCACCCACGACGACGCCTGGGCCCTCGGCTCCCTCCTGGTCGAGCTGGCCCGGGAGCGGCAGGCCCCGGTCGCCATCGACATCCACCGCGCCGGCCAGCAGCTCTTCCACGCCGCCCTGCCGGGCTCGACCCCGGACAACGACGCCTGGATCGCCCGCAAGCGCCGGGTGGTGGAGCGCTACGGCGCCCCCTCCTACCTGGTCGGCGCCCGCTTCCGCGCCAAGGGCACGACCTTCGAGGATTCCTCCCGCCTCGACCCGGACACCTACGCGGCGCACGGCGGGTCCTTCCCGATCACGGTCGAGGGCGCGGGCGTGATCGGCGCGGTGACCGTCTCCGGCCTCCCCCAGCTCCAGGACCACCGGTTCGTGGTGGAGGCGCTGGAGGTGTTCCTCGGCCGTACCGACGGCTGAGCGCGCGGCGGGAATCACCCGGGGTGCCCTCCGGTTGGCAGTGGCGACAGATGATGATCACGGCACCACCCCACCACCGGAGGATCGCACCCGATGACCACTTCGCTGAAGGAGACCGTCGGCCGCTACGGCGTCTGGAGCCTCGAACTGCGCTCGGAGGACCCGGCCCGCCGCGGTGAACTGGCCGAGGCCGCGGCCGAGCTGGAGGAACTCGGGTACGGCGCGGTGTGGCTGGGCGGCAACACCACCGTGGACCACGCCACCCCGCTCATCGAGGCGACCCGGCGCATCGCCGTCGGCACCAGCATCCAGAGCGTCTGGCAGCAGGACGCCGCCACCACGGCGGCCGGCTACCTGACGGCGGAGGCGGCCCGTCCCGGCCGTTTCGTGCTGGGCCTCGGCGTGAGCCACGGCCCGCTGGTGCAGGGCTACCGCCGCCCGTACACGGCGATGGTGGGCTACCTCGACGAGCTGGACCGGGCGGGGGTGCCGGCCGACCGCCGGGTGCTCGCCGCGCTGGGCCCCAAGATGCTGGAGCTGTCCGGCGACCGCGCGGCCGGCGCGATCCCCTACCTGGTCACGCCCGAGCACACCGCCCAGGCCCGCGAGGTGCTGGGCGAGGAGCCGCTGCTGGCCCCGGAGTTCAAGGTGGTCCTGGAGTCCGACCCGGCCCGCGCCCGGGAGACGGCCCGCGCCTACCTGGCCCCGTACCTGGCCCTCCCCAACTACACCGACAACTTCCTCCGGCTGGGCTTCACGGAGTCCGACGTCGCCGACGGCGGCAGCGACCACCTCATCGACGCGGTCTTCGCCTGGGGTGACGAGACCCGGATCCGGGAGCGGATAGCCGCCTTCCACGAGGCGGGCGCGGACCACGTGGCCCTCCAGGTGGTGACGGCGAACCCGGGCGACACCCTGCCGAGGAAGGAGTGGCGCACCCTCGCCTCTCTGCTGGCGTGAGTGAACCGACCCGAGGGGCGCGGGGCCGTATGCGACATGCGGCCC
>NZ_MUMF01000842.1 GCF_002155905.1 Streptomyces tricolor | reverse complement strand
GCCGTCGACGCCCGCCCCGACCAGGAGCTGTACGCCCAGGACAGCGCACCCGAACTCGCCGCGCTCAGCGCGCTGCGGCTCGCGCTGCACAGCCGGGCCACCGTGCGCGCCGCAGCCGGCGACACCCTGCGCGCCGACGCGCACCCCGCCCTGCGCGCCGACGTCGTCCTGTGCCATCCGCCGTTCAACGAGCGCAACTGGGGCCACGACGAACTCGCCTACGACCCCCGCTGGGAGTACGGCTTCCCGGCGCGCACCGAGTCCGAGCTGGCCTGGGTGCAGCACGCGCTGGCCCGGCTGACCGACGGCGGCACCGCCGTGCTGCTCATGCCGCCGGCCGCCGCCTCCCGCCGCTCCGGGCGCCGGATCCGCGCCGACCTGCTGCGCCGGGGCGCGCTGCGCGCCGTCGTCGCGCTGCCGGTCGGTGCGGCACCGCCGTACAACATCCCGCTGCACCTGTGGGTGCTGCGCCGGCCCGACCGGGCGCCGGCCACGCCCGAGGTGCTGCTCGTGGACACCGGGCGGTTCGCCGGGGAAGGGCGCGGCGGGCCGGACTGGGAGGCGGTGCGGGAGGCCGTGACGGACGCCTGGCAGGCCTTCACGCGCGCGGGGCGGCTGACGGAACGGCCGGGGCTCGCCCGTTCGGTGCCGGTGATCGACCTCCTCGACGACGACGTGGACCTCGCCCCCGCCCGCCATCTGCCGCCGGCCGCGGTCGCCGACGGCGCGGAGCAGCTCGCGCAGGTGCGCGAGCGCCTCGGCGCGACCCTGCGCCTGACCGCCGACCTCACCCCGCCCGCCGCCGGCCCCGCTGCGGCCCCGCGCTGGCCGCTGACCACGATCGGCGAACTCGCGCGCGGGGGCGCGCTGGTGATGCGGACCGGCGGAAACGGCGGCCACGCGCGCGTGCCGGTCCTCACCGACCACGACGTCCTCGCCGGAACGGCACCGTCGGGCACGCTTCCGGAGAGCGAGGAGGAGGCCGTGCTGACCGAGCCGGGCGACGTCGTCGTACCGGTGCTCGGCGGGGGATCGGTGGCGCGGGTGATCGACGAGGCGACGGGGGGCGCCGCCCTGGGGCGCAACCTCGTGCTGCTGCGCCCGGACCGCACGGCGCTTGACCCGTGGTTCCTCGCCGGGTTCCTGCGCGGGACCGCCAACAACCGGCAGGCCAGCAGCTACGCCTCCACGGCGACCCGCCTGGACGTGCGCCGACTGCAACTGCCCCGGCTCGCGCTGGAGGAACAGCGGCGCTACGGCGCCCGGTTCCGCGCCCTGGACGAGTTCGAGCGGGCGCTCCGGCACGCGAGCCGGCTCGGGGAACAGCTCGTACGCGGCATGTACGACGGACTGACGGACGGCACGGTCGCCCCCGACTGAACCGCGAGAAGTGATCAGTGCGACAACGGTTCGGTACAACCCGAGACCGGTTGTCCTTGTCGGCCTATACGCTCGGACTCCGACGGGGACATCGTCCCGTCGGCGTCCGTCCCCATCGGTCCCACTCGGTCCAGGAGCAGTCATGTACGGCCACGGCGCGGTGCCGCCTCCCCGCAGCGCGGGAAAGGTCATCTCCCTGCGCGTGATGTTCGCGGCGGCCGGGGCTCTCACGTGCGGACTGCTGTCGTGCCTGCCGCTGTTCCGGGTCGCGTTCGTGCGGGGCCGCTGGTACGACTGGCTGATCGCCTGGCTGAGCCTGCCGCTGTCCATCACCGGGCTTGCGGTGGTCGGCGAACTGCCGGAGGAGGACTGGCGCAGCGACCTCGCGCTGGGACTGCTCCTGCTGCTCGGCGTGGTGGCCGCGATCTACTACCTGGTGGTGGACATCCGGGTGCACCAGCAGCAGCGGTTCGCCGGGTACGCCCCTGCGCCGGCCCCCACCGTGCACGGACCCTACGGCTTCGGGCACGCGGCGCCGTCGCCGTACGCGACGACGCTCGGACCGGGCCCGCAGCCGCCCGTGCCGCCCGCGCACCACACGCCGATACCCCAGCCGCCGCACGGCGTGCCGGTGGTGCCCCCGGCCCCCGTGCCGCGGGCCGAACCGCCGCAGCAGCGCCCCGCGCCCGCCCGCATCGACCAGGTGCGCGCCGAGCTCGACGAACTCAGCGACTATCTGCGCCGGCAGGACGGCCGCGACGGCCACGACGGCCGCGACAGTCGCGACAGTCGCGGCGAGGGCGGGCGATGACGGTGACGACAGGGCGCATGGTCGCCGACCGTTACGAACTGTCCACGCTCATCGGGCAGGGCGGCATGGGCCAGGTCTGGACGGCGTACGACCGCAGGCTCGACCGGCGCGTGGCGGTGAAGCTGCTGCGCCCCGACAAGGTGGCGGGCCAGGAGGCGGACGAGCTGCGCCGCCGGTTCGTGCGCGAGTGCCGGGTGACCGCGCAGGTGGACCACCCGGGTCTGGTGACGGTGCACGACGCGGGCAGCGAGGGCGAGGAGCTGTTCCTCGTCATGCAGTACGTCGACGGCGCCGACCTCTCCGACCATCTCGCCGAGCACGACCCGTACCCCTGGCCGTGGGCGGTCGCGGTGGCCGCGCAACTGTGCGCCGTACTGAGCGCCGTGCACGCCGTGCCGATCGTGCACCGCGACCTCAAGCCGCGCAACGTGATGGTGAAGCAGGACGGCACGGTCACCGTCCTCGACCTGGGCGTGGCCTCGGTGATGGACACCGACACCACCCGCCTCACGCACACCGGCTCGCCGATCGGCTCGCCCGCCTACATGGCGCCGGAACAGGCGATGGGCGGCGCGGTCGGCCCGTACACCGACCTGTACGCGCTCGGCGTGCTGATGCACGAACTGCTCAGCGGCGAGGTGCCGTTCGCCGGCTCCACCGCGCTCGGCGTGCTGCACCGGCACCTGTACGAGCCCCCGCTGCCCGTGCGCCGGCTCCGCCCCGAGGTGCCCGAGGCGCTGGAGACCCTGGTGCTGCGGCTGCTCGCCAAGGACCCGCAGCACCGGCCGGCGTCCGCGCAGGAGGTGTACGAGGACCTGGCGCTGCTTCTGCCCGCGCGCGGGACGCCCACCGGGGCGCCCCTGGATCCCACGCGCCCCTTCCTGCGGCCGCACGCCCCCTGGCCGGACCGCGCGCGGACCCCCGCGCCCCAGCCGTCCCCGGTCGCGCCGGCGCCGCCGGTGGCCGAGAAGCCCGATGTCGCCGCCGCCGTGGACGAGGTCAAGCGCCTGCTGGGCGAGGGCCGGATCACGCAGGCCGTCGACATCCTGGGCGCGATCCTGCCGGCCGCCGCCGAGCAGCACGGCGAGCACTCCCCGGTGGTGCGCACCCTGCGCAAGCAGTACGCGGCCACGCTCATGGACGACGGCCAGTACCGGCGCGCGCTGCCCGAACTGCGCCGGCTCGCCGACGAACGCGCCGCCGAGGCCGGCCAGGCCGACCCGCAGTCGCTGCGCTACCGCTACGAGGCCGCGCAGTGCCTGGAGCAGCTGGGCGAACCGGCGGCGGCGCTCGCCGAGTACCGCGCGCTGCTGCCGTACTACGAGAACCAGTACGTCGCCGGGGACCCGCAGCTCGCCCACGAGGTGCGCCGCCGCATCGGCCATCTGCTGCTCGCCCTGGGCGACCGGTCGGCCGCCCACGACACACTGGCGCGGCTGGTCCTGGACGTCGAACGGCTGCACGGCCCCGGCCATCCGCTGGCCGTGGAGGTCCGGCGGACCCTCCAGTGGCTGGGCCAGGTGCGCGGCTGACCCTGGGGACCCTGCCGGGGGCGTGACCCGGCGGCCTCCGTCCGAAGCCGCGCGGCGGTGCCCCGAGCGCGCGCGAATCGTTGGTCGAATGGGTTGGCCGCAGCCTGCCCACTGCCTACCATCGATCACCGCAAGACTTGGTGCGCCCGCCCGTCGCCCGACCACCACCCCCGGCGGAGGCGCTGGCGCGCCGCACCTGTCATTGCAATCTCCCCCTGGAGGTTTCCTTGCACCGCCGCCGTCGCACCGCGCTCGTCCTCACCGCCGCGATCGCAGCCGCGGCACCCCTGCTGACCGCCTGCGGAAACGATGCGCATCCGGGCGCCGCGGCTGCGATCGCGGC
>NZ_MUMF01000841.1 GCF_002155905.1 Streptomyces tricolor | reverse complement strand
GGGCGGGCAAGGTCCGGCGGGCGGCGGCGAAGGGGGGCGAATTGAGGGACACCGGTCCGGCGGTCACGGGGCCTGCGGTCACCGGTCCGCCGGTCATGGGACCTGCGGTCCCGGGGCCTGCGGTCGCCGGGCCCCCGGTCACGGGGACCGCGGCTGCGGGGCCTGCGATCACGGCGCCTGCGGTCACAGGCCTTGTGCCTACGGCCCCCGCACCGGCACCCCCGCCACCTCAGCACGAGGTTCCGGCACCTCGCAGCGAACCAGTGCCGCAGGCGTCGGGCGCCTTCCCGGCCGGCGGCGAGCGCCTGGGCGGGTGGGAACGCGTCCTCATCGCGCCCCGGGAGAGCCGGCACGCCACCGCGGCCCGGGCCGTACACGACGCGGAGGGCCCCCTCCTCCTCGTCACCTCCGACCCGGTGCTCTGGGCGGAGACGAAGGACACCCGCGCCAAACTGGGCCCCACCCTCCTGTACGACCCCACGCACCTGTGCGACACCCCGGCCCGCCTCCACTGGCCCCCCACCAGCGGCTGCGAGGACAAGCAGACGGCCCTGCACCGGGCGACGGCTCTGCTGGCCCCCGTCCGGCCCGCCGCCAAGATCGACCAGGCGGTGGCCGACACGGCGATCACCCTCCTCCGCAGCTACCTGCACGCCGCCGCCCTGGAGAACCGGACCGTCCGTCACGTCCACCGCTGGTCCCAGGGCCTCCAGGTGCACGAGGCCGTCCGCACCCTCCGTACCCACGCCAAGGCCGCCCCTGGTGCCGCGGGGGAACTGGAGGCGGCACTCACCGCGCACCCCGAACGCCGGGACATCGCCCAGGAGCTGACCAGCAGGGCCCTCGCGGCCCTGTCCACGGTCAACGTCCGCGAGGCCTGCACCCCGAACCGAACTGATGCGCTGGCCCTGGATTCCTTCGTGCACGAAGGGGGCACGCTGTATGTGGTGGGTGAATCCATCGAGGACCCCAGGAGCAGGCCGGGCGCGATGCCGCTCCTGACGGCCCTCGTCTCCAGCGTGGTCGAGCGCGGCCGGCGCATGGCCGAACGGTCATCCTCCGGTCGGCTCGACCCACCACTCACCTTGGTCCTGGACGACATCGCGGCCGTGGCCCCGTTCCCCGAGCTGCCGGCCCTGCTCGCCACGGGAGCCGACCAGGGCCTGCCGACGCTCGCTCTGCTCCGCTCCCGCGAGCAGGCCCGCTCCCGCTGGCCGCACCAGGAACTGCCGGTCTAGGCCGACCGCTCCAGGACGAACTCCCACTCCGTCTCCGCCTCGTCCTTCGAGAACGACACGACGTCCCCGCTCGGCACGAAGCCGATCTTCCGGTACGCCGCCTGGGCCCGCGCGTTCTTCTCATGGACGTACAGCCGTACGCGCTCGGCCTTCTGCTCCCACGCCCAGGCCACAGCGGCCTCGAAGAGCGCCTCGATCAGCCCGTTCCCCCGGTGCTCGGGGCGGACGAACACCCCGGCCGCGTGGCCTTGCCGCCGCTCGACCGGGGCTCCGGCCCAGTCCTTGGTCCCGGGCTCTTCCATGAGCACGGTCACCGAGCCGGCCCAGGTCCCGTCGGGCGCCTCGGCGATGAACTGCCGGCCCGTGGTGGATCCCTCGCCGGACCGGACGGCCCGGTCCTGCCAGAAGGAGTCCGGCTGGGCCGCGGCGTTCTCGTACGTCTCCAGGAAGGCGAGGTGGGCGACCGGATCCCGCAGCGCGTCCAGCCGCAGCTGCTTCACCCGCTCCCAGTCGTCGGGGCGTATGGCGCGGACAAGGTAGTCATGGTCGTTGCTGCTCGGAAGGCTCATGAGCCCACCGTAAACGCAGAAAACCCCCGCATCATTTCGATGCGGGGGTTTTCCCAAAAATTGTTCGGCGGCGT
>NZ_MUMF01000840.1 GCF_002155905.1 Streptomyces tricolor | reverse complement strand
CCGCGCGGCCTCGACCGCGTCCGCGATCGGCACCTCCCGGCCGTCCGGCGCCCGGTACCGGCCCGCGGCCACGATCTGTTCCGTCTCGTGGGCGATCCCACGCAGGCGCGCGCTCACGGCGCCACCCCCGTGGGCGCCACGACCGCGGCCCGCGCGGTCTCCCCCGTCGTGCTCATGCACGCATCCTGGGTGATGCTGGATGGCGGTGCAACGGAGTTTCCCGCCCCCGGAACGGCCCGGAAACGCAGACAGGAACGGAGGTGACGGATCCGGAACGTCCGGGTGGGCACCCTTGTGCGAATCGAGGGAAGGGTTTTGGGTGGGACGAGTGCCCGCCGGGCCCACACCGGGCGGGTGACATGGTGGAACCTCAGGAGGATCCCGACATGTCCGATACGCAGAGCGACGGCGGCGACTGTACGGAGCACCGCACCGCCGTCACCGAGGCCGAGGTGGAGGCCCTGGTCCGGGGCATCTGCTTCAAGACCGGACCGCCCCGCATCCTCGGTGTCGAGCTGGAGTGGCTCGTCCACTCGCTGGAGCTGCCGCAGCTCCCGGTCACACCCGAACGACTCGCAGCGGCCCACGCCACCGTGCGGGCCCTCCCTCTGAGTTCGGCGCTCACCGTCGAACCCGGCGGCCAGCTGGAGCTGAGTTCGCCGCCCGCCGCCTCCCTGATGGAGTGCGTCGACACCGTCTCCGCCGATCTGGACGCCGTCCGTGCCGTCCTGGCCGAGGACGGGCTCGGCCTCGCGGGCATCGGCCACGACCCCTGGCACGCGCCCCGCAGATTCCTGCACGAGCCCCGCTACGACGCCATGGAGACCTGCCTGGACCGCACCGGCCCGGCCGGCCGCCACATGATGTGCGCCTCGGCCTCCGTCCAGGTCTGCGTGGACGCCGGCCAGGAGGAGCCCGGCCCGCTGGGGCACGCCCGGCGCTGGTGGCTGGCGCACCAGCTGGGCGCGGTCCTGGTGGCCGCGTTCGCCAACTCGCCGCTGCTCGGCCGGCGGCCCACGGGCTGGCGGTCCACCCGGCAGCTGACGTGGATGGAGATCGGGGCCGGCCGGGCCGGCGGCCCCTCGCTGGACGGCGAGCCACGGGCCGCCTGGGCCCGGCACGTACTGGACTCGCCGGTGATGTGCGTGCGCCGGGACACCGGGCCGTGGGAGGTGCCCGAGGGGCTCACCTTCCGGGAGTGGACCCGCTCCGGCGCGCCCCGGCCGCCCACCCGGGCGGACCTCGACTACCACCTGACCACCCTGTTCCCGCCGGTCCGGCCGCGCGGCCACCTGGAGCTGCGGATGATCGACGCGCAGCCCGGCGAGGACGGCTGGCTGGTGCCGCTCGCGGTGACGGCGGCGCTGTTCGACGACCCCGGGGCCGCCGAGACCGCCTACCGGGCCGTGAAACCGCTGGCCGAGCGGGCCGGGAACCTGCCCGCCCCGCACAACCCGCTGTGGATGGCCGCGGCCCGGGACGGGCTCGCCGACCCGGAGCTGCGCGAGGCCGCCGGCATCTGTTTCGCGGCGGCCCTGGAGGCGCTGCCCCGGCTCGGCGCCACCGCCCGGGTCGTCGACACCGTCGCGGCGTACCGGGACCGCTACATCGCCCGGGGCCGCTGTCCGGCCGACGACCTGCTGGACCGGCTGCCCGAACTGCTGGACGGGCCGCCCGCCGCGGACCCGCCCCGTTCCGGGCCGGCCAGGGGCACCCGTACCGCCCGCGGGAGGAAGGACATCCGTACATGACCGCCCCCGAGACCGACATCGAGACCGCCGAGCCGGACACCGAGGCGCTGCGGGAGCGCGCGCTGGCCTCCCTGACCACCGCCCGTGCCCGCACCACCCTGCTGACCAGCTGCGTCGACGAGCCGGACCTCACCGCCCAGCACTCCCCGCTGATGTCCCCGCTGGTGTGGGACCTGGCGCACATCGGCAACCAGGAGGAGCTGTGGCTGCTGCGGGCGGTCGGCGGCCGGGAGGCGATGCGGCCGGAGATCGACAGCCTCTACGACGCCTTCGAGCACCCGCGGGCGGAGCGGCCCTCGCTGCCGCTGCTGCCGCCCGCCGAGGCCCGCCGGTACGCGGCCGAGGTACGCGGACGGGCGCTGGACCTGCTGGAGGCGGCGGACTTCCACGGCTCCCGGCTGACCGAGGCCGGCTTCGCCTTCGGCATGATCGCCCAGCACGAACAGCAGCACGACGAGACGATGCTGATCACGCATCAGCTCCGCAAGGGCCCGCAGGCGCTGACCGCTCCGGACCCGGAGCCGGTCCCGCTGTTCACCGGCCCGGCCGAAGTCCTCGTGCCCGGCGGCCCGTTCACCATGGGCACCTCCGGTGAGCCGTGGGCGCTGGACAACGAGCGCCCGGCGCACCCGCGGGAGGTGGCGCCGTTCTGGATCGACACCACCCCGGTGACGAACGCGGCGTACCAGGCGTTCATCGAGGACGGCGGCTACGACACCGAGCGCTGGTGGTCGCCGCGGGGCTGGGCGCACATCAGGCAGCACGGCATCACCGCCCCGCTGTTCTGGCGGCGGGACGGCGACCGGTGGCTGCGGCGCCGGTTCGGGATCACGGAACCCGTCCCGCCGGACGAGCCGGTGCTGCACGTGTGCTGGTACGAGGCGGACGCCTACGCCCGCTGGGCCGGGCGGCGGCTGCCCACCGAGCCGGAGTGGGAGAAGGCGGCCCGCTTCGACCCGGCCACCGGCCGCTCGCGGCGCTACCCGTGGGGCGACGCCGATCCGGCGCCCGAACACGCCAACCTGGGCCAGCGGCACCTCAGGCCCGCCCCGGCCGGCAGCTACCCCGACGGGGAATCACCGCTCGGCGTACGGCAGCTGGTCGGTGACGTGTGGGAGTGGACGGCGAGCGATTTCCTGCCGTACCCGGGCTTCAGGGCCTTCCCGTACAAGGAGTACTCGGAGGTGTTCTTCGGGTCCGAGTACAAGGTGCTGCGCGGCGGCTCGTTCGCCGTGGACCCGGTGGCCTGCCGGGGCACGTTCCGCAACTGGGACTACCCGATCCGCCGGCAGATCTTCTCCGGGTTCCGCACCGCCCGCTCGGAGGTGGTCTGATGTGCCGTCACCTCGCCTATCTGGGCCCCGAGGAGCCGCTCGGCCGGGTCCTCGTGGAGCCCCCGCACAGCCTGTTCCGCCAGTCGTGGGCGCCGCGCCGGCAGCGGTACGGGACGGTCAACGCCGATGGCTTCGGCGTGGGCTGGTACGCCCCCGAGGATCCCGCCCCGGCGCGCTACCGGCGGGCCGGGCCGATCTGGGCCGACCTGTCCTTCGCCGACCTGGCCCGGGTGGTGCGTTCGGGTGCCGTGCTCGCGGCCGTCCGGGACGCGACGCTCGCCGGGGCGGACGCCGAGGCCGCGGCGGCGCCGTTCGCGGCCGGGCGGTGGCTGTTCAGCCACAACGGCGCGGTCGCGGGCTGGCCGGACGCGGCGGCACCGCTGGTGTCCGCGCTGCCGCCGGTCGACCTGCTCTCGCTCCAGGCCCGCACCGACTCGGCGTTCGTCTGGGCGCTGGTCCTGCACCGGCTGCGCGCCGGGGACGACCCCGAGCAGGCCCTGGGCGGAGCGGTCCGCCTGCTGGCACAGGCCGCCCCCGCCTCCCGGCTGAACCTGCTGCTGACCGACGGAGCCACGATCACCGCCACCACCTGGGGCGACTCGCTGTGGTACCGCACGGAGCCCGGCCGCGGCACGGTCGTCGCCTCCGAGCCGTACGACGACGATCCGCTGTGGCGGGAGGTCCCCGACCGCACCGTGCTCACCGCGAGCCGCGCCGGCGTGCTGCTCGCCCCGCTGGAGGAACCGGCGCCCGCATCACCGAAGGAGCCCTGCCGTTGAGCCCCCTGCACGTCACCCGCACCCTCCCCGAGGACGCCACGGACGCCGCGCTGCGCGCCGACGTCCTGCACGGCCTCACCGTCACCCCCAAGTGGCTGCCCCCGAAGTGGTTCTACGACGCCCGCGGCAGTGAGCTGTTCGAGCAGATCACGGAACTGCCCGAGTACTACCCCACCCGTGCCGAACGGGAGATCCTCGCCACCCGGTCCGCCGAGATCGCCGCCGCGAGCGGCGCCCGCACCCTGGTCGAACTGGGCTCGGGCTCCTCGGAGAAGACCCGCTATCTGATCGAGGCGCTCCCGCGGCTTGCCGCCTACGTCCCGGTCGACGTCAGCGAGAGTGCCCTCACCCAGGCCGGGCGGGCCCTGATCGAGGAGCGCCCGCAGCTGGAGGTCCACGCGCTGATCGCCGACTTCACCGCGCCGCTGGCCCTGCCCGCCACGCCGGGCCCCCGGCTGCTGGCGTTCCTCGGCGGCACGATCGGCAACCTGCTGCCCGCCGAACGCGCGGAGTTCCTGGCCTCCGTGCGCGCGCTGCTCGCCCCCGGCGACGGGCTGCTGCTCGGCACGGACCTCGTCAAGGACGAAGAGGTGCTGGTCCGGGCGTACGACGACGCGGCCGGGGTGACGGCCGCGTTCAACAAGAACGTGCTGGCCGTGGTCGACCGCGAACTGGGCGCCGACTTCGATCCGGACGCGTTCGACCATGTGGCCCTGTGGGACGCCGAGCGGGAGTGGATCGAGATGCGGCTGCGCTCCCGTACCGCGCAGACCGTGAAGGTGCCCGCGCTGGACCTCGCCGTGGACTTCGCGGCCGGCGAGGAGCTGCGCACCGAGGTGTCGGCCAAGTTCCGCAAAGAGGGTGTGACCGGGGAACTCGCCGACGCGGGGCTTGAGCTGACGCACTGGTGGACGGACGCCCAGGGCCGTTTCGCGCTGTCGCTGAGCGTGGCGCGGTGAGCGGGGTGCGCGTGGTCAGCCCACGTCCGGGGCGAGCGCCTCGGTGATCTTCCGTGAGGCGCGGCGGGCCTCGGCCGCCGGGTCCGCGCCGTTCAGCACCCGGGTCATGTAGTCCTTGATCGGGTTGTCGGCCTCCACGTCGGCCCACTGAGGGGTGTGCGGGGTCGCCCGGCCGTGCGCCGCGCCCACGGCCATGGCGGCGACCCCCTCCTCGCCCGCGACCGCGTCGGCCAGCGTGGTCTTGTTGGGCACGTAGTTCATGGTGCGGGCGAGTTCGGTGTCCCACTTGGCGCCGGTGAGCGCCCCGACGACGGCGGTCGCGGCGAACTGGTCGTCGGTGTTGCGCGGGACGACCAGGTCGGAGCCGCCGGTGAAGACGGCGCCCGGCCGCCCGGCGGTCCTGCCGGGCACGGGGAAGAAGCCGATTTTGCCCTTCAGGTCCGGGTTCTGCCGGACGATCGCCTGGGCGAGCCCCGGTACGGCGATGATCTGCGCGACCTTGCCGCCGGCGAACACCCCGGCCTGGGGCGGGTGTTCCTCGTCGGCGTCCGCGGGTCCCGCGCCGAGCGCCTGGAGCCGGCGGTAGAACTCCATGCCGCGCAGCGCGGCCGGGGTGTCGAGGGTGCCCTGCCAGGTGTGGTCCTTCTCCTGTGCGAGGTCGCCGCCCTCGTCCCAGATGAACCCGGAGAGCGTGTACCAGTCCTGCCCGGCGAGGTAGATGCCCTGGGTGCCGCCGGAGTTCAGCTTCTCGGTGGCGGCGAGCCAGTCGTCCCGGGTCCGCGGCGGGCGGGCGATGCCGGCCTGCTCGAACAGGTCCTTGCGGTAGATGACGACGCGGTTGGCGGCGTACCAGGGGATGCCGTACTGCTTGTTGCCGTCCTTGCCGGGCTCGGCGAGGCCGGGCAGCCAGGCGTCCTTGCCCCAGTCCCGCATCGACTCCAGGGTGAGGTCCACGAGCCGGCCGCCGTCGGC
>NZ_MUMF01000839.1 GCF_002155905.1 Streptomyces tricolor | reverse complement strand
GCGCGGCGCTGATGCAGCCGTCCTTCGCACCCTGGGCCGAGTTGACGGCGACCCACTTGCGCCACACGGACTCCTCGGTCATGCGCTTGATGAGCTTCTCCATAGTGAAACCTCCAGGCGTGGACGCAATCTGGCATTTGGTCAGGTGCAGATGGGTTTGCGTCGGTCACCCACCGGCACCGAACGTAAAGAGATGGTCAACCACACGTCAAGAGGTAAATGATCAGATGACCTGATCTGCACCCTCGGCGGGGGCGGCCGGACCGGTTCCGGGCTGGTACCGCAGGGCGCCCGCGCCCGCTGCCGGGACCCGCCACGCGCGGCAGCGCCACAATGCTGCCGCCGCCCGACGGCGGCGGCGGCGCGGCGGTCCTGGTGGCGCGGCGCGGCGGCGGTGCTGCCGCGGCGCGGCGACGGTGACGGTGGTGGCGCGGCGGTCATGGTGGCGCGGCGGTGACGGCGGTGGCGGCGCGGTGACGGCGCGGCGGTGCTGCGGTGGCGCGGCGGCGACGGTGACGGTGGTGGCGGCGGTGCTGCGGTGGCGGCGCGGCGGTGGCGCGGCGGTGGTGTGGTGGTGGTGTGGTGGTGGCGCGGCGGTGGCGCGGTGGTGGCACGGCGGTCCTGGTGACGCGGCGGCGGTGGCGGCGCGGCGACGGCGCGGCGCGGCGGTGCTGCGAGTGGTGGTGTGGTGGCGGCGCGGCGGTGGCGCGGCGGTCCTGGTGGTGCGGCGGCGGCGGTGCTGCGGCGGCGGTGGGCGGTTCGCCGGGTGCCGGGGGTGTGCGGCAGGCGCGGGCAGGTGTCCTGAAACCGGCCCGGGCGGGCACGGCGCCGACGGCGGCAGGCCCCGGGCCGGTGACCGGTCCGGGGCCTGGCCGCCGCACGCGGGCACGAGAGGTACCGGGGCGCGGCGGCGAGGGGTGAAGGGCGCGAAAAG
>NZ_MUMF01000838.1:397-628 GCF_002155905.1 Streptomyces tricolor | reverse complement strand
CACGGCTGGCACTGGCCGCTGGACGTGGTGGCCAGCTGGTGCCTGAGCACCACCCTGCTGGCCGCCCTGTCCCTCGTGGTCAGCCGAAGTACGCGTCGAAGGTCTTCTGGAACTCCCAGTTCGCGTAGCGGTCCCAGTTCACCGACCAGGTCATCAGGCCGCGCAGGGCGGGCCAGGTGCCGTGGGTGGCGTACGAGCCGCAGTTCGTCTTCTTCGTCAGGCAGTCCAGGG
>NZ_MUMF01000838.1:167-384 GCF_002155905.1 Streptomyces tricolor | reverse complement strand
TCGCCGGCGACCGGGAAGCCGGTGAGCAGCATGTCGGTCATGGCGATGTGGAAGTCGGCGCCGCCCATGGAGTGGTACTGGTTGTCCAGGCCCATGATCGGGCCCGAGTTGTAGTCCTGGACGTGCAGGAGTGTGAGGTCGTCGCGCAGGGCGTGGATGACCGGCAGGTACGCGCCGCAGCGGGGGTCCTGTCCGCCCCACTTGCCGGTGCCGTAGT
>NZ_MUMF01000838.1:0-121 GCF_002155905.1 Streptomyces tricolor | reverse complement strand
CGTAGGTGTCGATGATGTCCGAGACGGAGGAGACGAAGGTGTCGCGGGCCGCGGTCGTGGTCAGCTGGACCTGCCCGTTCTGGCCGCCGATCGAGATCAGCACCTTCTTGCCGGCCGCCTG
>NZ_MUMF01000837.1:620-815 GCF_002155905.1 Streptomyces tricolor | reverse complement strand
GGTCCTGCACGGTGGACGAGGCCGCCCGCGCCTTCGCCCCGGCCCGTCCGCTGGAGGGCACCGCCCCCACCCGGTGGGGCCTCGCCCTCACCGCCCCCGACCGGGACGGCGTACGGCGCGAGGTGGTCGCCGAGTTCACCTGGGGCCTGCTCCAGCGGACGGCGGTCCTGCCCTAGGGCATCAGGCGTCGAAGGC
>NZ_MUMF01000837.1:284-604 GCF_002155905.1 Streptomyces tricolor | reverse complement strand
GCCGCCTTGGCCGGGTCGCCGGGCTGGGAGCCGTCGCCGCCGGAGACGAAGGAGCGGGTCTCGCTCACCTTGGTGTACACCCCGCTGTCGGTGCTGGCCCCGGCCCGGCCGGTGCCGAACAGGGAGGTCCGGAACGCGCCCGGCTCCACGATCAGCACCTTGATGCCGAACTCCGCCACCTCGTCGGCGAGCGCCTCGGAGACGCCCTCCAGCGCGAACTTGGTCCCGCTGTACGCGCCGAAGCCGGCGACGGACATCTGCCCGCCCATGCTGCTCATCTGCACGATCGCGCCCGAGCGCCGCTCCCGCATGTGCGGCAG
>NZ_MUMF01000837.1:0-256 GCF_002155905.1 Streptomyces tricolor | reverse complement strand
GCTGCTCGCCCCGGTCACCAGCCATACCTTGTCCACGTCAACTCCCGTTACCCGCGTGCTTCTTGACGATCACCAGCCTGGTCGACGCGCCGCCGCCCGTCCAGTGACTCAGGCCGGCTCCCGGGCCGCCGCCAGGATGGCCTCCGTCACACCCGGCAGCGATTCCGGGTGCAGCCGCAGGAACAGGTTCGGTTCCACCAGCTCCAGTTCCATCAGCCGGGGCTCGCCGTCGTCGCCGTCGACCAGGTCGACGCGG
>NZ_MUMF01000836.1 GCF_002155905.1 Streptomyces tricolor | reverse complement strand
CTTCGCCGATGCTGCGCAGGGTGGCCTGCGCACGGTCGTGCATGCAGTGTTGCCGCTCGACCAGGCGGTGCCGGCCCACCGTGAGATGGACGCGGGGAAGGTGTTCGGCAGGGTTGTGCTGACGCCCTGAGCCGGGCCGGAACGGTGTTCGCGGCCCCGGTCAACGAAACGGGACCCACTCAGATCGTGGCTGACGCCCAACGGCAACGATGGTGATCGTCACCGCCGGGCACGTGCGTGGCGTGCCCTGTGACCGCTGTCCGGTCCGGCACCAGGGTGCGTCGCCGTGCGGGCGCCGGGTGATGATGCCCTGGATCGTCGTGAGTCACTTTTCTACTCAGCGTGGTCACCCGATGGAGGGCGAGGAAGGCTTTGGCAGGTCGGTGATGCGCGTGGTGCCGCAGCGGAGCTCGCGCAGCAGCCGCCAGATCTTCAAGGTTGCGATGGCCTGCTCGCCGAGGGCGCGGACCTTGGCGTGGGAGACGTTCACGGCCCGCTGGCCTGCGTAAAGCTTGTCCCAGCGGCCGTGGTAGGGGACGCAGACGGCGCCGCCGGCTCCCTGGTAGCCCTTGTAGGCCCAGCAGCGCACACCGGCGTCGGTCAGGGCGTCGACGATGCCGCGCGTGCGGGCGGCTTTGACGTCGTGGACTGCGCCGGGCAACGCGGGCGAGACCCACAGCAGCCGACCGAGGAATCGGCGATGACCTGCCCATTCATACCGTGCTTCTTGTGCTTGCCAGGGTAGGGGCGGTCGGCGGCGTTCCGATCGATCGGCAGCAAGGTGCCGTCCAGGATCGCGAACGCCTCGCGGGTCGCGGAGTGGACGGCAGTTGCGAGGTCGGACGCGTGGGCGGCCAGGAGCTTGACCGCCTCGGCGACGTACCGATGGACGGTGGCAACGCCCAGCGGCGTACAGGCCGGTCAGGCAACGCAGGGTCGCGCTGGACAGATAGATCGATTCCCGATGGATAGACAAGCACGTGAAGCTCCGGGCAAACAGGTTGGCCTTATTCGACAACAACCCCTCTACCAGGAGCTTCATCTCTTCCCCGACACCGTTCCCACGGCAAGTCGCCGGCCCATCGCCTAGGTTGGAAACGGCTCAGTGTCTATCGCCAGGCGGGCATGGAGTTCTACGTCGAAGCGGACGCCATCGTATTCGAGCTTCTGCCGTTGCTGCCCTTCCACTGCGAAGCCAGCGGCGCGAGCCACCGCGCATGAGGCGGGATTGTTCACCCGGTGTCCGAGCTCCAGCCGGAAGAGTTCCGCCTCGTCGAAAGCCCAGCGGGCCACAGCACGACAGGCACGGGAAGCCACACCCCGGCCACGAGCGGTGGCTGTCGTCCAGTAGGACACCCATCCAGTGGCATGACGCCGGTCCACTGGGCCGACACACACCTGTCCCAGAACGAGGCCACCGTCATCGACCACGGCGAAGGAATAGGCCGAGTCCGCAGCCCACTGCTCACCACGAGCCGTTATCCATCGCGCGGCAGCCTGGGCAGAATCAACCGGCTCGACGGACTGGCCACGCATGAGCGGATCCGCGAAGGCGGTCATCACCGCCCAGGCGTCCTCGGCCTTCCACCTCCGCAGCACCAGGCCGGCAGAAGCATCTACACGATCGCGCACGACGCGAGTCTGCCTCAGCCGGTAGCGCCTGTCACCTCGGTTTCCCCGTCAGCCGCACGGACAACGGTGGAGTCGACCCACACGAGCCAGTCGATTCCCCCGGCCGCGTCCGCCCTCCCCTGGGCGGCCCGGAGCATCCGCGGGAACGTGCCGTCCAGGGCCCACCGGCGGAACCAGGTGTGCAGTGTGGCCCACGGGCCGTATCGCTCGGGCACCTTCCGCCAAGCGGTCCCGTACGGAACTTCCACACGATGCCGTAGAGCACCGTGCGGTCGTCCAGGCGCTTCCTCCCCCGCACCGATTCGGGCAGCAGCGGCCGAACGAACTCCCACTCGGCATCTGACAGTTCATGGCGACGTATCACGGCGCCCGTGATCCACCACCCAAGATCTGAAGACACTGCGTAGCGCATTGGCTCAGCGCCCTCGGCGCACGGCAGCGGTGCCGTGCGCCGAGGGCGTCAACTTCACGCTTCCCGATTCATCCTGGGAAAGGGTGAGCGGCACGGAGGTGTGCAGGCGTTTTCGGCCACGGCTGAGCTGGCGTCTGGTGTCAGGGATGCGCTTGTGACCGGAGTGACAGGTCCTTGGCGGCCACGGATACCGACGGGAAAAAGAGGCGTCCCCGGGCTGCCGTTGAAACCAGCCGTACGAGGTTGGCCGGAGCCGATCGGCCGTCTCTTCCCGAGGTGACGCGAATGCGCTGCTCTGGCTGGCGTTCCGGCGTCGCCTCCGCCGCGTGTGCGGCCGGTTGGGACGCACTCCAGCAACGCCGACGCAAGGGGAAGACCCATGACCACACCTCCCACCGCTCCGCTCCGGGTTACCCTGGTCAATGGCAGCTTCGAGCAGCCCGCCGTCACCAACTACGAGATCCTGCCGGACGCTTCGCAGACACAGGCGCCCAAGTACGTCCCGGGCTGGCGCACCACCGCATCCGACCACATGATCGAACTGTGGCACTCCGGGTTCAACGGCGTGCCGGCGGCCGAGGGCGCGCAGTTCGCCGAGCTGAACGCCAACGAGGTCGCCACGCTCTACCAGGACCTGCCGACCACGCCCGGGTCCACGCTGTACTGGCGGCTCTACCACCGTGGTCGGCTGGGGCAGGACACCATGGCCCTGGACATCGGTGCCCCCGGCTCCCCGGTGGAGCAGCGGCGCTTCACCGACGGCAACACCGCCTGGGGCTACTACACCGGCACCTACACCGTCCCCGAGGGGCAGCACACCACCCGCTTCGCCTTCCGGTCCGTCTCCGCCGCCGGCGGCAACCGCGGCATCGGCAACTTCCTCGACGGCATCTTCTTCGGCACCGCTCCCCACCTGGTGCTGACCAAGACCGCCGCTCCCGTCGGCCCGTTGGAGGTGGGTGACGTCATCACCTACCGCATCACCGCGAAGAACGAGGGCGGTGGCGCGGCGGAGAGCCTCGTGCTGAGCGACGACATCCCGGAGGGCACGACGTATGTGCCCGGGTCTCTGCGCATCGTCGACGGCCCGAACACGGGCCCGAAGACCGACGCACAGGGCGACGACCAGGCGTACTTCGACGAGGAGACGAACAGGGTCGTCTTCCACCTGGGCAACGGCGCGAGCGCCGGGCAGGGCGGCAGTCTGCCCAATACCGAGACCGTCCCGGCGGGCACCACGGTGGAGTACCGGGTGGTCATCGACCGGTCCGCCGGCGGCTCGCAGATCAGCAACGCCGCCACCGTCACCTACGAGAACCGGCTCGGCGACACCCCGGAGCCGCTGACCGCCACGTCCAACGAGCAGGTCACCGAGGTCCTTCCGGCGGCCGACCTGAACGTGACGAAGTCGGCCGACGCGACCACGGTGGCCGTCGGCCAGACCGTGACGTACCGCATCACCGTCCGCAACACCGGTCCGAACCAGGCCACCGGCGTCGTCGTCAGCGATGAACTCCCCTACGGCCTCACCTTCCTGTCCGCCGACAGCGCGTCCGGCACGTACGACCCGGCGACCGGCGAGTGGGCGGTCGGCGACGTACCCGACGGCGCCACCGCGACCCTCGTCCTGCGCGCCAAGGCCACGGAGGCGGGCCCGCTCACCAACTCCGCCACGGTGACCGGCAACGAGACCGAGCCGGACACCTCCGACAACACCGACTCCGTCACCATCTGCGTCGAACCGGCCCCGTCCTGCTGCACTCCGTGCGCGACACGCGAGTGACGCCTGACACCATGTGAAGCACGCGGCCAGGGCCCCGTCCCCGTCCTGAACGCCACCGGGGCCCTGCTGTGTCCGGCAGACCCGGAGTGGGACACCGGAGTGGGACAACGGCTTGGGCGGCGGGGCGTCGGCCATACCATCCCGGAACGGTCCGACCAGATCCGCAACCGGCTCCGACGCGGCCACCGCGGTGGACGACCGCCGGCCTTCGACAAGCACTTCTACAAGCGGCGCAACGCGGTCGAACGCCGCTTCAACCGCTTGAAGCAGCGGCAAGGGATCGCCACCCGCTACGACAAGACCGCCGAGTCCGAGGGGCGCGCACGGCGACCTGCCCCCCTGCTCACGCCCCAGCGTGGCCCGGGCCACGTGAGCGGGCGAATGGGCCCGGGACCCGTCAGGACGTATCGCCGGTGCCCTCCCAGCGGTCCGGAGCACAGGGCGCGGGTCGCACAGGGCCGGCCGCCAGCGCCGGACTGCCCTGGCTCGGAGGCCAGTTCGACGCCGGTGTCGACCTCGATGGCCTCACGCGCGCAACCTCCGCGGCTGCCGGCAGCGGCCGTTCAGACCTCGGTCGGTCCCCCACCCCGGACCTCCGTGCTCGGACTTCCGCGCCCCCAACCTCCGTGCCTCGGTCGGCCGGACCGATCTCGGGCCGGTCAGGCGCACCTCTCCGTGGTGCTGACCAGCACCTCCGCTCACACCTGCGCGCTGGGCGGCTATCGGGAGCGGCATGCACCGAGGGCACCGGCAAGAGCTGAGACCCGACCCGTACCGCCGGCACGCCGGTCCTGATCACTCTGGCTCCCGGCCGGAGTGCTGGGTCGTCCCTGTCCTTCAGCGATGCCCGAGTCGGTGAGACCGACGCGGCGAGGCGAGCTGACTGCTCAGGACTCCCCCGCTGGCGGGACCCGCTGGGGACACCCTGGACGGGCTTGGCGTGCCGGTCGCCGAGAATATCGCCGCGGCCTCCGTCACGATCCTCTCCTCCGGCACCGGCATCTCATGATCCAGGCTCGCGACGGACCACGAGGTGGGAATCCCGAGGTGTGTGTCACCGGGGCGGGTCGGATGGTGGGCGACATGTGCGCTGTCGCCGTCCAGGTCGCCCACGGACCGCGAGGTCCGCACAGCGACCTGGACGGCGACGCAGGGTCGGGCGCGGCGGCGCGCGTGCCGTTCTCGGGCTACAGGCCCAGGTCGAGGGCCAGGCACGAGTAGTACTTCCAGGCGCCGTCCGAACTGTAGGAGGCACGCACCCCGCCGCTCGGCCCGGACTCCGCCTCCTCGGTCATCTCCTCGAAACGTATGCGCTCGGGCAGCCTGCCGTAGCGGGCGTAGCGAGCCGCCGCGGCGGCTGTGTCGCCGGTGAGTTCCTCGTTCATGGCCATGCTCCACTTCCTCTCTCGTGGATGGCGTCCCCTGCCACCGAGGACGACTCCAGCCTGCGCCGCCCCGCGTCACCTGTCAAGCTGGTGACGAGCATGTCGCCGCTCACCTCAGGGCGTCTGCTTCGAGGACCGCCGCGGTGAAGGCGTCGGGCCGTTCCTGAGCGAGGTTGTGCCCGGCGCCGGGGACGACGTGATGCACCCAGGGGCCGGCGAAGTGAGCGGCGTACCCGCTGCCGTCGGTCGCCTGGACGACGCCGTCGGCCTGCCCGTCCAGGGTGACCGCGGGCACGCTGATCCTCGGCTGGTCCAACAGCCTGCGCTCCAGTCCGGCGTACCGGGGGTCGCCGTGAGCGGCGGCCAGACGGTGCCGGTAGCTGTGGATCACCACGTCGACGTAGTCGGGGTTGGTCCACAGCTCGGCCGCCTGGGCGAACTCGGCCTCGGTGAACTGCCATGCGGGCGAATTGCGATGCCAGACCACCCGGGCCAGGTCCTCCCGGTTGCGCTGGAGTCCCTTCCGCCCGCGCTCGGTGAGGAAGTAGAAGAAGTACCAGTAGCCCGACTCGATCGAGGGGGCCAGCGGCTCCTGGGCCACGGCGAGGTTCTGGATGAGGTAGCCGTTCACGGAGACCAGGGCGGTGCAGCGCTGCGGCCACAGCGCCGCGGCGACGTCCGCGGCCCGCCCGCCCCAGTCGTACCCGGCGAACAGGGCCCGAGGCACGGACAGGGCGTCCAGGAAGGCGACCAGATCCGCGCCGAGCGCCGCCTGCTGGCCGGACCGGAAGATGTCCTGGCTGAGGAACCGGGTCTCCCCATGGCCCCGTAGATACGGGATGTAGCACCGGTATCCGCGCCGGGCCAGCGCGGGTGCCACCTCGGCATAGGATCCGACCGGGCTGAAGGGCCAGCCGTGCAGGAGGATCACCGGCTTGCCGCCGGCCGGGCCGACGGCGTGGTAGGCGATGTCCAGGACGTCGGTGCGGGCCCGGAGCACCGGTCCGAGCCCCTGCATCACCGGGCCGACCGGCACCCCTCCCGCAGCCTGAGCCGGGAGCACCGACGCCTGACGGGTCCCGGCGAGGCCGTCGGCCCCCGCCACCCCTGTCACCGTCATGGCCTGGGTCAGTCTCCGCCTGCTGATCATGCCGCTTCCTCGCGTCCGGCCCGGGGGCGTGCGACACACACTCGGAGTGCGTCACCGCCTTGACAGGTTGCGAGCATCCACGCGTCGGGTATCCCTGTCAAGGACCAGACGGACCGACACGACCGCCGGTGACACACCGGACGCCAACCTTCTCGACAGCCAAGAGAAGTGCGCGCACCAGGGCGCGACACCCGCCGGCCTGGCCGGATTGACCCTGCTCATACGTGTGCGAACGTGGGATGATCGTCCACGGTCATATGTCGAACCCATCGTGCCGACACGCAGCCGCGGCGGCACGCATCCGAAAGAGTGGATCACATGTTCATCCCCAGGACGACGATCCGTAGCGCAGCCGCTGCCGCCGCCACGGCCGCGACCCTGATCGGCCTTGGCGCCGGGACGGCCGGGGCCGCCGACTGGCCTCCCCTTCAGGAGGGCGGTTACCTGTATGCGGGCAGCAACGGGACCGGCACGGTGACGGCGGTAGACCTCGACGACCTCGGCACGTGTCACACCCCGTCGAAGGCGTCCCTGTCGATCCAGATCGTCTCCGGCTCCCGCTCCGTGGTGGTCTACTCCGGGGCCGGCTGCGCTGGTGCCTCGTGGGCCAGCGGCTCGCTGGCGCAGTCCAACCTGCCGTGGGCGGCGCTCAGCTACCGGGTGGTACCGGCGTAACCACGCCGGAGCGTCGGGCCTGGCCGCGCCGGGGTCCGGTCGAGGGGGCGCGCTCGACCGGGTTCCGGCAGCCAGGTCACCGGCGCGCGTCCGGGACGCGCGACCCGGCTGGAGACGCTTCCGTACCCTTGCCGACCCGGGCGTTCTTCCCTCCGATGACATGCGCCCAGGGCCCTGCCGCGGTCGGGATGAGCGTAAACCCCAGTCGGACAACGGAAGATGTTCCCCGGTGACCCGGTGACCCGGTGCTCGCCACCGAGGTCGCCCGCCGGGTCGTCCGATCCGCAGCCGCCGCACTGGGCCGTCCGGGACCGACGCCCAGCGGCGCATCGGCGTCAAGCTCGGCCCGCTCCAGGCGAATGTTCTCCGAGCCGGGCATCACCTCCCTCCACATTGCGCGACGCATCGCTTCAGTCGAATGACCGAGCCCTTCGGCCGGCCGGGCGCAAGGCACGGCGTGGCCGCCGTGAAGCCACACGTGTCGCCCAGTCACGTCACTTGCGGAGTTGCACCTGGGCACCAGGCGCCACTGTGGCGCGTCACCTGCGGCACGTCACCTGTCCAGCCCCGTCGAAGGATCGTACCGTCATGTGACTGATGTGTCCGGATCCGCCTTCGGGCGAGAGTGTGAGCGACCGGTCCGGGCCGCAGGACGGAGGCTTGTGCGCATCCAGGTCGTACGCGGGTCCTCCAGCTCCACCACGGAACGAGGGAGCGTCACCTATTTGACTGGTGACTAGCCGCGTGCGAGAGTCATCGCGCCGCAAGCCGCGGTGATCCTGTGCCGCAGAGGTGTGCGACGGAGTCTCCCGGCACGGAGGGGTCACGGGACACGCACGACGGAGGATTGAGATGATCAACAGGCGTACTTTCAGCAAGGCCGTCAGCCTGGGCACCGGCGCGGCCGCCGTGGCACTGACCGGTCTGCAGAGCCAGGCGTCCGCCACGACTGCCGCGCGACAGCCGCGAGGCGGGACGGCACCCACCGTGCCCACCATCGCCCCCGGCACCCACACCGCCTTCCCGGCGCTGAAGCACGTCAAGGCGGGCGTCCTCGACGTCGGTTACGCCGAGCTCGGACCCCGTCACGGCCCGGTCGTCATCTGCCTGCACGGCTGGCCCTACGACATCCACAGCTACGTCGACGTCGCCCCGCTCCTCGCCGACCTGGGCTACCGCGTCATCGTGCCCTACCTGCGCGGCCACGGCACCACGCGCTTCCTGTCCAGCCGCACGCCCCGCACCGCCGAGCAGTCCGCGATCGCTCTCGACATCATCGCCCTGATGGACGCGCTCAAGATCCACAAAGCGGTTCTGGCCGGCTTCGACTGGGGCTCGCGCACCGGCGACATCATCGCCGCCCTGTGGCCCGACCGCGTCAAGGCGCTGGTCTCCACCAGCGGTTACCTCATCACCGATCGCAGGGCACAGCTGGAGCCCGCCGCACCCGCCGTCGAGCACAACTGGTGGTACCAGTGGTACTTCGCCACCGAGCGCGGCAAGAAGGCGATGGAGGACCCCGACGAGCGTCTCGCCCTGTGCCGCTATGTGTGGACCCTCGTCTCCCCCAACTGGGACTTCGACGACGCCACGTACCAGCGCACCGCCCAGGCCTTCCTCAACCCGGACTACGCCGCCATCGTCCTCTTCAACTACTGCTGGCGGATCGGCCTCATCGACGGCGAGCCCCGCTACGACCGTTACGAGCAGCATCTCGCCGCCCAGCCCTCCATCGGCGTCCCCACCATCACCCTGGATCCGGCCCTGGACCCCTTCACCCCGCCCGGGGACGGCTCCGCCTACCGCAGCCACTTCACCGGCCCCTACCAGCACCGCACCGTCGCGGACATCGGCCACAACCTGCCGCAGGAAGCGCCCACCGTCTTCGCCCAGGCGGTCGTGGACGCCGACCACCTCTGAGGCGCCCCCCTCCGAGCCACACCGTGGACCTCCGGGCCGCCGGCTATCTCCGAGCCACCGTTCCCGCACTCGCACGGTGGCCCGCGTCCCCTGTCGGTCCCTTCAAGGCGGAGTCCCCGGTGCCGCGGGCACTCCCGGCCCGGGACGCGGCGGTGACGCTGCCGACCGGGGCAGCCGACCCACGGAAACCGTGGGTCCGGGCAAGGGTCCGCTCAACCACCCACCGGTGGACGCCGGTGCCGTGACCGGCGCCTCGCCATGCGATGGCGGACATGATGCCGCGGGCTCGGAGGACCCTGCGGCGGCAGTCGCGGCCGTAGTCGCGGTCCGCGTAGAGCGCCACGCGGCTACGACGGGTCCGCCGACACCGCCACGAATGGGCGGCGCGGAATCTGGCAGCGGCATCCGGCAGCGGCAGGAACCGGATGACGTCGTTGCGGCTGCCGCCGGCCAGGAGGACGGCGAACGGGGTGCCGTGTCTGTCGGTGACCAGGCGGTGTCTGGAGCCGGCCCGGCCCCGGTCGGCCGGCGACGGGCCCGTGGGGCCCCCCTTCCGGTGCCCTGCCGTACGAGGAATCGACCACGCAGCCGGACGGTCCGGATTCCGTTCCGCGTTCAGCCCGGCCAGCAGGACCTCGTGCCGCCGCTGCCGGACACCGGAACCTGCGTCCCCCTCGGCAACAGCGGCTCGACCGCTCCCGCAGCTCATCGACACGACCCACGGCACCGCCTCACCGAAGTGCGCCAGCGGCCGTAAGCAGGGAACCCACCCCTAGGCATCACCGCCTTGACGAGTGACGAACCTTCTGGCAGATTCGTCACCTGTCAGGGCGGTGATGAATCCGGCGAGGCCGGTTCGCCCATTTCCGCAAAGTGCTGAAGGAGTCTGTCGTGGTGAGCATCAAGGGTGGGCACAGGCGAGCGGTGACAGGTGCGGTCTCGACGCTCACTGCGGGACTCGCTCTCGGCGCGTTCGCCCTGAGCGGCACCGCGGACGGGGCGACCGGCACCGAGGCCGCTGCCGGCGGACCGCGGGTCAAGCCGACCGTCGTCCTGGAACACGGCGCCTTCGCCGACGGCTCCAGCTGGAACGGTGTCATCGCCGATCTGCGCGCCGACGGCTACCCCGTCGTCGCCGCCGCCAACCCGCTGCGCGGCCCGGCCAACGACGCCGCCGCCCTGCGTACGGTCCTCGACCACATCAAGGGCCCGAAGATCCTCGTCGGCCACTCCTACGGCGGCAACGTCATCAGCGAGGCCGCCGTCGGCGACCCCGACGTCAAGGCGCTGGTCTACGTCGCCGCCTTCCTCCCGGCTCCCGGGGAGACCGCGCTGCAGCTCACCGACAAGTTTCCGGGCTCCACGCTCCCCGATGCCCTGGACCCGGTCACCTATCGGCAGGCCGACGGCACCACCGCCACCGACCTGTACATCCAGCAGGACAAGTTCCGCCACCAGTTCGCCGCCGACGTGCCCAAGGGGCAGGCGGCCCTCATGGCCGTCGAGCAGCGTCCCATCGCCCAGGCCGCTCTGGAGGAGAAGGCCACCGTCGCCGCCTGGAAGACCAAGCCCAGCTGGGACATCGTCACCACCGAGGACCTCAATATCCCGGCCGCCGTCCAGCGCTTCATGGCCAAGCGCGCTCACGCCCACGTCACCGAGGTGGCCGCCTCGCACTCCGTCGCCGTCTCCCACCCCCACCTCGTCGCGGACGTCATCGAGCGAGCCGCCCGCGCCACCGTGCGCTGACCCTCCCCGGCTCCGCCGGACCGGGCCCGAGCAGGTTCCCGCAGTCCAGTGCCGCCACCGAGCGCGCTACTGGGGCACGGTCCGCGCGGCGCGGAAACCCAGAGACGGCCGGCGGCGGCACCCGTTCCCGGCGTCGTCGTGTTCGACCGAGATTGACGGTGAACAACATGAACTCCCCTGCTCGCCTCGGCGCCTTCCTCAAAGCGCGCCGGGCGCAGTTGACGCCGCAGGAGTGCGGACTGCCCGACGCGGGCTCCGGCCGTAGGGTGGCCGGGCTGCGCCGTGAGGAGGTCGCCCGGCTCGCCGCGATCAGCGTGGACTACTACACCCGCCTCGAACAGGGCCGCGTCCGCGCGTCCGCCCCTGTCCTGGCCACCCTGACCCGCGCCCTCCGTCTCGACGAGGACCAGCAGAGTTACCTGTACGAGCTCGCCGGCCGGAGCGACGACCGCCCACGCCGCCGGCGGCCCGCCCAACGTCTGCGCCCCGCCATGCGCCGTCTGCTCGACCAGCTCACCCATACCCCTGCCCTGGTGCTCGGCGAGCGCCTGGACATCCTGGCCTGGAACCAGGCCGCGGTCGCCCTCTACACGGACTTCTCGGCCGTCCCGCCCGACCGCCGCAACTACGTGTATCTGCTGTTCTCCGACCCGGCCGTCCGCGGCATGCACCGGAACTGGGAACACGACGCCCGCGACGCCCTCGCCGCCCTGCGCATGGAAGCCGCGGCCGACCCGGACGATCCCCACCTGGCCCGCCTCGTCGGCGAACTGATCGTCCAGGCTCCCGACTTCGGCACGTGGTGGGCGGAACACCGCGTCGTCACGGCCGCCTACGGCACCAAGCAGTACCGCCACCCCCTCGTCGGCGACCTGACTCTCGACTGCGACACCTGGGCCAGCCCCGACGGCTCGGGGCAGCGTCTGATGGTCCTGACCGCCGAGCCGGGCAGCGCTTCCCACGACGCCCTGCGCATCCTCACCTCCTGGACCGCGCAGCAGCCCGCCCGGAACACGGCGAAGCGCAGGACTGCGTAGCGGCCCGGGTGTCACCCCCGGCGGTGAACCCTGGCGCCGTCCTTGCTCGGGCGGTGGCGGAAGTGCGAGGAGGGGTGAGACGTGCTCGCGTACGTCGTCCCGGGGCGGTGGACCATGCCTGGTCCTCCTTCACGGCCGTCCGCCGCCGCGACCACGTGCGCCGGCTGCTCACCCTCGCCGGCTTCGCCCGGCCGCACTCCTCGTTGGGGATCCTGCTGGAGTCCCGGGTGTCGCTGCACGCCCGCCGACGACGAGAAGCTGGGCACGCCGCCGACCTCGCTGTGCTTCTCCGAGGGCTGTCGGGCGCTCGACACCCCGGAGCGCGCGGCTGCCGGCGGCCAGGGATGCGGTGACGGGCCCCGGCACCGCACAGCAGATCGCGTTCGCGCCGCACGTCGAGGTCCTCGACGACCTCCCCGCGGTCATGGCACCTGCCCGGGTGGGCGAAGGTCTTCGCAGCGACCGGCAGCCGGACAAGGGCGGCGAACCGGATCGCCGTGCGGACGTCCTGCTCGCCAGGCGCCCCGACCGCCACCGCCGCGTGCAGCTCGCATATCAGGTCGAACGTGGCGCACTCCTGCGCGTACTCCTTCGCCCCGGGCTCCGGAACCGGTCCGACGACGGTGCATCGCAGTGCCGCCACCCGGTGGCACATCTCCGGTCAGCCATGCAGCCACGTACACGGCCTGATGCCGGCGTCCACGACCGTCCACGCGGGCTAGTGGCGCGTCGCCGCAGTGCCGCCGCGGCGCGGGCGGGCTGCCCTCGCCTGCGTACGGGACCGGGTCGGCGAAGGGCCGGGGGTGGTGCACCCGGCGTCCTCTAGACTGCGGTGATCGCATGGGGGTGCACGGATCTGGTGCAGGCACAGCCAGGCCGGCGCAAGGCACCGGGCCTCCGTACGCCGGCCGTTGGAGGCAGCCCGATGACTGATCCGGACTCGACCGTCTGCCCGGCCTCGCCTCGGCTGGTCGGACGCGACGCGGACCTGTCGTTCATCCGATCCTTTTTCGGCAACGCCGAGGTTCACGGTGCCGCCCTGCTGCTGTCGGGCGAGGCCGGGGTGGGCAAGAGCGCGGTGCTCGACGCGGTGGCGACAAGCGCCGGGCACAACGGCGTCCGGGTACTGCGCGCGGCCGGTGTGCAGTTCGAGGCGGACATCAGCTACGCGGGCCTCAACCAGCTCCTCGTGCCGCTCTTCGACGAACTCGACGTCCTGGACAACCCGCACCGCGACGCCCTGCGGGTCGCCGTCGGCATCGGCGGCGGGCCGGCTCCCGACCGCCTGCTGACCTCCACCGCGGTCCTGCTGCTGCTGCGGCTGACAGCCGCCGACACGCCGCTGCTGCTCGTCGTGGACGACCTGCCGTGGCTGGACCGGGCGACCAACGCCGTGCTCGGTTTCGTGGCGCGGCGGCTCGTCGGAAGCCGTATCGGCTTCCTCGCGGCCTCCCGTACGGGCTCCGACAGCTTCTTCGAGTCCAGCGGCCTGACCGAGCACCGGCTGGCACCGCTCGACGACGCGGCGTCGGCCGAGCTGCTCGCGCTGGCCCACCCCGATGTCTCCCCCGCGGTCAGGCGACGTATCGCCGCCGAGGCACGCGGCAACCCGCTGGCGCTGGTGGAGCTGCCGGTGGCGCTCTCCGCCGAGCAGCGCGCGACCCTGGCGGCGGTGCCCGCCGTGCTGCCCCTGACCGAGCGCCTGCAGGCCATGTTCGCCTCGCGCGTGGCCGGGCTGCCCGAGCGCAGCCGGGAGCTGCTGCTGATCGCCGCCCTCGACGGCACCGGTGACCTGGCAACGATCGAGGCGGCCGCGGCCGGCCGGGCCGCCATCGACGATCTGGCCCCCGCCGAACGCAGTCGGCTGGTGACGGTCTCGGCGGACAACCGGCGGCTGTCCTTCCGGCACCCGCTCATCGGCTCGGCGGTGGTCGAGCTGGCCACCGCGTCCGAACGCAGAAGGACTCACCAGGCGCTCGCCGATGTGCTCGGCGACCAGCTGGAGCGGCGCGCCTGGCATCTGGGAGAGGCGGCCAGTGGTCCGGACGCGACAGTCGCGGCCCTGCTGGAGGAGGCGGCGCGGCGCCGGCTTCGCCGCGGGGACGCGCTCGGCGCGGTGACGGCGCTGACCCGGGCCGCCGGGCTCAGCCCCACCGCGGCGGACGAGAGCCGCCGGCTGGCCGAGGCGGCGTACGTGGGCGTGGACTCCAGCGGTGAACTGGAGGACGCCTCGCGTCTGCTGGCGGGGGCCCAGCTGGTCCATCCCGGTACCGGGCGGCAGTCGCTGCACGCGGCGGCCGCGTCCGCGTTCCTGCTGATCAACCGGGACGGCGACATCGACACCGCCTACCGGCTGCTGGTCGGGGCGATCGAGTCCGGTGATCACGGCTACGACGCCTCCGACGAGGCCCTCGTCGAGGCCCTGCACTTGCTGGTGCTGCTGTGCTGGTACGGCGGTGAACCCGCGCTGTGGCAGCCGCTGCTGACGTTCATGGACCGCCTCACCCCCGAACCGCCGGCGCTGCTGTGGGTCATCGTGCGCACCTTCGCCGACCCGGCGCGCACAGGTCCCTCCGCGCTGCCCCGGCTGAAGGAGCTGATCGCCACCGTCGGGGACGATCCCACGCGGGTGATCCGCGTCGGCACCGCCTCGGTCTTCGCCGACCGGCTCGGGAACTTCCGGTTCGCCACCCGCCGGCTGGTGGAGCAGGGCCGCGCCGGCACGGCGCCGGTGCGCCGGCATCTGGGCGCGCTGATGCACCTGGGCCTGGACTACTTCCACCTGGGGCGCTGGGACGACGCCGCGGAGCTGGCCGCCGAGGGACTCGCCCTGTGCGCGGACCACGACTACCGATTCTTCGCATGGTACTTCCAGTACGTGCGGGCGGCCGTGGCCGCGGCGCAGGGCGACGCGGAGACCGCCGCCGCGCTGACCGAGGAGATCGTCCGGTGGGCCACACCCCGCGGGGCCCTCGGCGCACGGTTCTTCGCCAGCCACGCCAGGGCACTGGCCGCCCTCGGCAACGGTGACTTCGAGACCGCCTACCGGCACGCCCGCGCGCTCAGTCGACCCGGGACCGTGGCCCCCTACGTGCCGATCGCCATGTGGGGCACGATGGACCTGGTCGAGGCGGCTCTGCGGACCGGACGGGAGCAGGAGGCGGCCGCCCACGCGGCGGCGATGCGCGCGTCCGCGATGGCCGAGCTGTCGCCCCGCCTCGAACTGCTGGTCACGGCCTGCGAGGCGCTGACGACTCCCGGCGAGGAGTCCGTCGCCCTGTTCGAGCGGGCACTGGCCCTGCCGGGGCCGGAACGCTGGCCGTTCGACGCCGCCCGCATCCGTCTCTTCCACGGCGAACGGCTGCGGCGGCTGCGAGCCACCACGGAGGCCAGGGAGCAGCTGACCCAGGCCATGGACGCCTTCCAGCGGCTGGGCGCCAAGCCCTGGGTGACGCGTGCGGCGGCCGAACTGCGGGCGAGCGGCCGGTCCGCACCGGCCTCCGTGCGGCCGGGACCCGTGGCCCTGACCGCCCAGGAACTTCAGATCGCCACGCTCGCGGCGACGGGGCTGACCAACAAGCAGATCGCGGAGCGGCTGTACCTGTCCCATCGGACCATCGGCACGCACCTCTACCAGATCTATCCCAAACTCGGCATCAGTTCCCGTGCCGCGCTGCGGGACGCACTCTCCGACCTCGGCCTCGACCGGGAGGAGTGACGAGGGGTGGGAGGCGCTGACGACTCCGGCGTTCGCTCAGTCATTTGACGTATGCCGGGTCCGTCGGCCCCGCGCACAGTGGACGCTGGAGCGGGCCCTGGCGCCTTCTCCCGCGGTGGCCGCCCCTGGAGCCGCCGACGGCGACACGAAAGGAAGACCGGATGCCCGACACCTCGGACAGCCATCCGGACATCCACTGGCCATCGGGTTTCTCGCCCGAGCAGGCCCACAGTTTCTGCCAGGCGCAGGCCGTGGTGCACGCGCCGCCCGCCACGGCCTTCGCGCTGCTGGCCGATGTGCCGAGGTGGCCGCAGTGGGTTCCGGGCATCACCGAGACGCGGGCCGGTCCGCTCGCCCGGACGTACGAGGTGCTGTTCCACGGGCAGCGGTTCGAGGTCTTCATGGGGGAGCGGGTGGCGCCCCGTCGGCTCGGGTGGTCGGGGGTGGGGGCGGGGGTGCAGGTGTACCAGGCCTGGCTGCTCACCGCTGTCGCGGGTGGCACCCACGCGGTGATCGCGAACGTGGTCCGCGGTCCTGCGGCACAGTCCCTCGCCGCGAAGTCGCCCGTGTGGGCGCAGCGTCTGAACACCCTCTGGATGGCACAGCTCAAACGGCTCTCCGAGAGCGCGCCGGACGGGGTCGGCGGGTAGCGACATGGGCGGGGACGGCGCGTACGCATGGGTGTCGGAAGCATGGATGTCGCGGGGACCCGTGGGTGTCGGGAGGCGACGGGGACGCAGGTGGTGTCCGGGCATGTCGTCGACCGAAACCCTGTGGGGCGTGGGCCGGTCGAGGCGTACGGTGGGGCGGTCAGGCTGCTGGGCACGTGGGCCAGGCAGCCGAGCCGGACCGGTCAGGTGACACACACCGCCTCGGCCTGGGCGGCGCCTTCGGCGAAGGCCCGGTCCGCCCGTGTCCGCACCACATGGACCAGGAAACACCCAGTATCGCAATCTCCCCGGGGCATCTAGTCTTTTCCGCCAGGTCGGCACATGGCGGCTGTGGGGGGCGGTCGCCGCCAGGGCGAGGGGGAACGACGACGTACTCCGGCGGCTGTGCCCGGGCGCGCCGCGTGTGAGCGACCGCCACAGCGTGTGAGCCGGTCTCGTCCAGCGCAAGAGGAAGTGGGGGAACGATGGAGTCGATCGCCGGGGCGATGGTCGGTCGTGAGCGCGAGCAGGAGGTGCTGTCCGAGTTCGTGACGGCCGCCGAGGGCCGAGCCCTGGTCCTGCGCGGCGACACGGGCGTGGGCAAGAGCGCCCTGCTGGAACACGTCTCCGCCCTCGCCGCGGGCGAGCGGCACCGAGTCATCCGGGCGGCCGGTGTGGAGGCCGAGTCGGAGCTGCCGTTCGCCGGCCTGCACCAGTTCCTCCACCCGCTGCTCCCGCACATCGACCGGCTGGACGACAGCCACCGGGAGGTGTTCGACGTCGTCTTCGGCCGCAGCGAGGGCTCACCTCCCTCGGTCATGACCCTCGGCATCGCCGTCCTGGACCTGCTGTCGCTCGCCACGTCGCAGCACCCCCTCCTGCTGGTGCTCGACGACGGCCAGTGGCTCGACACCTCCAGCATCGAGGTGTGCGGATTCGTGGGGCGACGGCTCACCGGCAGCTCGGTGAAGCTCGTCGTCGGGCTGCGCTCCGACGTGCCCTCCGGCTTCGACACGGCCGCACTGCCCCAGCTCGCGGTGACGACCTTGTCGGAGGAGGCGTCCGAGCAGCTCCTGGACCTGCGTCATCCGGGGCTGGACCCGGTGATCCGGCGTCTGGTGCTCGACGAGGCCCAGGGCAACGCCCTGGCTCTGCTGGAACTGCCGCCCCATGTGCTGCGCAACGGCCGCCCGGCGGACAACCGGCAGGTCCTGTCCGGCTACCTGGGCGTCCCCCTGCCGCAGCGCCTCCAGCAGGTGTACGGCGACCGCATCAGGGCTCTGGGCGACGCCGTGCGCACGGAACTGCTGCGCGGCGCCCTGGACGGCGTCGGAGCGGGCACGGCGGCCCGGCACCCGCGTCGCACGCGCTACCGCATGCTGAACGCGGACGAGGCCGCGGCGGGCGGCCTGCTGGACATCGATCCGCTCAGCGGCGACTTCGTCTTCCGGCACCCCTTGGTGCGTTCGACCGTCGTCCAGCTGGCGACCCCCAACGAGCGGCGCGCGGCGCACGCGGCCCTCGCACAGGTGCACCGTGCGGACGTGGAACGGCGTGCCACGCATCTGGCGGCAGCGACGATCGACCCGGACGAGGAGGTCGCGGCCGCGCTGGAGGCGGCGGCCGAGTCGGTGATCCGGCGCGGCGGTGCGATGGTGGCCGTGTCCTGGCTGACCCGCGCGGCGGAGCTGAGCGAGCGGCCGGAGGAGCGGTCCAGGCGGCTGGGGGACGCGGCGTTCGTGGCCGGTCACGCCGGCCTGCTCGGCCAGGCCCGGCAACTGGTCGGCTCGGACCCCACGCCCGGCGGCAGCCACTCCCCCGCCTCGGTGGTCGCGGCTGCCTACGCGGCGCTGTACGAGGACGGGGATGTACGGTCCTCGCAGCGCCATGTCGTCGCGGCGATCGAGAACCTGCGGGACGACGGGGTCAAGGACTCGCACGAGGTGCTCACGCGACTGATCAACCTGCTGCTCGCCGTCAACCAGTACGCGAGCGACGAGGCCGCGTGGGAGCGGACGCACGCACTGC
>NZ_MUMF01000835.1 GCF_002155905.1 Streptomyces tricolor | reverse complement strand
GGCCCCGCGCCCCTTCGCGGGCGGGGCTACGCTGTCGCCCGCCAGCGGGCCGACACCGCACGGACCGCGGGGACGTCCTGGTCGAGCCAGTCGACCTCCCAGAGCCGGTCCGGGGTCAGCCAGCGCAGCGCGTCGTGGTCCTGGAGGGGCCGGGGCGCGGGCGAGCCGGGGCGCAGGCGGGCGGTCCACACCTGGAGGACGTACGGCGACCGCAGCGGCCACTCCCCGGGCACGCGTCCGACCGGTTCGGCGTCGATGCCCAGCTCCTCGCGCAGCTCCCGCACCAGGGCGTCCTCGGGCCGCTCCCCCGCCTCCACCTTGCCGCCGGGCAGCTCCCAGCGCCCGGCCAGGTCGGCGGGCGCGCTGCGCCGCGCGGCCAGCAGCCGGCCGTCGTCGAGCAGGGCGGCTCCCACCACCACGATGCGTTCCGTCTCGGGAGTCGTGCGCGTCATGGAGCGGAGCCTACGGGAGCCCCGCGCCCGGTCAGTTCTGCGCGCCGTCCCGGTTCTGGCCGATGCGCTCGACCCAGTAGAGCTGCTTGTGCCCCCGGTCGTCGAGGCTGTCGGCGATCTTCTGCGCCTCCGCGCGGGTCGCGTACCGGCCGACGCGGTAGCGATTGCCGTTGTCGTCCTGCCGTATCACGATCCAGGGAAGGGCGACCGTGCCTTCACTCATGGCCCCCACCGCCCGCGCTCCTTCTCGCACCGCCCCACCTGCTTCCCTTCTCGGGCCCCCGCTGTGCCCCGCCTAAGGAAACCGCAATCCGCATATGCCCGAGCGTACGCCCAACCTTCACGCAGCGAATACGGCTTTTCACAAAGAGGTACGCAACCAGCCAGAACGCCGGGGGCGCACGGGACCGAATGCGCCGTCGCGAACTCCGTCGCCTCGGGTCGCGGGCACGCCGAGGGCACCCTCGGCCACCTGGGAAAACGGCCGGATCGCTGCGGCTCGCACGGGGCCTGCGGGAGCCGTGCGGCAGCCGTGACCGTCCGTCCGGCGCACCCGGGTGTGCGCTACCTCACGCCGAGGGGCGCGCGGTGTACGGCGTACGGCGACCGGGGCGGGGCGGTCGCTCGGCGGTCGGTCGGCCGGCGAACGGACGGGACGGCCACCCGGCGGACAGGCGGTACGAGAGCAGCGGGGCGGTCACTTGACGGGCAGGTGGTAGGAGACGCGGTAGCGGTCGGCCGGGATGACGACGTCGGCGGTCTCGACCGGGCGGCCGGAGGCGAAGTACGTGCGCTGGACGACCAGGACCACATGACCGGGGACACCACCGAGCAGATGCAGCTCCTCGGCGAGGCCGGGGCGGGCGCCGACCTCCTCGGTGACGTTGTCCACGATGACGTCGATGGCCCGCATCCGCTCGACCACGCCCATCCCGCCGAGCGGCCCCTCCTCGGGCAGCATGACCGGGGTGCGGCCGGTGACCGCGAGGGGCTCCCAGGACGTGGAGAGCATCATCGGCTCGCCGCCCTCCCGGAACAGGTACTTGGTGCGCATGACCCGGTCGCCGGCCCGGATCGCGAGCCGCTCCGCGATGGCCGCGCCGGCCTCGGTCTGCTCGCTGCTGGACTCCCAGGTACCGCGCACCGAGGCATCGGCCTGCTCCTGCCGGAACGGGGTGGCGCCGCCGGCCGGGCGGTACCCGGAGCGGGCCACCCGTCGGGGCACGGGCCGCTCGCGCACGTACGTCCCCGAGCCGGAGCGGCCCTCGACCAGGCCCTCGGCCATCAGCACTTTGCGGGCCTCCAGGGCGACCGTGTCGGAGACGCCGTACTCCTCGCGGATGCGGGCCTGGGAGGGGAGGCGGGTGTGGGGCGGGAGTGAACCGTCGACGATCTTCTTGCGGAGATCACCCGCGACACGCAGGTACGCCGGCTGCTCACCGAAAGTCACTGGCCGCTCCCATCAGGTTGTACAGACAGCAACAGCGTGGCAACCGTGGGTTGGGCCGTGCAAGCAAAGGCCAGAGAATCACTCGATGTGATGACAAAAGGCCGGGGAGGGCTTTACCCAGGCACTTTCTCCCCCGTATAGGGGCACCCACACCTCGGTGCGTCAGACCCGCATGCCGGTGTCGCCGCTCCCCTCCCCCGGGTCGGCGGGCACGGTGGTGGCCAGCCGCAGGGCCGTGCGCGCGGCGACCGCCCGGGACGGCTCGATGAGGTCGAAGCCGTTGTCGTAGTGCGCGTAGAAGACGTCCGCGTCCTCGGCCTTCGCGGCCTTCGCCCACTCCGCGCGCGCCTTGTCCAGGTCGGCGGCGAGCGCGGCGACCGGCCGCCGGGCGCCGGCGGGCCAGTCGTGCGCGCGCAGCATCCGGGCCTGCTCGCCGAGCGCGGCCGACACCCGGCCCGCCCACGCCTTGTGCCCCGGCAGGTCGTCCTCGACGTACTCCTCCTCCGGGGCGGTGTCCAGGGCCGCGTCGAGGACGTGCGCGGCCTTGAGGTAGGCGACCTGGTCGGCGTCGAGGACGGTCTCGTCGTTGCGCAGCGACCCGGTCAGGTCCTCGCCCTCGTCGGTGCTGCCGAACGCGCAGGTGACCTCGCGGTCCCCGGCGGCCCAGCTCTCCTCGGTCGGCGACAGGTAGTACACGTCGACGTCGTCGGGGATCGCCCAGCCGTCCATCGCGTAGCCGTTCTGGAGGCTCCAGCAGCGGTCCTCGGCGGTCTCGGCGACCGCGTCGTCCCCGGGGTAGGCGCCGGCCGGCAGCCGGAAGGACGCGAAGACCTCCCCGTCGTGCGCGCCCGCGCAGGGCACCGTGTCCACGTCGTACGTCTCGCCGCTCAGCTCGCCGTCCGGCGCGTCGAAGCACTCGCCCTCGGCCAGCGAGATCGTCGCGCCGTCGCGTGCGCCCTCCTTGAACCCGTGCCACACCTCCGCGGCGCCGCCCGTGGCAAGTAGCAGCGCCCACAGGGCGAGCCCGACCGCGGACAGCACCGCGCCGCCCACGGCCAGCCCCGTGCCGCGCTCGCCGCGCCGGCGG
>NZ_MUMF01000083.1 GCF_002155905.1 Streptomyces tricolor | reverse complement strand
GGGGCTTGGCGGGGGTTCCTCTCACCCTTGTTTTCTTCCTTGGGAAAGGCCGCCCGTGGCACCGGAGCACGGCCCGCCGGGGTCCGGTGCGGGAACGGTCACCTCGGCCCAGACGGTCTTGCGCGGGTGCCGTCCCTCGGCGACGCCCCAGCGGTCGGCGAGGGCCGCTACGAGCACGAGTCCGCGACCTGATTCGCCGTCCTCGGCCGGGCAGGTGAGCCGGGGGAGACGGTCACCGCGCGTGTCGGTGACCTCGATGCGGAGCGTCTCGCCGACGACGTAGAGCAGCAACTGGAAGTCGCGGCCGGGGACGCGGCCGTGCGTGGCGGCGTTGGCGGCCAGCTCGGCGACGATCTGCGTCGCCTTCTCCCACGGCAGTCCCCACGTCCGGAGCTGCTGCTCCGTGAGCAGGCGGGCGAGGCGGGCGCCGCGTGGTGTGGGGGACAGCCGCACGCTGAAGTTGCTGATGGGAGAACCGAGTTGATTTTCAGGGGCAGCCATTTCTTGATTCACGTCACTGAGCGTGGCGGAACCTGCTTCCGTGGGTGAGTGACAATGCCTGCACGTACGGTGACTGTCCCGGCTTTGTCTCGGCTGTCCCGGCTGTCTCAGGCGTTGTACCGGGTACGACTGCGCGCCGGAGGAGGAGCCATGAGCGAGGGTGTGGACGAGGCGGGTTGGGACGTCGAGCCGGGCGACGAGATGGAGCCGGTGGTGCAGGCGGTGGGGCGCCTGCTCAAGGTCTGCCGGGAGGCGGCCGGGGTGTCGGTACCCGAGTTCGGTGAGGCCATGGGGTACGGCGAGGACATGATCCGCAAGATCGAGCGCGGGGCGCGGATCCCCCGGCCCGAGTTCCTGGACAGGGCGGACACGTTCCTGAAGGCACAGGGGCATCTGCGGGCCTTCATGGAGGACATGAGGAAGGCCCGGTATCCGAAGAAGGTGCGGGAGCTGGCGGAGATGGAGGGGCGGGCGGTCGAGATGCTGGCCTACGGCAACCACAACATCCACGGCCTGCTTCAGACTCCCGAGTACGCACGCACGCTGTTCGAGATGACGCAGCCTGCACTCACCGAGGACGTCGTGGAGCGCGAGACCGCTGCGCGCATGGCTCGAAAGGCCGTTTTCGAACGCCAGCCCGCACCGACGCTCAGTTTCATCCAGGAGCAGGTGACCCTCGAACGCCCTTACGGTGGGAAGATGGTGTTGCGCCGACAGCTCGAACACTTGCTGGAGGTATCGAAGTTGCGGAACGTCATGCTCCAGGTCATGCCGACCGACCGCGAGGAGCACGCCGGAACACAGGGTGAGATCCGGGTGCTGAAATTCGCCGATGGGACATCGATCGGGCGCTCCGACGGTGCGTTTAACGGCCGCCCGGTCTCCAGCCCCAAGGACCTCCGGATCCTTGAACTGCGCTATGGCATGATCCGGGCGCAGGCTCTCACTCCGAGGGAGTCGCAGGCCTTCATTGAGCAAGCGCTGGAGAGACTATGAGCACCGCGGAACTCCACTGGTTCAAGAGCAGCTATAGCGACAGCGGCGAGCCCGGCTCCTGCCTCGAAGTCGCCCCCACCCCCACCACCATCCACATCCGCGACTCCAAGAACACCGAAGGCCCCCGCCTCGCCGTCACCCCCGCCACCTGGACCGCCTTCGTCACGTACGCCGCCGACCGCTGACGGCCTGGGCCGGCGGCACGGTCCGTCGGTGGCTGGATACCGCCCAAGATCCTCAGTCCAACTGCCTCACGGCACCCGGCTGTTGTTAGCGTGATGCGGTCACAACAGGTCAGCACACGGGGGTGGGATCGTGGCAGGAAGTGCGCCGGGCGAGCAGACGGGCCTCGCCTCCTCGCCCGCGGAGAAGCGCGCCGCGGCGAGCGCGATCCACGACCACATCGGGCCCGACACCACGAAGGCGGGGCAGGCGGCGGACGAGCAGACGAACGCCGTGGTGAAGGCGTTCAACGCGAAGGACGGGCACGGCTGGCTCACCTCCGCCGCGGTGAGCAAGGCCCATGAGACCTGGGGCGAGCAGGTGCAGAGCCTGCACCGCCGGCTGATGCGCGAGATGTCGGCGTTGCGCGGTACCAACACGGTCCTGACGGGAACGGACGTCGGTGTCGCGTCCGGCGTGCGGGCCTCGTCCCCGCTCGACGCCCTCTGAGCCCGGCACCGTACCGCCGGATCACGCCACTGCCGCCACTGCTGCACTCAACGGGGAACCATGCCGACGTACCACGAGATCCTCACCACCGATCTCTCCACGCTCACCGCGGCCGCCGAGCACTGGGACGACGTGGCCGAGGATCTTCACAAGCAGGAAACCGCCTACCGCCGTGACGTGCACGGGATCTCGATGGGGCCCTCGTGGCAGGGGCTGTACACCACCGTCGCCGACGAGCACTTCGCCGTCACGCTGAAGGAGTTCCAGAAGGCCCAGACCGAGGCGAAGGCGATCGCCGCGCTCTTCCGGGACGCGCACACCCAGTTCGTGGACCTGCGCAAGAAGCTGGAGTCGGCCCGGCAGGACGCCGTCGCCGCGAAGATGAAGGTGTCCGACCAGGGCGTGGTCTCGTACGACACCGGAAAGCTCACCGACGGTGACCGCCAGGCGCTGGCCCACGACCCCGACTACCAGGAGAGCGTCCGCAAGGCCGTCGCCTCGTGGCAGGCGCGCATCGACCAGTGCGTGAAGGACGTGGAGGACGCCGACAAGGGTGTCGAGATCGCCTTCCAGGCCGTCGTGACCGACTCCGACATCGGCGACGGCACGATCGGCGGGTTCAACGGCAGGGCGCAGGGCGACATCGAGAAGTACGAGGCGCATGAGGCCGAGGACATAGCCAGGCGCGTCAACGCCGGCGAGGCGAGTCAGCGCGACTACCGCGAACTGCAACGGCTTCTCGGCGGCAACTCCGGCGACAAGGCGTTCAGCCAGACCCTGCTGGACGGCCTCGGCGCCCGGGGCACGCTGCAACTCTCCAACAGCCTCGACAGCCTCGCCCACTACGACGACAAGCAGCACGGCAGCCGGTACCTGGACATCCAGAAGGGTCTCGCCACCACGCTGGCCACGGCGACGAAGGACCCGCACTCGGACTTCTACCAGGGCTTCCGCGCGGACCTGCGCAAGGCCGGCACCGAGCAGTTCAAGGTCGACGGGCTCAGCTCCGTCCCGGACGAGAAGGTCCGTGGCTACCAGAGCCTCGTCACGCTGATGCAGCACGGCCACGGCTACGACGGACAGTTCCTGAAGGACACCGCGGACGACATCCGGCACGCCGAGGAGTCGTACACCCCCAGGGGAGGCAATCCGACCGAGTCACTCTGGGGCCTGCGGGACAGGTTCAGCGGCGAGGACCGGGGCTGGTTCGCCAACGACCCGCTCGACGGCGTACTCGGCATCATGTCCCACGATCCCGAGGTCAGCACCGAGTACCTGGACCCGGCCCGCAACGACAACCTCCGGTACCTGCTCCACGGGCGGAACTGGGACACCGTCGTCGACCACTACGCGACCCCGCCCGGCGGCACCACGGTCGGCATCCCCGTCCTGGCGGAGGACGGCGATGTCCGCAAGGGCTTCGGCGCGGCCCTGGAGGCCGCCACCACCGGTGAGGCGCCGGGCGGCTACCACGCGGCAGGCCCGCACACCGAGCCGCAGGCCCGCATCCTCCAGCACACCATCAACACCCTGTACACCGACAAGCACGCCCAGGAGCTGCCGAAGGGCCTGGTCACGCCGATGGCCCACATCCTCACCTCGTACACGCCCGACACGCACGAGACCTACGCGGAGTCCTCCTCGAAGTACGACATCGACTGGGACAGCGAGGGCTCCGTCTGGAGCGACAAGGACGGCGCGCACCTGGCCGTGGGCCACCAGCGTCTGGCCGCCGTCATGCGGGGCGTCGCCAACGACCCGGAGGCGTTCGGGCACCTCTACGGGGCCGAGCAGCAGTACACGCACCACGTCCTGGAGACCATCCCCGCGGACGCCGGCGACAAGACGATCCGCGACCGGATCGTGGAGTCCTCCCGGGCCATGGGCGCCTACGACGGCATCCGGTCGGACATCATCTACGACGAGCGGTTCGAGAAGACGCAGTGGGCCGCCGACTTCAACCACGGGATCGGCACGGCCCTCGGCACCGCGCTGCTCTTCAACCCGGTCAAGGACCTCAGCCCCGTCGGAGACCTCACCAACAAGGCCATCGACGTGTGGGCGTACGAGTCGAACAAGGAGCACACGGCCGAGGCCAACCTCGCCGCCACCGAGCAGAACGCCAAGACCTACGACGCCGGTCAGCACGACGTCGAGAAGCTGGTGCGGGCCTGGGCGGACAGCCGCGGCCACGGCATCGACAGCGACTGGACGAAGTACTACGTCCACGCGGGCCAGAACGACTACGAACACGGCCGTGACCGCACGCTGAGCACGCTCCGCGCCGACCGCTGACACGGCCCGGAACGGTCACCCGAAGAGAATGAGCGCGATGCAGAAGAAGTCCGGTCTCCGAGGCGTCCACGCGGGCTGGTACGCGGGGGTGGCCGTGCTGGTCGTGGGGCTCGTGGCGGCGGTCCTGTACGGCTCCGGGGCGTACGACTCCTGGCGCGACGGCCGCTCGCTGGACGAGGCCTGCGACGGCACGCTGGCCCAGGGCGGGCTGGCCTCGGCGCTGGGCTCCTCGGACCTGAGGGCCGAGCAGGGCGACGGCGGCGCCCTGGCCGAGTGCACCGTCAAGACCTCCCCCGGAACGGGACGCGCCGTGCAGATCACCCTGCGCTGGAGCACCACGGCAGCCCCCGCGGGCACCCTGGCCCGGTACGACTCGGGCTACGACGGAGTGAGGGCGCAGGCGGCGCCGCTCGGGAACGGCTGGCCCGGCGTCGTCCGCCACGACGGCACCTGGCAGATCATGGTCGCGCTCGACTGCCTGAACCAGAAGGACAAGGCGCTGGTCGCCTACGGTGACCTCTACGGCGCCGCCGACGGGACCGCGCTCACCGGCCTCGGCCGGGTGACCACCGAGACCGCACGCGCGGCAGCCGGCAAGTACGGCTGCCGGGCGCGGGCCGGCAAGCCGCTCACCCAGGTGTCCACGGCCCGCCTCGGCACCCCCGGCACGGCGAAGCCGGCGGGACGGGCGCAGGGCTCCTGCGTCGCGCTGCGTGACACGTCGGTGACGCGGAGCGGCACGCCCGAGATCATGGAGTACCCGGCGGACCCGGACGCCCCGCAGACCACCTGCTACCTGGTGACCGGCGCGAAGAAACCCGGCTACGGGCTGTACGCGTACTACGGCGCCGCCGCCAAGGACTTCGAGTCGACCGGGTACGGCGGCCCCGACCACGACTCCGTCCTGGCCACCGCGCCCTGCCCCCGCTCCACCCACGAGGCCGTCTTCGCGCTCTACCGTCTCCACGACCGGGACACCGACAGCTACCCGGTCCCGCACTACTCCGCCTCCTTCGCCCGACTGGCACTGAAGGCCTTCGCCGAACACGAGGCGGAACAGCGCGGCTGCGGCGCGGTACGGATCATGTCCCGGCCGTGACCGCCGACCCCGTGACCGCCGCCCCCGGTTTGACCTACGTCACTCCCGGGGTAATCTCTTCGGCTCGATTGGCGGAGCCCCTGCCCCATATGGCAGACTGTCGGAGTTGCTCGGTCGAGTGTTGATGCTGCGCGCCTCCCGCCGGGAGGACCGGAAGCGAGTCCCACAGTACTCGTCGTCCTAACTGCCACCACGGCAGCACTGGGACGGACGTACGGGAATCTTCCGGGAAGCGTGGGCGCGGCACCGGCCAGGCACCCGGTGGGCCCGAGGTCCCCGGTCCGCGGTTCCGGAAGGGCCGTGTGCATTCCCGCAGGGATGTTCGAACAAGGGACATCTATGTCAGCGGGAGCGCGACACGCCCGACCGCGTGGGTCGGAGAACGAGGGCGGCGAAAGCCGGGTTCCAGAGCGTTAGAGAGACAGGACTACTGAGTAGCCATGGCGGGACAGAAGATCCGCATCCGGCTCAAGGCCTACGACCACGAGGTCATCGACTCCTCGGCGAAGAAGATCGTCGAGACGGTGACCCGCACTGGTGCGTCGGTCGCGGGCCCGGTGCCGCTGCCCACTGAGAAGAACGTGTACTGCGTCATCAAGTCGCCGCACAAGTACAAGGACTCGCGCGAGCACTTCGAGATGCGCACGCACAAGCGCCTGATCGACATCCTCGACCCGACCCCCAAGACCGTTGACTCTCTGATGCGACTCGACCTGCCGGCCGGTGTCGACATCGAGATCAAGCTCTGAGGCTGGTGGGCTGAGAATGGCTAAGCAGATCAAGGGCATCCTGGGCGAGAAGCTCGGCATGACGCAGGTGTGGGACGAGAACAACCGTGTTGTTCCGGTCACCGTCGTCAAGGCCGGCCCCAACGTCGTCACCCAGGTCCGTACGAACGACGTCGACGGCTACGAGTCGGTCCAGATCGCCTTCGGCGAGATCGACCCGCGCAAGGTGAACAAGCCCCTCAAGGGCCACTTCGCCAAGGCCGACGTCACCCCGCGCCGTCACCTCGTCGAGATCCGCACCGCGGACGCCTCCGAGTACACGCTCGGCCAGGAGATCACCGCCGCCGTGTTCGAGGCCGGTGTCAAGGTCGACGTGACCGGCAAGAGCAAGGGCAAGGGCTTCGCCGGTGTCATGAAGCGCCACAACTTCCGTGGCCTCGGCGCCGGGCACGGCACCCAGCGCAAGCACCGCTCGCCCGGTTCCATCGGTGGCTGCGCCACCCCGGGCCGCGTGTTCAAGGGCCTCCGCATGGCGGGTCGCATGGGCAACGAGCGGGTCACCACCCAGAACCTGACCGTCCACGCCGTTGACGCGGAGAAGGGTCTGCTGCTCATCAAGGGCGCGGTTCCCGGTCCGAACGGCGGCCTCGTCCTGGTCCGCACCGCGGCCAAGGGGGCCTGAGGTAACCGATGAGCACTGTTGACATCCTTTCGCCGGCGGGCGAGAAGGCCGGTTCCGTCGAGCTCCCCGCGGAGATCTTCGACGCCAAGGTCAGCGTTCCGCTGATCCACCAGGTCGTCGTCGCGCAGCTGGCCGCTGCCCGTCAGGGCACGCACAAGACCAAGACCCGCGGTGAAGTCCGTGGTGGCGGCAAGAAGCCGTACCGCCAGAAGGGCACCGGTCGCGCCCGTCAGGGTTCGACCCGCGCGCCGCAGTTCGCCGGTGGTGGCGTCGTGCACGGTCCCGTGCCGCGCGACTACTCGCAGCGGACCCCGAAGAAGATGAAGGCCGCCGCCCTGCGCGGTGCCCTCACGGACCGGGCGCGTCACAACCGCATCCACGTCGTCTCCGGCGTGGTCGAGGGTGCGATCTCCACGAAGGCCGCCAAGAGCCTGTTCGGCAAGATCTCGGAGCGCAAGAACCTGCTCCTGGTCGCCGAGCGCTCGGACGAGGCCGCGTGGCTGTCCGCCCGCAACCTGCCCCAGGTCCACATCCTGGAGCCGGGCCAGCTGAACACGTACGACGTTCTCGTCTCGGACGACGTGGTCTTCACCCAGGCCGCTTTCGAGTCCTTCGTGTCTGGCCCCAAGGCCGCTGACACCGAAGGGAGCGAGGCCTGATGGCTATCCGTCACCCCGCCATTGCCTCGAAGGCCGCCAAGGCCGCCAAGGCCGCGCGCGTCGCCAAGGCGCGTCGCCACGCCGCCGAGGGCAAGAACACCGTCGAGACCCCGCTGAGCAAGTCGTACACGGACCCCCGTGACGTCCTGCTGAAGCCGGTCGTCTCCGAGAAGAGCTACGCGCTGCTCGACGAGAACAAGTACACGTTCGTCGTCGACCCGCGTGCCAACAAGACCCAGATCAAGGAGGCCGTCCAGGCGGTCTTCGACGTCAAGGTCACCGGGGTCAACACGATCAACCGCCAGGGCAAGCGCAAGCGGACCCGCACCGGCTTCGGCCAGCGCGCGGCGACCAAGCGCGCGATCGTGACCCTCGCCGAGGGCGACCGTATCGACATCTTCGGCGGTCCGACCGCGTAAGCGGGTCGGATCGTCCGATATCGGACGAGGACTGAGAAATGGGAATCCGCAAGTACAAGCCGACTACGCCGGGCCGTCGTGGCGCCAGCGTTGCCGACTTCGTCGAGGTCACGCGGTCCACGCCGGAGAAGTCGCTGGTCCGTCCCCTGCACAGCAAGGGCGGCCGTAACAACGCCGGTCGTGTGACCGTTCGCCACCAGGGTGGCGGACACAAGCGCGCCTACCGCGTGATCGACTTCCGTCGGCACGACAAGGACGGCGTGCCGGCGAAGGTCGCGCACATCGAGTACGACCCCAACCGCACCGCGCGCATCGCGCTGCTGCACTACGCGGACGGCGAGAAGCGCTACATCCTCGCCCCGCGCAACCTGCAGCAGGGCGACACCGTGGAGAACGGTCCCGGGGCCGACATCAAGCCGGGCAACAACCTGGCCCTCCGCAACATCCCGGTCGGTACCACGATCCACGCGATCGAGCTCCGTCCCGGTGGCGGTGCCAAGTTCGCCCGCTCCGCCGGTGCCTCCGTGCAGCTGCTCGCGAAGGAGGGCGCCTACGCCCACCTGCGCATGCCGTCCGGCGAGATCCGCCTGGTCGACGTCCGCTGCCGCGCCACCGTCGGCGAGGTCGGCAACGCCGAGCAGAGCAACATCAACTGGGGCAAGGCCGGCCGTAAGCGGTGGCTGGGCGTCCGCCCGACCGTCCGTGGTGTCGTGATGAACCCGGTTGACCACCCGCACGGTGGTGGTGAGGGCCGGACCTCCGGTGGTCGCCACCCTGTGTCCCCGTGGGGCAAGAAGGAAGGCCGTACTCGTTCGCCCAAGAAGGCGTCGAACAAGTACATCGTCCGCCGCCGCAAGACGAACAAGAAGCGCTAAGGACGGGTTGAGATGCCTCGTAGCTTGAAGAAGGGGCCCTTCGTCGACGACCACCTGATGAAGAAGGTGGACGCCCAGAACGATGCCGGCACCAAGAACGTCATCAAGACCTGGTCCCGTCGCTCGATGATCGTCCCGGCCATGCTCGGCCACACGATCGCGGTGCACAACGGCAAGACCCACATCCCGGTGTTCGTCACCGAGTCGATGGTCGGCCACAAGCTCGGCGAGTTCTCGCCGACCCGCACCTTCCGGGGCCACGTCAAGGAAGACCGGAAGTCGAAGCGCCGCTAGTAGCGGATCGCATTCAGACACGTAAGTAACTGAAGGGACAACCATGGAAGCCAGGGCCCAGGCGCGGTACATCCGCGTCACGCCCATGAAGGCCCGCCGCGTGGTGGACCTCATCCGTGGCATGGACGCCACGGAGGCCCAGGCCGTCCTGCGATTCGCTCCGCAGGCCGCCTCCGTGCCGGTCGGCAAGGTGCTCGACAGCGCCATCGCCAACGCCGCGCACAACTACGACCACACCGATGTCGACAGCCTCTACATCTCCGAGGCCTACGTCGACGAGGGCCCGACCCTGAAGCGGTTCCGTCCGCGCGCCCAGGGCCGTGCCTACCGGATCCGCAAGCGGACCAGCCACATCACCGTGGTCGTCAGCAGCAAGGAAGGAACCCGGTAATGGGCCAGAAGGTAAACCCGCACGGGTTCCGGCTCGGTGTCACGACCGACTTCAAGTCGCGTTGGTACGCCGACAAGCTGTACAAGGACTACGTCAAGGAAGACGTCGCCATCCGTCGGATGATGACGTCCGGCATGGAGCGCGCCGGCATCTCCAAGGTGGAGATCGAGCGCACCCGTGACCGCGTCCGCGTGGACATCCACACCGCTCGCCCGGGCATCGTCATCGGCCGCCGCGGCGCCGAGGCCGACCGCATCCGCGGTGACCTGGAGAAGCTGACCGGCAAGCAGGTCCAGCTGAACATCCTCGAGGTCAAGAACCCGGAGACGGACGCTCAGCTGGTGGCCCAGGCCGTCGCCGAGCAGCTGTCCTCCCGCGTCTCCTTCCGTCGGGCCATGCGCAAGAGCATGCAGTCCGCCATGAAGGCCGGCGCCAAGGGCATCAAGATCCAGTGCGGTGGCCGCCTCGGCGGCGCCGAGATGTCCCGCTCGGAGTTCTACCGCGAGGGCCGCGTGCCCCTGCACACGCTCCGCGCGAACGTGGACTACGGCTTCTTCGAGGCCAAGACGACCTTCGGCCGCATCGGTGTGAAGGTCTGGATCTACAAGGGCGACGTCAAGAACATCGCCGAGGTCCGCGCCGAGAACGCTGCCGCCCGTGCGGGTAACCGCCCGGCCCGCGGTGGCGCCGACCGCCCGGCCCGTGGTGGCCGCGGTGGCGAGCGGCGCGGTCGCAAGCCGCAGCAGGCTGCTGGTGCCGAGGCCCCCAAGGCCGAGGCTCCCGCCGCCGCTCCGGCTGAGAGCACCGGAACGGAGGCCTGACCGTCATGCTGATCCCCCGTAGGGTCAAGCACCGCAAGCAGCACCACCCGAAGCGCAACGGTATGTCCAAGGGTGGAACGCAGGTTGCGTTCGGCGAGTACGGCATCCAGGCGCTGACCCCGGCCTACGTGACGAACCGCCAGATCGAGGCGGCTCGTATCGCGATGACCCGCCACATCAAGCGTGGCGGCAAGGTCTGGATCAACATCTACCCGGACCGTCCCCTCACCAAGAAGCCGGCCGAGACCCGCATGGGTTCCGGTAAGGGTTCTCCGGAGTGGTGGATCGCCAACGTCAAGCCCGGACGTGTGATGTTCGAGCTGTCGTACCCCAACGAGAAGATCGCCCGTGAGGCGCTGACGCGTGCGGCCCACAAGCTGCCGATGAAGTGCCGGATCGTCAAGCGCGAGGCAGGTGAAGCGTGATGTCGGCCGGTACCAAGGCGTCCGAGCTGCGCGAGCTGGGCAACGAGGAGCTTCTGGCGAAGCTCCGCGAGGCCAAGGAAGAGCTGTTCAACCTCCGCTTCCAGGCGGCGACCGGTCAGCTCGAGAACCACGGCCGTCTGAAGGCGGTCCGCAAGGACATCGCCCGGATCTACACCCTCATGCGCGAGCGTGAGCTCGGCATCGAGACGGTGGAGAACGCCTGATGAGCGAGAGCAACGTGACTGAGAACAAGGAAGCCCGCGGTTTCCGCAAGACCCGTGAGGGTCTGGTCGTCAGCGACAAGATGGACAAGACCGTCGTCGTCGCCGTCGAGGACCGCGTCAAGCACGCGCTGTACGGCAAGGTCATCCGCCGTACCAACAAGCTCAAGGCGCACGACGAGCAGAACGCCGCGGGCGTCGGCGACCGCGTCCTCCTCATGGAGACCCGGCCGCTGTCCGCGACGAAGCGCTGGCGCGTCGTCGAGATCCTCGAGAAGGCCAAGTAATTCCTGCGGGGCAAACCCCGCAGGTCAGTTCCGCCAGGCTCCGGGGGCCGCTGAGAGGCGGCCCCCGGGGAACCGGCAGACGATCAGGAGATAGACGTGATCCAGCAGGAGTCGCGACTGCGTGTCGCCGACAACACTGGTGCGAAGGAGATCCTTTGCATCCGTGTGCTCGGTGGCTCCGGTCGCCGCTACGCGGGCATCGGTGACGTCATCGTCGCCACCGTCAAGGACGCGATCCCCGGTGGCAACGTGAAGAAGGGTGACGTCGTCAAGGCGGTCATCGTTCGCACCGTCAAGGAGCGCCGCCGTCCGGACGGCTCGTACATCCGCTTCGACGAGAACGCCGCCGTCATTCTGAAGAACGACGGCGACCCTCGCGGCACCCGTATCTTCGGCCCGGTCGGCCGTGAGCTGCGCGAGAAGAAGTTCATGAAGATCATCTCGCTCGCGCCGGAGGTGCTGTAAGCATGAAGATCAAGAAGGGCGACCTGGTCCAGGTCATCACCGGCAAGGACAAGGGCAAGCAGGGCAAGGTCATTGCCGCTTACCCGCGCGAGGAGCGTGTCCTGGTCGAGGGTGTCAACCGGGTCAAGAAGCACACCAAGGCCGGTCCGACCGCTCGCGGTTCCCAGGCCGGCGGCATCGTGACCACCGAGGCCCCGATCCACGTGTCCAACGTTCAGCTGGTCGTGGAGAAGGACGGTCAGAAGGTCGTCACGCGTGTCGGCTACCGCTTCGACGAAGAGGGCAACAAGATCCGCGTTGCCAAGCGGACGGGTGAGGACATCTGATGGCTACCACCACCACTCCGCGTCTGAAGCAGAAGTACCGCGAGGAGATCGCGGGCAAGCTGCGTGACGAGTTCAAGTACGAGAACGTCATGCAGGTTCCCGGCCTCGTCAAGATCGTGGTCAACATGGGTGTCGGCGACGCCGCCCGTGACTCGAAGCTGATCGAGGGCGCGATCCGCGACCTGACCACCATCACCGGTCAGAAGCCGGCCGTCACCAAGGCCCGCAAGTCCATCGCGCAGTTCAAGCTGCGTGAGGGCCAGCCGATCGGTGCCCACGTCACGCTCCGTGGCGACCGCATGTGGGAGTTCCTGGACCGCACCCTGTCGCTCGCGCTGCCGCGCATCCGCGACTTCCGCGGCCTGTCCCCCAAGCAGTTCGACGGCCGTGGCAACTACACCTTCGGTCTCACGGAGCAGGTCATGTTCCACGAGATCGACCAGGACAAGATCGACCGTGTCCGGGGTATGGACATCACCGTGGTGACCACGGCGACCAACGACGAAGAGGGCCGTGCCCTTCTCCGTCACCTCGGCTTCCCGTTCAAGGAGGCGTGAGCGAGATGGCGAAGAAGGCTCTCATCGCGAAGGCTGCTCGCAAGCCCAAGTTCGGTGTGCGTGGCTACACCCGCTGCCAGCGCTGCGGTCGTCCGCACTCCGTGTACCGCAAGTTCGGCCTGTGCCGCGTGTGCCTTCGTGAGATGGCTCACCGTGGCGAGCTGCCGGGCGTGACCAAGAGCTCCTGGTAATCCCACCTTTTAGGGATTCCTGGACCTCTCGGTAAGCAACCGGGACGGCAGGGGCGCCTCCCCTCATGGCTTAGGCTAGGAGGGTTGGGCCTCTGCCGCCCTGAACGACTTACTACGCCGTAGGTCCCCGCGCCGCACCCGTCCCGTCTGCAGAAGTACGGGGAGAGGGATGGCGCATATAGGAAACCCCGGCGAGAAAGGCCACAGGCCAATTCATGACCATGACTGATCCGATCGCAGACATGCTGACGCGTCTGCGGAACGCGAACTCGGCGTACCACGACTCGGTGTCGATGCCGCACTCCAAGATCAAGTCGCACATCGCGGAGATCCTCCAGCAGGAGGGCTTCATCACGGGCTGGAAGGTCGAGGACGCCGAGGTCGGCAAGAACCTCGTCCTGGAGCTGAAGTTCGGCCCCAACCGTGAGCGCTCCATCGCGGGCATCAAGCGGATCTCCAAGCCCGGTCTCCGGGTGTACGCGAAGTCCACCAACCTGCCGAAGGTGCTCGGCGGCCTGGGCGTGGCGATCATCTCCACGTCGCACGGGCTCCTCACCGACAAGCAGGCCGGCAAGAAGGGCGTGGGTGGGGAAGTCCTCGCCTACGTCTGGTAGCAGAAGGGAACGGAGGAAACAGCTATGTCGCGCATCGGCAAGCTCCCCATCGCGGTTCCCGCCGGCGTGGACGTCACCATCGACGGCCGTACGGTTTCGGTCAAGGGCCCCAAGGGCTCGCTGACCCACACCGTTGCCGCGCCGATCGACATCGCTAAGGGCGAGGACGGCACCCTTCAGGTGACCCGCCCGAACGACGAGCGTCAGAGCAAGGCCCTGCACGGCCTCTCCCGCACGCTGGTGGCGAACATGATCACCGGCGTGACCCAGGGTTACGTGAAGAAGCTCGAGATCAGCGGTGTCGGTTACCGAGTGACCGCCAAGGGTTCGAACCTGGAGTTCGCTCTCGGTTACAGCCACCCGATCCTCGTCGAGGCCCCCGAGGGCATCACCTTCAAGGTGGAGTCCCCGACCCGTTTCTCGGTCGAGGGCATCGACAAGCAGAAGGTCGGCGAGGTTGCGGCCAACATCCGCAAGCTGCGCAAGCCCGACCCGTACAAGGCCAAGGGCGTCAAGTACGAGGGCGAAGTCATCCGCCGCAAGGTCGGAAAGGCGGGTAAGTAAGCCATGGCATACGGGCAGAAGATCCTCAAGGGCGACGCCTACAAGCGCGCCGCGATCAAGCGCCGTCACATCCGGATCCGCAAGCGGATCTCCGGTACGGCGGAGCGCCCCCGTCTGGTCGTGACCCGCTCCAACCGCCACATCGTGGCGCAGGTGATCGACGACCTGAAGGGCCACACCCTGGCGTCGGCGTCCACCCTGGACGCGTCGATCCGTGGCGGCGAGGCGGACAAGTCCGCGCAGGCCAAGCAGGTCGGCGCCCTGGTCGCCGAGCGTGCCAAGGCCGCCGGTGTCGAGGCCGTCGTGTTCGACCGTGGTGGCAACCAGTACGCCGGGCGCATCGCCGCCCTGGCGGACGCCGCCCGCGAAGCCGGGCTCAAGTTCTGAGCCGCTTGTAGCTAGCGGAAAGAGAGAGGTAATCCAATGGCTGGACCCCAGCGCCGCGGAAGCGGTGCCGGTGGCGGCGAGCGGCGGGACCGGAAGGGCCGTGACGGCGGCGCTGCTGCCGCCGAGAAGACCGCGTACGTTGAGCGCGTCGTCGCGATCAACCGCGTCGCCAAGGTTGTGAAGGGTGGTCGTCGCTTCAGCTTCACCGCGCTGGTCGTGGTGGGCGACGGTGACGGCACCGTGGGTGTCGGTTACGGCAAGGCCAAGGAGGTGCCGGCCGCCATCGCCAAGGGTGTTGAGGAGGCCAAGAAGCACTTCTTCAAGGTCCCCCGGATCCAGGGCACCATCCCTCACCCCATCCAGGGTGAGAAGGCCGCCGGTGTCGTTCTCCTCAAGCCGGCTTCGCCGGGTACCGGTGTGATCGCCGGTGGTCCCGTGCGTGCCGTCCTGGAGTGCGCCGGTATCCACGACGTGCTGTCGAAGTCGCTCGGCTCCGACAACGCGATCAACATCGTGCACGCGACCGTGGAGGCCCTCAAGGGCCTGCAGCGTCCCGAGGAGATCGCGGCCCGCCGCGGTCTGCCGCTCGAGGACGTCGCCCCCGCGGCTCTTCTCCGTGCGCGTGCCGGGGCGGGTGCGTAATCATGGCGCAGCTCAAGATCACGCAGGTCAAGTCCTACATCGGCAGCAAGCAGAACCACCGTGACACCCTTCGGTCGCTTGGTCTCAAGGGGATCAACACCGTGGTCGTCAAGGAGGACCGCCCCGAGTTCCGCGGCATGGTGCACACCGTCCGCCACCTCGTGACGGTCGAGGAGGTCGACTGATCATGGCGGAGAACAACCCGCTCAAGATCCACAACCTCCGTCCGGCCCCCGGCGCCAAGACCGCCAAGACCCGTGTCGGTCGTGGTGAGGCGTCGAAGGGTAAGACGGCCGGTCGTGGTACCAAGGGCACCAAGGCCCGCTACCAGGTTCCGGAGCGCTTCGAGGGTGGCCAGATGCCGCTGCACATGCGCCTCCCGAAGCTGAAGGGCTTCAAGAACCCGTTCAAGACCGAGTACCAGGTCGTGAACCTCGACAAGCTGGCCGCGCTGTACCCCGAGGGTGGCGAGGTCACCGTCGAGTCGCTCGTGGCCAAGGGCGCCGTTCGCAAGAACAGCCTCGTCAAGGTCCTCGGCCAGGGCGAGATCTCCGTGGCGCTGCAGGTGACGGTCGACGCCGTCTCCGGCTCCGCCAAGGAGAAGATCACCGCCGCCGGCGGCACGGTCACCGAGCTCGTCTGATTCCCTCAGGCGACGCGTCGATGACGTAAACGATCCCGACCGGGGATACCTCACAATGAGGTATCCCCGGTTGGTCGTTCCTAGGGGGGCAGTGTCGCCGGTAAGGTGGCCTGCACTGTTCTTTTTCGTATTCGTCGAACCTCAGACCGTCACCCTTGACGCAGTTGCGCGGGGGTCGCAGGAGGCACCGTGCTCACCGCGTTCGCCCGGGCGTTCAAGACGCCCGACCTGCGCAAGAAGCTGCTCTTCACGCTGGGCATCATCGTGGTCTACCGGGTCGGTACCCACGTACCGATCCCCGGCGTGAACTACAAGGCAGTCCAGACCTGTGTGAACGAGGCGGGGGCCAACCAGGGCCTGTTCGGTCTCGTGAACATGTTCAGCGGTGGTGCGCTGCTGCAGATCACGGTCTTCGCGCTCGGCATCATGCCCTACATCACGGCCAGCATCATCCTTCAGCTGCTGACCGTGGTCATCCCGCGCCTGGAAGCCCTGAAGAAGGAGGGCCAGGCCGGCACGGCGAAGATCACGCAGTACACCCGCTACCTCACCGTGGCGCTCGCCATTCTGCAGGGCACCGGCCTGGTCGCCACCGCCCGCAGCGGCGCCCTCTTCAACGGCTGCTCGGTCGCCACGAGCATCGTCCCGGACCAGGCGATCTTCACCACGATCACCATGGTCATCTGCATGACCGCGGGCACGGCCGTCGTGATGTGGCTCGGTGAGCTGATCACCGACCGCGGCATCGGCAACGGCATGTCGATCCTGATGTTCATCTCGATCGCCGCGACCTTCCCGACCGCGCTGTGGGCCATCAAGAAGCAGGGCACGCTGGCCGGCGGCTGGATCGAGTTCGGCACCGTCATCGCGGTGGGCCTGGTCATGGTCGGGCTCGTCGTCTTCGTCGAGCAGGCCCAGCGCCGCATCCCGGTGCAGTACGCCAAGCGCATGATCGGGCGCCGCTCCTACGGCGGTACGTCCACGTACATCCCGCTCAAGGTGAACCAGGCGGGTGTGATCCCCGTCATCTTCGCCTCTTCGCTGCTCTACATCCCCGCGCTGATCGCGCAGTTCTCGGGGGGCAAGTCGGGCTGGAAGACCTGGATCGAGCAGAACCTCACCAAGGGCGACCACCCGATTTACATCACTTCGTACTTCTTGCTCATCGTTTTCTTCGCGTTCTTCTACGTCGCTATCTCCTTCAACCCCGAGGAAGTAGCCGACAACATGAAGAAGTATGGTGGCTTCATCCCGGGCATCCGGGCTGGCCGACCGACCGCTGAGTACCTGAGCTACGTGCTCAACCGGATCACCTGGCCGGGTTCGCTGTATCTGGGTCTGATCGCTCTCGTACCGACAATGGCGTTGGTGGGCTTTGGGGCAAGCCAGGACTTCCCCTTCGGCGGGACCAGCATCCTGATCATCGTGGGTGTCGGCCTCGAGACGGTGAAGCAGATCGAGAGCCAGCTCCAGCAGCGCAATTACGAAGGGTTCCTCCGCTGATGCGTATCGTCCTCGTCGGGCCGCCGGGTGCCGGTAAGGGAACGCAAGCCGTCCGGCTCGCAGAGAAGCTGGCCATCCCGCACATCTCCACGGGCGACCTGTTCCGGGCCAACATCAGCCAGCAGACCGAGCTGGGCAAGCTCGCGAAGTCCTACATGGACGCCGGCAACCTCGTCCCGGACGAGGTGACCATCGCGATGGCCAAGGACCGCATGGAGCAGCCCGACGCGGAGAACGGCTTCCTGCTGGACGGCTTCCCGCGCAACGTCTCGCAGGCGGAGGCGCTGGACCAGCTGCTGCGGACCGAGGGCATCACGCTGGACGCCGTGCTGGACCTGGAGGTCCCCGAGGAGGAGGTCGTCAAGCGGATCGCCGGCCGGCGCATCTGCCGCAACGACTCCTCCCACGTCTTCCACGTGACGTACAGCGCGCCGAAGCAGGAGGGCGTCTGCGACGTCTGCGGCGGCGAGCTGTACCAGCGCGACGACGACTCCGAGGAGACCGTCCGCAAGCGGCTGGAGGTCTACCACACCCAGACCGAGCCGATCATCGACTACTACAAGGCGCAGGGCCTGGTCGTGACGATCTCGTCCCTGGGCCCGGTGGACGAGATCACGCAGCGGGCCCTGGAGGCCCTCAAGCGCGAGAAGGCCGGGAAGTAGATCCGGAGCCTTCCGGCCGCGGTGCCCTCCCGGGCGCCGCGGCCGTACTGTTGTACAGGTACCCCAGTCGACGTGAGTGACGGAGAGCGCAGGCCCCCATGGTGCAGATCAAGACCCCCGAGCAGATCGCGAAGATGCGGGCGGCGGGCCTGGTCGTAGCCGCCATCCACGCGGCCACGCGCGAGGCCGCGGTGCCGGGTGCCACCACCAAGGACCTGGACGAGGTGGCCCGCAAGGTCCTCGCCGAGCACGGCGCGAAGTCGAACTTCCTGGGCTACGGCGGCTTCCCGGCCACCATCTGCACCTCCGTGAACGACGTCGTCGTCCACGGCATCCCCTCCGACGACGTCGTCCTCAAGGACGGCGACATCATCTCCATCGACTGCGGCGCGATCGTCGACGGCTGGCACGGCGACGCGGCCTACACGGCCTTCGTCGGCTCGGGGCACGCCCCGGAGCTGGTCGAGCTGTCCCGGGTCACCGAGGAGTCGATGTGGGCCGGCATCGCGGCCATGAAGCTGGGCAACCGCCTGGTCGACATCTCCCGGGCGATCGAGACGTACATCCGCCGCCAGCCCAAGCCGGGCGGCGGCCGGTACGGGATCATCGAGGACTACGGCGGCCACGGCATCGGCACCGAGATGCACATGGACCCGCACCTGCTGAACTACGTCGACCGCCGCCGCGGCAAGGGCCCCAAGCTGGTCCCCGGCTTCTGCCTGGCCATCGAGCCGATGGTGTCCCTGGGCACCCCGAAGACCGAGGTCCTCTCCGACGACTGGACGGTCATCACCACCGACGGCACCTGGTCCTCCCACTGGGAACACTCGGTGGCCCTGACCCCGGAGGGCCCCCTGGTCCTCACGGCCCCCGACGGCGGCAAGGCGAAGCTCGCCGAGTACGGCATCACCGCCGCGCCGGACCCGCTCGCCTGACGACGGGGCCGGCCGACGGCCGCCGGTCGGCCGCGCCCGGCCCCCTCGCTTAGGGATCACCGCCGTGGGGCAGACTTCCTCGATTCGCCTTTCCGGGTGCGCCGACGTAGACTGACTCGTCGGCTCTTGTGCACCCGCATGCCTGCATGCTCACGATCGGTGCACGGCAGAGTCGATCAAGGTAGTCGATTCGAAGGGCGAAGCGTGGCCAAGAAGCAAGGTGCCATCGAGATCGAGGGCACTGTCGTCGAGTCTCTGCCGAACGCCATGTTCAAGGTCGAGCTCCAGAACGGCCACCAGGTCCTGGCACACATCAGCGGCAAGATGCGTATGCACTACATCCGCATCCTCCCTGACGACCGGGTCGTGGTGGAGCTGTCTCCGTACGACCTGACGCGTGGCCGGATCGTCTACCGGTACAAGTAGATCTTGCCCGCGCCCCGGGCCCGCCCGGTGCGATGGCACTGACCCGGAGAACCTCACCCCATGAAGGTCAAGCCGAGCGTCAAGAAGATCTGCGACAAGTGCAGGGTGATCCGCCGTCACGGCCGGGTCATGGTCATCTGCGAGAACCCGCGCCACAAGCAGCGCCAGGGCTGACGCACGACCATCACCCTCTGCACCTCTATCGCAGAGTTTCGCGCGACGCGAGCTGAATATGTTCATACGCAGAGCCCGAGCCATCCAGCTCGACACCCCCGGTTCGGAGGCCGGGGACCCGGTTCGTACCTGGTACGGCGGCCGGGAGCCGGTTCTGTGGAAGACCTCCGAAGATTCACCAGGAGCCATTGAATGGCACGCGTTTCCGGTGTCGACATCCCGCGCGACAAGCGCGTGGAGATCGCGCTCACCTACGTGTTCGGCATCGGCCGGACCCTCTCGAAGGAGACGCTGGCTGCGACCGGCGTCGACCCGAACACCCGCGTTCGTGACCTGACCGAAGAGCAGCTGGTCGCGATCCGCGAGTACGTCGACAACAACATCAAGACCGAGGGTGACCTCCGTCGCGAGATCCAGGCCGACATCCGCCGCAAGGTCGAGATCGGCACCTACCAGGGTCTCCGTCACCGTCGCGGTCTGCCCGTCCGCGGTCAGCGCACCAGCACCAACGCTCGCACCCGCAAGGGCCCGCGTCGCGCCATCGCCGGCAAGAAGAAGCCGGGCAAGAAGTAGTCCGCAGCGGACACCTGTCCACGGTCTTCGCTGTAGGACCGACCACCTCCCGTAGGAGTTAGTAGATGCCCCCCAAGGGACGTCAGGGCGCTGCCAAGAAGGTGCGCCGCAAGGAAAAGAAGAACGTCGCTCACGGCCACGCGCACATCAAGAGCACGTTCAACAACACGATCGTCTCGATCACGGACCCGTCCGGCAACGTGATCTCCTGGGCCTCCGCCGGCCACGTCGGCTTCAAGGGCTCCCGGAAGTCCACGCCGTTCGCCGCGCAGATGGCCGCCGAGTCGGCTGCCCGTCGCGCCCAGGAGCACGGCATGCGCAAGGTCGACGTGTTCGTCAAGGGCCCGGGCTCCGGTCGTGAGACCGCGATCCGCTCCCTGCAGGCCACGGGCCTTGAGGTCGGCTCCATCCAGGACGTCACCCCGACCCCGCACAACGGCTGCCGTCCGCCGAAGCGTCGTCGCGTCTGACGCACGCCTTCGACTGGCTGGGTTTCCGGGCGGTACGGCTCTTTCGGGTCGTGCCGCCCGTACCCTTGCAGTACCCGCACTTCTCACGGGTGCGGTTTCCGTCGGACGTCAAATAGCGGGCGTCCACGAAAGAAGGATCTGATCCACACATGCTGATCGCTCAGCGTCCCTCGTTGACCGAAGAGGTCGTCGACGAGTTCCGCTCCCGGTTCGTGATCGAGCCGCTGGAGCCGGGCTTCGGCTACACCCTCGGCAACTCCCTCCGCCGTACCCTCCTGTCCTCGATCCCCGGTGCCGCCGTCACGAGCATCCGGATCGACGGCGTCCTGCACGAGTTCACCACCGTGCCGGGCGTCAAGGAGGACGTCACCGACCTGATCCTCAACATCAAGCAGTTGGTCGTCTCCTCGGAGCACGACGAGCCGGTCGTGATGTACCTGCGCAAGCAGGGCCCGGGTCTGGTCACCGCCGCCGACATCGCGCCGCCGGCCGGTGTCGAGGTGCACAACCCCGACCTCGTCCTCGCCACGCTCAACGGCAAGGGCAAGCTGGAGATGGAGCTGACCGTCGAGCGCGGTCGCGGCTACGTCTCCGCCGTGCAGAACAAGCAGGTGGGTCAGGAGATCGGCCGTATCCCGGTCGACTCGATCTACTCGCCGGTGCTCAAGGTCACGTACAAGGTCGAGGCCACGCGTGTCGAGCAGCGCACCGACTTCGACAAGCTGATCGTCGACGTCGAGACCAAGCAGGCGATGCGTCCGCGTGACGCCATGGCCTCCGCCGGTAAGACGCTGGTCGAGCTGTTCGGTCTCGCCCGCGAGCTGAACATCGACGCCGAGGGCATCGACATGGGTCCGTCCCCGACGGACGCCGCGCTCGCCGCCGACCTCGCGCTGCCGATCGAGGAGCTGGAGCTGACGGTCCGCTCCTACAACTGCCTCAAGCGTGAGGGCATCCACTCCGTGGGTGAGCTGGTCGCGCGCTCCGAGGCCGACCTGCTGGACATCCGCAACTTCGGTGCGAAGTCCATCGACGAGGTCAAGGCGAAGCTGGCCGGCATGGGCCTGGCCCTCAAGGACAGCCCGCCCGGATTCGACCCCACGGCCGCTGCCGACGCCTTCGGCGCCGACGACGACGCGGACGCCGGGTTCGTCGAGACCGAGCAGTACTGAGAGCTCGGGCCGGACGGTCCGTACTCGGGTGCGGGTGCGCTGTGCCTGATCGCGCAGTTCCCCGCGCCCCTTCCGGGAGCGCCCCTTCGGGGCGGCTCCCGGATCTCTGACAGACAACCGTCTGCTCAGATACTGACCCCGGTACCTGACACGGCCGGGGCAGACACCTAGGAGAAACACATGCCGAAGCCCACCAAGGGTGCCCGTCTGGGCGGCAGCGCCGCGCACGAGAAGCTCCTCCTCGCGAACCTGGCGAAGAGCCTCTTCGAGCACGGCCGTATCACCACCACCGAGGCGAAGGCCCGCCGCCTGCGCCCGTACGCCGAGCGTCTGATCACCAAGGCGAAGAAGGGTGACCTTCACAACCGCCGCCAGGTGCTTCAGGTGATCACGGACAAGAGCATCGTCCACACGCTCTTCACCGAGATCGGCCCGCGCTACGAGAACCGTCCCGGTGGCTACACCCGCATCACCAAGATCGGTAACCGCCGTGGCGACAACGCGCCCATGGCCGTCATCGAGCTGGTCGAGGCGCTGACGGTGCAGCAGAAGGCCGTGGGCGAGGCCGAGGCCGCCACCAAGCGTGCGGTCAAGGAGGCCGACGAGGCCAAGGCCGAGGAGACCAAGGTCGAGGAGACCGAGGCCGCCGAGGCTCCCGCCGAGGAGTCGAAGGACGCGTAAGCGTTCTGCCGGGGGCCCGCGACGGCGGCCGCGGCTTCGCCGTGGCGTGTCGCGCGGTTCCCCGCGCCCCTTAGGGCGTTGCGGACCCGTTCCTTTCGAGGAGCGGGTCCGCTCTTGTGTTCCTGAGAGGATCTGTACGTGAGTGACGAAGTAGCACCCGGGCATGTCCGGCTCCGGCTCGATCTTTCCTACGACGGCACCGGCTTCCACGGCTGGGCCAAGCAGGCCGGCGGCAGGCGGACCGTGCAGGGGGAGATCGAGGACGCCCTGCGGACGGTGACCCGGTCCCGGGAGACCTATGAACTGACGGTGGCCGGGCGGACCGACGCCGGGGTGCACGCGCGCGGGCAGGTGGCGCACGTGGACCTGCCCGAGGGCGTGTGGCGTGAGCACCACGAGAAGCTGCTCAAGCGGCTCGCCGGACGGCTGCCGAAGGATGTCCGGGTGTGGGCCCTGCGGGAGGCGCCCAGCGGCTTCAACGCGCGCTTCTCGGCGGTCTGGCGGCGGTACGCCTACCGGGTCACCGACAACCCGGGCGGAGTGGACCCCCTGCTGCGGGGCCACGTCCTCTGGCACGACTGGCCGCTCGACGTGGACGCGATGAACGAGGCCGCCCGGGCGCTGCTCGGGGAGCACGACTTCGCCGCCTACTGCAAGAAGCGGGAGGGGGCGACCACCATCCGCACGCTGCAGGAACTGAGCCTGGTCCGCGGCGACGACGGGATCATCACCGCCACCGTCCGGGCCGACGCGTTCTGCCACAACATGGTGCGGTCGCTGATCGGCGCGCTGCTGTTCGTGGGGGACGGGCACCGGCGGCCGGAGTGGCCCGGGAAGGTGCTGGCCGCGGGGGTGCGGGACTCCGCCGTCCATGTCGTACGGCCGCACGGGCTGACCCTGGAGGAGGTCGGCTACCCCGCCGACGAGCTGCTGGCGGCCCGGAACAAGGAGGCCCGCAACAAGCGCTCGCTGCCGTCGGCGGGGTGCTGCTGAGCTACTGGTTCGCCGCCGCGGAGGCCTGGGTCTGACCGCGGCGGTGGATCTGGTTCGCGGCGAACTGGGCCAGGTCGTTGCCGGCGCGGAAGACCTTGGTGTCCTTGGTGGTGACGTCCTTGCCGCTGGTGAAGCCGGAGATCGTGAAGTAGGCGTAGCGGCCGTAGGCGTTCCGGGTCGAACGGCAGAAAGCGCCGTCGCAGAACGGCTTGACGCCCTTGCCGAACAGCGAGCGCACGATGCTGCGGTCGTCGGTCTGGGCCTTGGCCTTCGTGGCCTGGGCCGCGGTGTCGAAGACGGCGACACCGACGGTGACCGCGATGCCGCCGTCGGTGTAGGTGGTGCGCATCAGGCGGGTGCAGCCGTTGGCGGTGAGGATCTTGGGCAGGGTGCCGCCGGCGGCGGTGGCGCAGCTGGTGGTGTCGGCCGTCGGGCCCTTCTTGTACACCGTGCCGTCCACGGGCAGCTGCTTGTCCGGGAACAGGGTGTCGGGGCTGAGCGGCGCGGTGTCCTTCTTGGCGCTGGAGATGAAGTCCTTGGGGTCCAGCGGCGGCGGGGCGCTGGTGGGCGCGAAGGACGGCGTCGCGGTGGCGGAGCCGGGCAGGGAGGCGCTCGCGGGCAGGTTGCTGGGACCGGCCTCGGGGTCGCCGCCGTTCGCGGAGACGACGGCCATGGCGACCGCGGTGCCTATCGCGATCGTGGCCAGCGCGCCGCCGGCTATGAACAGCAGCTTGCGGCGTTTGTTCCGGCTCTCCGACGCCTCGGCGAGCGCGGCCCAGTCCGGGGTCCCGTCGTCGGATCCGCTGTTCCACGGCTGCTGCGATTGCGGTTTCCAGGGATCCCATTGAGACTGGGGTCCCCCCTGCCCGTAACTCATGGGGCGCATCTTAGACGGGGGGCCGGTGGCGCGGGGGCCGTCCGGCGGCCCGCCCCGTTTTGACCCGCCGGGGGGCGGCCCGGTAACCTGCTTCTTCGTTGTGTATTGGCTTGCTCATTCTCACGGGACGGGCCCTTACACCGGTCCACCGGGCCGATGACCAGCGACCCCACGCACGCGGTTTGCGTCGCCGCCGTGGGTCAAGGCTGTCGTGATCGTTTCGGTGACCTTGTTTAGGACCATTCACTCGAAGCGAAGGCTACGAACCGTGCGTACGTACAGCCCCAAGCCCGGCGATGTGACGCGCCAGTGGCACGTCATCGACGCTCAGGACGTTGTCCTGGGCCGTCTCGCCACCACTGCCGCGACCCTCCTCCGGGGCAAGCACAAGCCGATCTACGCGCCGCACGTCGACGCTGGTGACTTCGTCATCATCATCAACGCCGACAAGGTGCACCTGTCCGGCAACAAGCGGACCCAGAAGATGGCGTACCGCCACTCCGGCTACCCGGGTGGTCTGCGCTCCGTCCGCTACGACGAGCTGCTCGACAAGAACCCCGAGAAGGCCATCGAGAAGGCCGTCAAGGGCATGCTCCCCAAGAACTCCCTGGGCCGTCAGATGCTCTCGAAGCTGAAGGTCTACAAGGGTGACCAGCACCCGCACGGCGCGCAGCAGCCGCAGCCGTACGAGATCACCCAGGTCGCGCAGTAAGTCCGGCCACCCCCTAAGACTGAAGAGAATCTGAGGAGAATCGTGGCCGAGACCACTGCCGAGCAGCCGCTCGAAGAGCTTGACATCGACAGCTACACCACCGAGTCCGAGGTTCCGGTGGAGGGTGAGTACACCTCCGAGTCCCTCGCCTCGCGCTTCGGTGAGCCCCAGCCGGCCGCCGGCCTGGGCCGCCGCAAGAACGCCATCGCCCGCGTCCGGATCGTTCCGGGCACCGGCAAGTGGAAGATCAACGGTCGCACCCTCGAGGACTACTTCCCGAACAAGGTGCACCAGCAGGAAGTCAACGAGCCGTTCAAGGTCCTGGAGCTCGAGGGCCGTTACGACGTCATCGCCCGCATCGCGGGTGGCGGTGTCTCCGGTCAGGCCGGTGCCCTCCGTCTCGGTGTGGCCCGTGCGCTGAACGAGGCCGACGTCGACAACAACCGCGGCCCGCTGAAGAAGGCCGGCTTCCTGCGCCGCGACGACCGCGCGGTCGAGCGGAAGAAGGCCGGTCTGAAGAAGGCCCGCAAGGCCCCGCAGTACAGCAAGCGCTAATCAAGAGCTGCCTGCTCGTACTCCGAACGCCCCGGCGGCACGCCACATGTGCCCCCGGGGCGTTCGTTTATCCCAGCCAAGGGCGTATAACGACACAAGACGCTCAAAGGCTTGTGTGATCGCATGTTTCCTCGGGAGGACAAGTGGGACGACTCTTCGGCACGGACGGCGTGCGCGGTGTCGCCAACGCGGATCTGACGGCCGAGATGGCGCTCGGCCTCTCCGTCGCCGCGGCGCACGTGCTGGCCGAGGCGGGCACCTTCGAGGGCCACAAGCCGAAAGCGGTGGTCGGGCGGGACCCGCGCGCGTCCGGGGAGTTCCTGGAGGCGGCCGTGGTCGCCGGCCTGGCCAGCGCGGGCGTGGACGTCCTGCGCGTCGGCGTGCTGCCGACGCCGGCGGTGGCGCACCTGACCGGCGCGCTGGGCGCCGACCTCGGGGTGATGCTCTCCGCGAGCCACAACGCCATGCCGGACAACGGCATCAAGTTCTTCGCCCGCGGCGGTCACAAGCTCGCCGACGAGCTGGAGGACAAGATCGAGGCGGTGTACGAGTCGCACCGGCACGGTGAGCCGTGGGAGCGGCCGACGGGCGCCGGTGTCGGGCGCGTGCGGTCGTACGACGAGGGCTTCGAGCAGTACGTCGCCCACCTGCTGTCGGTGCTGCCCAACCGGCTCGACGGGCTGAAGATCGTCCTGGACGAAGCGCACGGCGCGGCCTCGGGGGTCTCGCCGGAGGCGTTCGCCCGGGCGGGCGCGAAGATCGTCACGATCGGCGCCGAGCCGGACGGCCTCAACATCAACGACGGCTGCGGCTCGACCCACCTGGACAAGCTGAAGGCCGCGGTCGTCGAGCACGGCGCGGACCTCGGTATCGCGCACGACGGTGACGCCGACCGCTGCCTGGCCGTGGACCACACCGGCGAGGAGGTCGACGGCGACCAGATCCTCTCCGTGCTCGCGCTGGCCATGCGGGAGCGGTCCGCGCTGCGGGCGGACACGGTGGTCGCCACCGTGATGTCCAACCTCGGCTTCAAGCTGGCGATGGAGCGGGCGGGCATCCGGCTGGTGCAGACCGCGGTCGGTGACCGGTACGTCCTGGAGGAGATGAAGGAGCACGGGTACGCCCTCGGCGGCGAGCAGTCCGGGCACGTCATCATCCTCGACCACGCGACCACGGGTGACGGCACGCTGACCGGGCTGCTGCTGGCGGCGCGGGTCGCGGAGACCGGCCGTACGCTGCGGGAGCTGGCCTCGGTCATGGAGCGGCTGCCGCAGGTCCTCATCAACGTTCCGGACGTGGACAAGTCGCGGGTGAAGACCTCCGCGGATGTCGCTGCCGCGGTCGCCGAGGCGGAGAGGGAGCTGGGGTCGACCGGGCGGGTGCTGCTGCGGCCGTCCGGTACGGAGCCGTTGGTGCGGGTGATGGTCGAGGCCGCGGACATCGAGCAGGCTCGGGCGGTGGCCGGGCGGCTCGCCGACGCCGTCAAGTCCGCGCTGGGGTAAGTGCCACGGGGGTGGGAACTGTGCGCTGTCGGCCGCGGGTCCGTCGTGGCGTGTCGCGCGCACGCGGCGGAGCCGCATGTCGGTGCGGCCCCGCGCCCCTAGGCACGTTCTCGTTGCCGCTTCCAGAGATACTTCTGCGCCAGCAGCGTGAGCGTGCCCGCCAGGACGATTCCTCCGAGGTTCACCAGGAGCTGGACGGACGAGCCCAGGGTCTGGGACGTGTCGCCGTAGGCCAGGGCGACCGCGGCGTTGGCGGCGGCCGGGACCGTGGTCACCGAGATGGCGACGCCCACCAGGGCGCCCGACTTGGCGGAGGTCAGGGAGAGCGTTCCGGCGATGCCGGCCAGGACGGCCACGATGAGCGAGAAGGCGTCCGGGGCGTACACGAAGCCCGTGTTGGGGCGCTCCCCTTCCAGGTCGGACCGGTGGAACAGGTCGATGGTGTCCATGAAGACGCTGAAGCCGACCGTCACCGCCATCGCCACCGCGAACCCCACGAGCAGCGCGGTCAGGGAGCGCAGCGCCAGGCGCGGATGGCGCTGCACCAGGGCCGTGCAGATGCCGGCCAGGGGGCCGAACTCCGGGCCCACCGCCATCGCGCCCACGATCAGGACGGCGTTGTCCAGGACGACACCGCAGGCCGCGATCATCGTGGCCAGGGTGATGAAGGCGACGTAGGTGACCGACAGCGTCGACTCCTCGTGGGTGGCCTCGGTCAGGCCCTCCCACAGCACCGCGTCCGCGCCCTCGCCCGGCGCCTCCGCCTCGGCCTCGTCGGCGCGCCGGGACAGGGAGAGGTCGATGGTCTCCATGGCGATCGAGCCGGTGTCGTCCAGACCGAGCCGCCGTAGCCCGTCGATGAGTTCGTCGCCCGCCTCGCGGGCCACGTCGCACAGGACGAGGTCGCCGGCGGGGTTGCGGGCGGTGCCCGGCAGAACGACGAGGTGGGTGGTGCCGACCGTGTTCTCGATCAGGCGGACCACCTCGTCGGTCCGCTCCGGCGGGGAGATCAGACGCAGGTGCAGCATGGCGCCCATCTAAGCCCATCGCGCGGGCGCGGCTACAGCTTGCGCAGCCTCAGGCGCTGGACCTTGTGGTCCGGGCCCTTGCGCAGGATCAGGGTGGCCCGGCCGCGGGTGGGGGCGATGTTCTCGACCAGGTTGGGCTTGTTGATGGTCCGCCACAGGGTGCGGGCGTAGTCCAGGGCCTCCTCCTCGGAGACCTGGGTGTACTTGCGGAAGTACGAGGACGGGTTCTGGAAGGCCGTCTGGCGCAGCTTCTTGAAGCGGTTGAGGTACCAGCGCTCGATGTCCTCGGCGCTCGCGTCGACGTACACGCTGAAGTCGAAGTAGTCGGCGAGCCCGACCCGGGTGCGGCCGTCCTTGCCGGGCAGGGCGGGCTGGAGGACGTTGAGGCCCTCGACGATGAGGATGTCGGGGCGGCGGACGGTGAGCTTCTCGCCCGGGACGATGTCGTAGATGAGGTGGGAGTAGACGGGGGCGGTCACCTCGCCCTTGCCGGCCTTGATGTCGGCGACGAAACGGGTGAGGGCCCGGCGGTCGTAGGACTCGGGGAATCCTTTCCGCGACATCAGGCCGCGGGCTTCCAGCTCCCTGGTGGGCAGCAGGAAGCCGTCCGTGGTGACCAGTTCCACCCGCGGGTGCTCGGGCCAGCGGGAGAGCAGGGCCTGCAGCAGGCGGGCGACCGTGGACTTGCCGACGGCGACCGAGCCGGCGACGCCTATGACGAACGGGGTGCCGGACTGGGAGCCCTGTTCGCCGAGGAAGGTGTTCAGCGCTCCTCTCAGGCCGTCCGTGGCGCCGACGTAGAGGTTGAGGAGCCGGGAGAGCGGGAGGTAGATGTCCCGGACCTCGTCCAGGTCGATGACGTCGCCGAGGCCGCGGAGCTTCTCCACCTCCTCGGCGGTGAGCGGCAGCGGTGTCTTGTCGCGCAGCGCGCTCCACTCGGCGCGGGTGAGATCGACGTAGGGAGTCGCCTCCGGCCTGTGCCGGTGGGCGCTCCGGGGCATCGAGGAGACCGGTGAGATCACAGTCCATTGTTAACGGAGTCTGAACGGGACGGCGGGTGGGGTCCGTCACGCGAGCGCGGCCGGAGACACGGGCCGGGGAGGGCTTCGTACGGCGGTGGGAATTTCCGATTTCGGGCAGGCGGCGGCCGTTTCCGGGCGTCGCCTGCCCGTAGGCTGCCGCTCATGTGCGGAATCGTGGGATACGTAGGGTCACAGTCGGCGCTCGATGTCGTGATGGCCGGACTGAAGCGGCTGGAGTACCGGGGCTACGACTCGGCGGGTGTCGCCGTGCTGGCGGACGGCGGGCTGGCCGCGGCGAAGAAGGCCGGGAAGCTGGTCAACCTGGAGAAGGAGCTGGTCGACCGGCCGCTGCCGACGGGCTCGACCGGCATCGGCCACACCCGCTGGGCCACCCACGGCGGTCCCACGGACGCCAACGCGCACCCGCACCTGGACAACGCGGGCCGGGTCGCGGTGGTGCACAACGGCATCATCGAGAACTTCGCGGTGCTGCGCGCGGAACTGGCCGAGCGGGGCCATGAGCTGAACTCCGAGACGGACACGGAGGTCGTCGCCCACCTGCTGGCCGAGGAGTTCTCCTCCTGTGCCGACCTCGCGGAGGCGATGCGGCTGGTGTGCCGCCGGCTGGAGGGCGCGTTCACGCTGGTCGCCGTGCACGCCGACGAGCCGGACGTGGTGGTGGGCGCCCGCCGGAACTCGCCGCTGGTGGTGGGGGTCGGCGAGGGCGAGGCGTTCCTGGCCTCCGACGTCGCCGCGTTCATCGCGCACACCCGGTCGGCGATCGAACTGGGCCAGGACCAGGTGGTGGAGCTGCGCCGCGACGGCGTCACCGTGACGGGCTTCGACGGCCGCCCGGCCGAGGTCCGCTCCTACCACGTGGACTGGGACGCCTCCGCCGCCGAGAAGGGCGGCTACGACTACTTCATGCTCAAGGAGATCGCCGAGCAGCCCAAGGCGGTCGCCGACACCCTGCTCGGCCGGATCGACCCGTCCGGCTCGCTCACCCTGGACGAGGTGCGGATCAGCCCCTCGGAGCTGCGCGAGATCGACAAGGTCGTCATCGTCGCCTGCGGTACGGCCTTCCACGCCGGCCTGATCGCCAAGTACGCCATCGAGCACTGGACGCGGATCCCCTGCGAGGTGGAGCTGGCCAGCGAGTTCCGGTACCGGGACCCGATCCTGGACGGGCGGTCGCTGGTGATCGCCATCTCCCAGTCCGGCGAGACCATGGACACCCTGATGGCGCTCCGGCACGCCCGTGAGCAGGGGTCCAAGGTGCTGGCGATCTGCAACACCAACGGCTCGACGATCCCGCGCGAGTCGGACGCGGTGCTGTACACGCACGCGGGCCCCGAGGTCGCGGTCGCCTCCACCAAGGCGTTCCTGACCCAGCTGGTCGCCTGCTACCTGGTCGCCCTGTACCTGGGCCAGGTGCGCGGCACCAAGTGGGGCGACGAGATCCAGGCCGTGATCAAGGACCTGTCCCGGATCTCGGAGGAGGTCGAGCGGGTCCTGGAGACCATGGAGCCGGTACGGGCGCTCGCGCGGACCCTGGCGGCGAAGAACACGGTGCTGTTCCTCGGCCGGCACGTGGGCTACCCGGTGGCCCTGGAGGGCGCGCTGAAGCTGAAGGAACTGGCGTACATGCACGCCGAGGGCTTCGCGGCGGGCGAGCTGAAGCACGGTCCGATCGCGCTGATCGAGGAGGACGTGCCGGTGGTCGTCGTCGTCCCGTCCCCGCGCGGCCGGTCGGTCCTCCACGACAAGATCGTCTCCAACATCCAGGAGATCCGGGCCCGCGGGGCGCGCACCATCGTGATCGCGGAGGAGGGCGACGAGGCGGTGGTGCCGTACGCCGACCACCTGATCCGGATCCCGGCCACGCCGACGCTGCTCCAGCCGCTGGTGGCCACGGTCCCGCTCCAGGTCTTCGCGTGCGAGCTGGCGACGGCGCGGGGCAACGAGGTGGACCAGCCCCGGAACCTGGCCAAGTCGGTGACGGTGGAATAGGCGGAAAAGGGGCGAACGGCCGGGTGCCGTTCGCCCCTTGGGAAGGTGGTGGGCAGGTCAGGCGCTCACCAGTTGACGCAGGTCTTCGGCACCCAGCCGGTCTTCTTCTCGCCGCCGTAGTACCAGAGGTCGCTCTTCTTGCCGCAGGCCTTGTACGAGCCGCCCTTGTAGGCCTTGCCGTCGTTGCAGATCGTGCCCTTCCTGCCTTTGCCCCAGATGCCGACGGCGGTGGTCAGCGCGATGCCCAGGGACTTCGATGTCGCTGCTGTTTCCTCCCGTTACGTGCACGGGCGCTCCGGCGCGAGACGGGGCGCCGGTCGCCGGAAGACTACGGGGCGCGCGGAACCGGCCGGTCCCGGGGGCGCGCTCAGTGCACGGAGAAGCCGCCGTCCACGGGGATCGACTGGCCCGTGATGTAGGCGGAGGCGCGGCTCGCCAGGAACACCGCCGCGCCCGCGAAGTCCTCGGCGAGGCCGTTGCGGCCGATCATCGTGCGCGCGGCCAGCGCCGCCACCCGCTCGGGGTCGGCCGACAGCCGGGTGTTGAGCGGGGTCATCACGAAGCCCGGCACGAGGGTGTTGCAGGTGACGCCGTACGGCGACCAGGCCTCGGCCTGGGAGCGGGCCAGGGACTCCAGTGCCCCCTTGGAGACGCCGTAGGCACCGCTCTGCACGAAGGCGCGGTGGGCCTGCTGGGAGGTGATGTGGATGATCCGCCCGAAGCCCCGCTCGGCCATGCCGGGCCCGAACCGCTGCCCCAGCAGGAAGGGCGCCTCCAGGTTCACCGCCATCGTGGTGTCCCACACGTCCTCGCCCAACTCGCCCAGCGGCGGACGGAGGTTGATCCCGGCGGAGTTGACGAGGATGTCGGGCTCGCCGAAGACGGCGGCGGCCTCCTCGGCCGCCGCGCGCACCCCGTCCCGCGACGCCAGATCGCCGCTGACCCAGGCCGCCCGGCAGCCGTCGTCCGTCAACTCGGCGACGATGGCGGCCAGTTCCTCCGGCCGCCGGGCCACGACCACCACCCGCGCCCCGGCCCGCGCCAGCGCCCCGGCGATGGCCCGCCCGATGCCGGAACTGCCCCCGGTCACCACGGCGGTGCGGCCGTCCAGGGAGAAGAGGTCGGAGAGATAGGCAGAGGAGGAGGTCATGCCCGGAAGCGTAGACGCGCTCGGCCGGCCGGTCTGCTTGGATCGGGGCATGACGGACTCGCCGGCACCCGAAGCCCCGTACGGTTCCGCGGCGGACGTCCCCGCGCTGCTCGACCGGTTCGCGGCCGACCCGCCGGGCGTCTGGGCGGAACTGATGGACCGGCTCTGCCCGATGCTCGACACCGCCTTCCCGGAGAGCTTCGCCGCGCTGCCCCGGCTCGCCCGGATCGCCGCCGCCCGGCCGCCCGCGGAGCGGCGCTGGGTGCTCGCCGCGGCCGGCCCGATCGTGCGCTGCGCCCGGTGGTCGGCCGCGGGGGCCGCCGTGCGCGAGACCCACGCGGCGGCGATCGCCGAGCTGGCGCGGCTCACCGACGAGTGCCTCCGGCCGCCGCTCGGGATGGCGGAGTACGCCGGACTGCTGCAGGACGCGCTCGCCTTCGAGGGGGTCGCGGTCTGGGACGAGTGCCTGGAGCGCCTCGCGGAGGGCGAGTACGAAGTGGCGTGCCCGTACTGCGGGGTGAACCTGTTCCTGGTGATCGGCGACGACGGCTTCTTCTCCTGCGCCGACGACTACGCGCTCGGCGAGGCCGAACGGACACCGCTGCGGCCGGCCGACGCCGCCCTGCCGGCCGGGCCGGGCGCGCGGCTGTACACACGGGCGCTCGCCGACGGCCAGCCCGCCTTCGCGGAACGGCTGTTGTACCTGTTCGGGCAGGGGGCGTGCACCCACTGCGGGACAGAGTTCGCGGTCGCGGACCGGGTGGCCGACGTGGTGTCGCCGGATCCCGGTGCACCGGGGTCGTAGGGTGCTCGGCATGAGCATCATCGGGGTGGGCATCGACGTCGCCGAGATCGACCGGTTCCGGGCGTCCCTGGAGCGGACGCCGGGGCTCGCCGACCGGTTGTTCGTGACACGGGAGCTGCTGCTGCCCAGCGGCGAGCGGCGCGGCATCGCCTCGCTGGCGGCCCGGTTCGCGGCCAAGGAGGCGCTGGCGAAGGCGCTGGGCGCGCCGCCGGGGCTGCACTGGACCGATGCCGAGGTGTACGTGGAGGACACCGGGCAGCCGCGGCTGCGGGTGAAGGGAACCGTGGCCGCGCGCGCCGCGGAGCTGGGCGTACGGGCCTGGCACGTGTCGCTCAGTCATGACGCGGGCGTCGCCTCGGCCGTGGTGGTCGCCGAGGGCTGACCGGCCCGGGCCGGGTGTGGGCGGTGGGGGTTCCGGGGCAGACTCGGTGCCATGCGTACTGCGTACAGCGTGGAGACGGTAAGGGCGGCCGAGCGGGTGCTGATGGCTCGGCTGCCGGAGGGAGCGCTGATGCAGCGGGCCGCCGCCGGGCTGGCCGCCGCCTGCGCCGAGCTGCTCGGCCGGGTGTACGGCAGCCGGGTGGTGCTGCTCGTGGGCAGCGGGGACAACGGCGGGGACGCCCTGTACGCGGGGGCCCGGCTGGCCCGGCGCGGCGCGGGCGTGACGGCCGTCCTGCTGTCGCCCGAGCGGGCCCACGGGGCGGGGCTGGCCGCCCTGCGCCGGGCGGGCGGCACGGTGACCGCCCCCGACGGCGCCGAGGAACCGATCCTGCGGGCCGACCTGGTCGTGGACGGGATCGTCGGGATCGGCGGCAAGGGCGGGCTGCGGCCGGACGCCGAGCGGCTCGCCGGGGTGGTGGCGCGGTCCCGGGCCGCCGTGGTGGCCGTCGACCTGCCCAGCGGCGTCGACGCGGACACCGGCGAGGTGCGGGCGCCCGCGCTCCGGGCCGACCTGACCGTCACCTTCGGCGCCTACAAGCCGGGGCTGCTGATCGATCCCGCGCGGGAGTACGCCGGGGTGGTGCGGCTCGTCGACATCGGGCTGGCGCCGCCGCCCGCCGACGCCGAGCTGGAGGCGCTGCAACACGCGGACGTGGCCCGGCTGTTGCCGCTGCCGTCGGCGGAGAGCGACAAGTACCGGCGCGGGGTCGTCGGGATCGCCGCCGGGTCGGCGCGGTATCCGGGGGCGGCCGTGCTGGCCGTGTCCGGCGCGCTGCGGGGCGGGGCCGGGGCCGTCCGGTACGTCGGGCCGGCCGGAGAGGCGGTCCTCGCCCGCTTCCCGGAGACCCTCGTCTCCGACGCCGGACCCGCCAAGGCCGGGCGGGTGCAGGCCTGGGTGGTCGGTCCCGGGGCCGGCGACGACGCGGCGACCGTGGCCGAGGTGCTGGCGGCGGACGTGCCGGTGCTGCTGGACGCGGACGGGC
>NZ_MUMF01000834.1 GCF_002155905.1 Streptomyces tricolor | reverse complement strand
GTCGTCTCCGGGGCCGCCCCCGGGACCCCGGAGCCGGCCCCGGAGACGACCCCGCAGAAGAGCCGGGCGAAGACCCCGAAGGCGACCCCCTACGCGAACCCCCTCGTCCGCCAGCGCGCCGACCCGCACATCACCCGCCACACCGACGGCCAGTACTACTTCACGGCGACCGTCCCCGAGTACGACCGCATCGTCCTGCGCCGCGCCCGCACCCTGAACGGCCTGTCCACGGCCGCCGAGTCGGTGATCTGGCGGGCACACGCGACCGGTCCGATGGGCGCGCACATCTGGGCGCCCGAGCTGCACCGGATCGGCGGCAAGTGGTACATCTACTTCGCGGCGGCCCCCGCCGAGGACGTGTGGGCCATCCGCATCTGGGTGCTGGAGAACGCCCATCCCGATCCCTTCCAGGGGACGTGGGTGGAGAAGGGGCAGGTCAAGACCGCCTGGGAGACGTTCTCCCTGGACGCCACCACCTTCCAGCACCGCGGCACCCGCTATCTGGTCTGGGCCCAGCACGAGCCCGGCATGGACAACAACACCGCGCTGTGGATCTCCAAGATGGCCAGCCCCTGGACGCTGACCGGCCCCCAGGTCCGGCTGTCCACGCCCGAGTACGACTGGGAGTGCGTGGGCTACAAGGTCAACGAGGGCCCGTACGTGCTCCGGCGCGGCGGCCGGGTCTTCCTCACCTACTCGGCCAGCGCCACCGACCGGCACTACTGCATGGGCCTGCTGACCGCCGACGCGCACAGCGACCTGCTGGACGCGCGCAGCTGGGCCAAGTCGCCCGTCCCGGTCTTCACCAGCAACGACACCACCCGGCAGTACGGCCCCGGCCACAACTGCTTCACCGTCGCCGAGGACGGCCGCACCGACGTCCTCGTCTACCACGCCCGCCAGTACGAGGAGATCACCGGCGACCCGCTGCACGACCCCAACCGGCACACCCGGATCCAGAAGCTCGGCTGGAAGCCTGACGGCACCCCGGACTTCGGCGTCCCCGTGGCCGACACCGTGCAGGAGGGTGCGTGAGATGAGACGCGCGTACGCGATCCTGCTCGCCCTGGGGTGCGCCCTCGCCGCCGCCCTGGCGACCGCCGGCCCCGCCCAGGCGGCACCCCGGACGATCGCCACCGGCACCCAGTTCACCGACACATCGGGCAACCCGGTGCACGCCCACGGCGGCGGCATCCTCAAAGTCGGTGCCTACTACTACTGGTTCGGCGAGGACCGCAACAGCGACAACACCTTCCGGTCCGTGGACGCCTACCGCTCCACCGACCTGAAGAACTGGGAGTTCCGCGCCCGCGTCCTCACCCAGTCCTCGGCCGCCGAACTGGCCACCGCCTACATCGAGCGCCCCAAGGTCATGTACAACGCGGCGACCGGCCAGTTCGTCATGTGGATGCACAAGGAGAACGGCACCGACTACAGCGAGGCACGCGCGGCCGTCGCCGTCTCCGACACCGTCGACGGCACCTACACCTACCGGGACAGCTTCCGCCCGCTCGGCCGGTACATGTCCCGCGACCTGACCACGTACGTGGACACGGACGGCGCGGCGTACCTGGTCTCGGCCGCCAACGAGAACTACGACCTGCACATCTACCGGCTCACCGCCGACTACACGGGCATCGCCGGCCTGGTCGCCAACCCCTGGCCCGGCGGCCACCGCGAGGCGCCCGCCCTCTTCAAGCGGGACGGTGTGTACTTCATGCTGACGTCGGGCGCCACCGGCTGGAACCCCAACCAGCAGCAGTACGCCACCGCCACGTCCCTCGCCGGGCCCTGGACCTCCTGGGCCGCCGTCGGCGACTCCACCGGCTACGGCTCCCAGACCGCCTACGTCCTTCCCGTGCAGGGCAGTTCGGGCACCTCGTACCTGTACCTGGGCGACCGCTGGGGCAACTCCTTCGGCGGCAAGGTCAACGACTCCCGGTACGTCTGGCTGCCGCTGACCTTCCCGACCTCCACCTCGATGAGCATGTCCTGGTACCCGGAGATCACCGTCGACACCACGGCCGGCACCGTCACCGGCACCGGCGCGACCTACCGCACGCTGATCGCCCGGCACAGCGCCAAGTGCGCCGACGTGCCGGGCCAGTCCCTGTGGCAGGGCGTCGCCGTCAGCCAGTACACCTGCAACGGCGGCACCAACCAGAAGTGGTGGTTCAAGGACCTCGGCAACGGTTACCGGGCACTGGTGGGCCGGGGCAGCTCCCTGTGCCTGCGGGAGAACGCGAGCGGCGTCACCCAGGAGGACTGCACCGGCGCGACGGACCAGCAGTGGTCGGTCACCGCCTCCGGCTCGTACGTCACCGTGAAGGCCCGGGCGAGCGGGGAGTGCCTGGACGTGTCCGGCGGGTCCACCGCGAACTCCGCCGCGATCATCACCTACACCTGCAACGGGTCCGGCAACCAGCAGTGGACCCAAGGCAGCTGACCCGGTGTCATACCAGCAGGTCGATCGCGTCGATCGCCGTGCCCGCGCTGAGGTAGCCCGTCGTCCCCGAACCGCTCACCACGTCGATCCTGAGCACGTTGTACCGGCCGGTGTCCGTGCGCCAGGCACTGGCCGGGACGCTGTAGGTGAAGGTGTGGTTGTTGCCCCGGTAGGAGCCCACCGTCAGGGACCGGGTGGTCGGCTGGGCGGGCGGGGAG
>NZ_MUMF01000833.1 GCF_002155905.1 Streptomyces tricolor | reverse complement strand
GTCTAAAAGATTTTGTGGGGTCAGAACATCACGCAGAATGCGGCCGTGCAGCAGGCCCAGCACGATTTCTGGCACAACGCCCACGGTCTGCAGGACGCCTTCCTCGGCACCGCCCGGACCACCATGGCCTACCTGCGCCGGCACCTGAGCGACGCCGAGTTCGCGGGCATCGCCGGCTTCGATCCGTACAACGAGCCGTACGCCGGCGCCTACGACTCCGGGCAGACCTCCCGCAGTTGGGAACGCGATCTGCTCTGGCCGTTCTACGCCCGGTTCCGGGCGGCCATGGACGCCGCCGGGTGGCAGGACAAGCCGGCCCTCGTCGAGCCGAACCTCTTCTGGAACGCCAACATCCCCACCCAGAAACAGGAGGGCGGCCTGCTCGACGCGGGCCCGCTCGGCCCCGGCTACGTCTTCAACACCCACTTCTACGACCAGAAGGCCATCTCCGGCATCCTGATGTGGGGCAAGGCGGCCGACGGCCAGTACGCCGCCGACTTCGCCGCCGTCCGCGACCGCGCCGGGGCCGCCGGTACCGCGGCCGTGGTCAGCGAGTTCGGCCACCCCCTGTCCGGCGCGGTGGCCGACAAGGCGCCGACCGTGCTGAAGGCCATGTACCAGGCCCTCGACTCCCGCCTGCCCGGCAGGAGCTGGTGGACCGGTCCGGCCGCCTCCGGCCCGGTGCTGTCCGGCACCCAGTGGCAGTGGGACCTCTACCACGGCCGCCACCACGAGCCGATGAACGGCAACCCCGGCAAGGTGCTCACCGCGGGGGACGCCTGGAACGACGAGGACCTGTCGGCGGTGCGGCTGGACGACTCCGGGACGGTCACCCTGCGCCAGGACGCCCGCCTCCTGGACCGTGTCTACCCCAGCGCCACGGCCGGCACCGCGCTCGCCTTCACCTACGAGGACCGCTCCCGGGACGGCTCCACCACCCTCACCTGGAACCCGGTGCCGAGTTCCCTGCCGAACGTGGCGAAGCTGGTGGGCTCGGGCCAGTACGGGCTGCTCGTATGGCGCTCCGGCGACGGCACGGCGCCGACCGAACTGCACCTGCCGGCGTCCTTCCCGACCGCCGCCACGACGGTCGTCTCCGACCTCGGCGCGGTGCACGCCCCGCCCGCCCACACCTCCGCCACCCCGGTCGCCGCGGCCCCCGAGCCGGGCGGGACCGGCAGCCGCCGGCTGCTGCTCACCGACACGGACTCCGGCGTGCTGCACTACGCCCTGGTCACCAACGGTGCCACGGCACCCGCCGGGGAGCTGCTGAGCGCGGCCCGGGCCGAACTGGCCGCGTGGGCGGCGGCGCGCTTCCGACAGGGGTGATGCGGCCTCCGGAGCGAGTGGGGGCACCCCGGAGGCCGCGTCCGACGGCCCCTCAGTTCCCGCCGGGGCCCGTCCAGTCGGCCTGCACGTGGCCGAGCCGGACGCGCTGCGGATGGTCGCCGACCGGGACCGAGGCGACCTTCCGCCCGGTGGCGAAGTCGATCGCCGTCACCTGGTCGGCGCCGCTCTCGGAGACGACGCAGTCCTTGCCGTCCCCGCTGACGGTCGCCCAGTACGGCTTGGACGTCGTCACCAGCGGGCCCTCCTGGAGCGAGGCCCGGTCGACCACGGTCGCGTAGTCGTCCATGGTGCCCGCCACGCACAGCTTGGTGCCCTCGGGGTTCATCGAAATGCCGTGGTGGCGCGAGTCGTTGACCCAGGTCGTGCGGTCCTCGCTGGTCGCCGGGTTCTTCGGCAGGGCCTTCATCCGGGTGATCCTGTCGGTGGCGACGTCGTACTCGAAGAAGCCGTTGAAGAACGACACCTGGAAGTACAACCGCGAGGCGTCGGGGGAGAACACGGCCGGGCGGACCGCGTCGGAGAAGTCCTTCAGCCCGTACGCATCGAGTCGCTGCCGCATGTCCACGACCTTGACCTGCCGGTACGTCGTCGCGTCCACGACCGTGATGTGCCGGTCGCCCTTGGTCCAGTCCCAGCCGGGGTCGTCCAACGCGGTGTTGACCTCACCGATGGACATGTTCCAGATGTACTTGCCGTCCTCGGAGAAGACGTTCTCGTGCGGCTTGTCGCCGGTCTTGAACGAGCCCAGCTGCTTGCCGGTGCCGATGTCGAGGACGTGCACGGTGTTCGCGGTCGAGGCGGAGACCGCCACCCGGGTGCCGTCCGGCGAGACCGCCATGTGGTCGGCCCGGTAACCGGCCACCGGGAAACGCCAGTTGACCTTCCCGGTGGCCAGGTCGAGGGAGACGACGTCCGCGAAACTCGGCCGGGACACCACCACCGACCGGCCGTCGGGGGTCGAGTACATGTCGTCGGCGAACTGGTCGTGGCCCTCGCCGACGCTGTTGCGGATCGCCTGGAAGTAGATCCACTTGATCGGGTCCGCGTTGATCTCGGCCATCCGCGCGGCCTTGTCCGGGATCACATCGATCCGGCCGATCTTCGCGTAGTCGCCGGTGGAGCGGATGACATCGGCGGTGCCGTCCCAGTTGTTGGCCACGAACAGCACCTCGCGCAGCCCGTCGGGGGCGGCCGGGCTCGCGGAGGCGGCGGTGGCCGGGGCGGCGGTGGTCAGGACGAGGGCGGCGGCCACGGAGCACAGGTGCCTGGTTCTGGAGGCAGCCATGACGGCTCTCTTTCCTCGGGGGAATCTGAACACGGGCGCATTCACAATGAACTTACTGAAAAGTAAGGAGGGGGCGGCCTTCTCGACAAGAGGTGTGCACGACAAGATTGGGTGATCGGCGGGACGACGGAGGGGGACGCGTGGGCGGCAGGCTCAGGGCGCCGACGGGGCGCTACGGCGGCCGGTCCGCCGCGGAACGGCAGGCCGAGCGGCGCCGCCGCTTCCTCGACGCGGCACTGCGGCTGTTCGGCGACACCCCCGGCTACCGGGGCAGCACCGTCGCCGCGCTGAGCCAGGCCGCGGGCCTGTCCACGCGCCAGTTCTACGAGGAGTTCCGCACCCTGGAGGACGTCCTCGCCGCCCTGCACCTGGAGGTCAACGGCTGGGCCGAACAGGCCGTCCTGGACGCCCTCGCCACCGCGGAGGACCTGCCGCTGGCCGAGCGCGCCACCGCGCTCTTCCGGGCCTACGCCCAGGGGGTCACCTGCGACCCGCGCCGCATCCGCATCACGTTCGTGGAGATCATCGGGGTCAGCCCGCGGCTGGAGGAGCAGCGCCTGGCCCGCCGCGCCCGCTGGGTCGACCTCATCCGCGCCGAGGCGGACGCGGCCGTGGCCCGCGGGGAGGCGGCGCCCCGCGACTACCGCCTCGCGGCCACGGCCTTCATCGGCAGTGTGAACGGGCTGCTGCACGACTGGACCGCCGGCTGGGTGGACGCCACGCTCGACGAGGTGGTGGACGAGCTGGTACGGCTGCTGCTGGGCATGCTCCAGCCGCAGGGCTGGTGTCCCCGGACCCCCTGACACCGCGCCCTGCGGAGCCGGTCCGCGCAGGTCAGCGGGGTGCGGCCGGGTTCGGCGCGCGGGATCGGGCGGGAGCTGGTCTGCTGGTGCGCAGGACCGTCGTAGCCGTACTCCGGAGAGACCCATGAGTACCTATCGAGTCGCGCAGGTCACCGAGCCGGGCGGCGCGTTCGAACTCGCCGAGCGCGAGGTGCCGCCGCCGGGGCCCGGCCAGGTGCGGATCGCCGTCGAGGCCTGCGGGATCTGCCACAGTGACGCCCTCTTCGTCAACGGCGGACTACCCGGCGTCACCTTCCCGGTGGTGGCCGGACACGAGATCGCCGGACGCGTGGAGGAACTGGGCGAGGGCACGCAGGACCGGGGCTACCGGGCCGGTGACCGGGTGGTGGTCGGCTGGTTCGGCGGCAGCTGCGGCCACTGCCGGCCCTGCCGCCAGGGCGACTTCATCGTGTGCACCCGGCTGAAGGTCCCCGGATGGGCCTACGACGGCGGCTTCGCCGAGCGGGTGATCGCCCCCGTCGACGCCCTGGCCCGGATCCCCGAGGGGGTCTCGGCGAGCGACGCCGGACCCATGGCCTGCGCGGGTGTCACCACGTACAACGGGCTGCGGCGCAGCTCCGCGCGGCCCGGCGACCTGGTCGCGGTGCTCGGCCTCGGCGGCCTCGGCCACCTCGGCGTGCAGTACGCGGTGGCGATGGGCTTCGAGACCGTGGCGATCGCCCGGGGCGCCGAGAAGGCCGACTTCGCCAAGCGGCTGGGCGCCCACCACTATGTCGACAGCACCGCCGAGACCTCCGTCGCCGAGGCGCTGCGCTCCCTGGGCGGAGCCAAGGCCGTCCTGGCCACCGCGGGCAGCTCCGCGGCCATCACGGCCACCGTGGACGGTCTGGCCCCGCGCGGCGAACTGATCGTCATCGGCGCCACGCCCGAACCGCTGGGCATCAGCCCGGTGCAGCTGATCATGACCGGGCTGGTCGTCCGCGGACACCCCTCCGGCACCGCGCAGGACGTCGAGGACACCCTGGCGTTCAGCGCCTTGCAGGGCATCCGCCCGATGACCGAGACGGTACCGCTGGAGCAGGCCGGAGAGGCCTACGAGAAGATGCTGAGCGGCGCCGCCCGCTTCCGGATGGTGCTCACCACCGGCTGACGCCCCGAGGCGGCCTCAGCCGTCCGGCCGGTCCAGCGCGGCGAGCACCGGCGCGACGCCGCCTGCCGGATCCGGGCGGCCCGGCGCGGCGGCGCGCCGTCGGCATGCCGGCTCCCGGGTGGCCCGGACCAGCGGACAGCGGGTCCGCGGCCGGTCGGCGCAGCGGTAGGCGCTGGTCCGACGGCGCCCCGCCGGACCGGCGGCCTCAGCCGTCCGGTCGGTCCAGCGTGGCGAGCACCGGCGTGATGCCGGCTTCCGGATCCGGGCGGCCCGGCGCGGCGGCGCGCCGTCGGCATGCCGGCTCCCGGGCGGCCCGGACCAGCGCCGCGGCAGCGGGTCCGCGGCCGGGCGGCGCAGCGGTAGGCGCCGGTCCGACGGCGCCC